>CBFIHW010000053.1:0-17483 GCA_965662325.1 uncultured Pirellulales bacterium | reverse complement strand
ACCTGCAAGTGTGCCCTCATCATCTGCTGCCAAACGCACTTGAATTGGTGGTAATTGAAGGTCATCGGGAGGCTCTGCAGATGACTTCCCGAGTGGCATACGAACATCAAAATCACCTTCCGGAGCAATAATGTTAAATGTCAACATAAAGAAAATCATCAATTGAAATACAACGTCAATCATGGGAGTCATATTGACCGCCACTTTTTCAAGCCGTCGACGGGGAAGGGGAGGGGGCATCATTCAGTCCGGCTTGTAAAGGGCACGGAGCGCAAATTGCTGAAATCCAAGCTCCTGGCAAATCTGAATAACTCGCTGCACATCACCGGCATTCGCCCGACCATCCGCTCGAACGATAACCGTTGCACGTTTTGGATCTTTATCAGCTGCCACAATAATATCTCGCTCTCGTTGAAGCGAACCTCCAATTTCATTGACCGGAATAATCTCACCAGCATATAAAACGCCACCATCCGCCGTGAGTTGCATGGTTATGGGCGCTTCAACAACTCCCTCTGCGGGCTTCGCTAACTGGCTCGCCGGAAGCTGTATACGTTCATCCTGTTCTGCCTCACTGAAATTCAATACGAACATGAAAAAGGTGATCAACTGGAAGGTCACATCAATCATGGGTGTCATATCGTTCTCAACTACAGCTGGCCCATTATTTCTCCGTATCACTGCAAAACTTCCCGTAAATTTGATTTACCCTTGTCACCCTGATACTACTTTTGACTCAACGGCACTTTGGAAATAAGACGCACAGCTTCGGTATCCACATCACTATTGAGTTGCTCAAGCCAATTACGAAACAGGCTAAAACACGCCACAGCAGGAATCGCAATCCAGAGTCCAATGAGCGTTGTCACCAGTGCTTGTGATATTCCACTCGCCAGTTCATGATGCTTGGGCTGGGTGGCCGACTGGGCGATAACAGTGAACGCACTTACCATACCACTCACTGTTCCGAGCAACCCGAACATTGGTGCTATTGCGCCAATGAGTGAAACATAGCTGATTTTATGCTCAAGCTGCATCGCTTCCTCAGCCTGTGTCTCACGCATTGCATCAAACGCCTGCTGCCGCCCTACCTGCAGTTTGACAAGGCCGACGGAGAGCACACGACCAAGGTAGGAATCGTCTGCCTTTGCAAGTTCGTACGCCTGCTGAAACTCCTTCTTATCAAGATGAATCTCGAATCCTTCGATAAGATCGGGCGGCATAAGGACCGTACGGCGTAATTGCAAGAAGCACATGACAAGTAACGCCACAAGTGCGAACGAAAGGGCGACAAAAACAATAACAAAAGTCGCACCAAGCGCTTTAATGTAATAGACGAGCAAATTATCTGGTGCGTTTGGAAGCACGTCATTACCAGCTCTACCCAAATCCGACTCAGGCATGACTGGCTCAATCGCTGCACCGATCTCGACTCCAGCCTCTGGAGGAACCGGCTGACTCTCGTCAGCAACCTGAGCCACTCCAGCAGCCGACCACAGAAAGACTATTCCGATTACGAAAATACGACCCCAAGGCCGCAGATGATTCCTGAAAAACTGCATCTGTGAACATCCCTGCTTTCTGGCACATAAGCCCTAATCAATTACTCATCCTGAAGTGCATACTGCATCAGAAAATCTTCCTGACGACTACTGGAAGTTTACTGTTTGTACTCCATGGCGACCAAACATGCTACGTGGATTTACTTGGCAGACGAATTCAACTCAGCAGCCCAAGTACTTTGCGGATAGGTCTTGATCAACCTTTCTCGCACTTCCGCCGCCCGACGAGGATAGCCCCCTCTATTCCACAGTTGAAACAAATGAAAGAGTGCTTCCGCGTGCGTTTCAGGGGCATCGCCATACACCAAATCCACAGTCAGATATGCAATTAAGGCATCTTGATCTTGTTCCATCTCTGCGAGCGCTCGACCAAGGAGGCTATACCCGTTCCCAAGTAATACATTGGTCACACTAACGGGCACATCTTCAGGGAGTGATCCCGAAAGCATGGTACGAATAATAGAGGCTGCTTCACTAAACCGACCTAAAGAAAGAAGACTTTCTGCCTGCCCAAGACATGCCATCATTTTTTCTTGCTCAACAAAGCCCCCAACCAGATCGACTGACTGCACTTTTTCAAATTCTTTTATTGCCTCTGGGTACCGACCTTCCGCAGCTAGAACATCTCCTTGAAGCCTTCCTGCGCGGACCACCATAGGCGGGGGACCAATCGCAATTTTCTTGTACAGCGAAGCAGCTTCATCATATCGTCCGAGGGCTTGCTCAAGATCCCCAGCAACCTCGAGCAAATCATAGTAATGAATTGAACGAGTAAACTGGTCGATTACCTTTTTAATAGAACTCAGGGCCGGAGATATTTTTTCAGTCGCACCCATCGCAACATGACCGGCGGCCACCGCTCGGACATATGCATATTCACCACGAACCGCCACCGAAGCACCCTGAATTGCATCTTTATCGACTTGCTGAATGGCTTCAAGAGCACCAACAAAATTGTTTTTTACAAGCCGCCTTTTTGCCTCAATCAAATCCTGTGGCTCATCAGAAAATTGAATCATCACGACATCTGAAACACCTATTTCACGGGAAGCACTCGTAGAGCCTCTAGGGAGCAACTGCACAGACTCACTCGACACGGACTCTATTGTCCCAAACAACGTTTCGTTACGAGTGACTACCTGATCAGCTGCGTCAACACTTAATCCGTTTTGCAATGCAACATAGACACAACAGATCAGAAGCCGTCTAAAAAACAAATCAAACAATCTTGTCATACGGCTTGGTCTTATTTCTGGACATTTGCATTTCATAGTCTTCATCTCGTCCTTGAAATCATACGAAACTCCTGCTGAATTACTTCCAGCAATTCCTCAAACCTTTCTCTCAATCCGTCACCACCGAGGCCTGGATGCAACTGAGCCTCTATTTTGATATCGGCCTCAGCCTCTTTGAGCAAGCGAGCCTTGATAGCACTGTCGACCTCCTTCTGCGCCCACTCCAGTCGACAGGCAGCGAGCCGAAAACGCGCCTCAAAATAAATCTCTTGCATCTTGTCAGCAACACCTTCACGTGGACCAAATGCTGCTTTTGAAACGCGACTCGCAAGCGAACCCCAACCCCAGATGATACTTTCACCAGTCTTTAACATCACCCGATTGCCAACAATCGCCGAACGATAATACGCTCGTGCCTGTTCAAGGCTCTGAGAATTCTCCGCTGCCTTCTGAAATAAATCTGCCGCATACTGCTGAAGCACTGGGGACCGATTGTTCTGCTGACTGGCCAATACGACCCTCATCTGCTCTATGGCTTTCTCCCACTGACCAAGGCTTGACCTGATCGCTACCAACTCACGTCGCCAAGGAGTCCTTGCTGATTGAGGAAGTTCACCATGTAATAGAATTTCTTCTATTGTCGCAGCAGCCTGCAAGAGAAAGAACTTTCGTTTTTCTTCGGGAACACTCGAAACGAGACCGTCACCTGGAAGCCCAAGCCGGCTCAGGGTAATCGCCACCCAGGACATCACCTCTAATTGATCTGTGGCTCCTCTCGCAAAGTCAAGCAATTGCTCAATAAACTCAATCTCTTCCATCGAAAAACTATTCTTTTCACTTGATGCATTATTTTGGTCCCTACGTTCTTCTGCTGCTTCGATCAATTTTTTTCCAACTGAAATGGATGTTCCAACAAGCCGAAGCTTTGCTTCTTGATTCAAGGATATGCTCTCGACCAGGGCTTGCATTGCCTGCCTTGCCAAGCCGTATCGCCGAAGCTCCGAAAAGCCCCGAATACACACGCGCAAACTAGGCTCATAAATTGATGGTGGAAGATCCGTGGAGGAATCTTGCAGAACATACCAAGGCCCATAGCCGGCATGAGTAAGAAGGGAAAAAAGATCCAGAGAATCGTCCTTCCCGGAGTACAGAGCAATTTCACAACGTGCAACGGCCCCAGCCACAGCAACATCGAAGGTCTTGTCTTGCATCGACTTTGCTTCCTCGATGGCTGCTAGCCCTTTATCAAGAGCATGGCGTGCATGCAGCACACATTCCGTTCTCAGCCCGCTTGAGGATCTATTCTGTTCGGCGGCAGAATTCTGACAGAGATGCCATAGAGCTACTCCACCACGCAAAAGTACGTCAGCTCGTCCAATTACATCCCCATTAAAACTTTGTAGAACGCTCTCGATAGCTGCGCTATCCCCATTCCGTAAGGCAAGGCTGATGCTTACCTTTGCTGCGTCGATAGAACATCTCGCACGAGGCCATCGCTGCATAATCACTGATGCTAGTTCACCAATTTGGGTCGTAGCACTATCAGCCCACTGTGCATTCTGCTGTACAACTAACGCCTGCCAACTGGCTAACGCAAGAACAGCTGCCTTTTGGCATATCGGATCATACGACGAATATCTCACAAGAAAGTCGCCTAGAGAAACTGCTTCGTGGTAACGCTGATCCTCATAAAAAAGAAGTCCCAACTGATACCGCAGAAGTGCGAGTTGCTCTCTTTTCGGTTCTTGATCTTCGGTTGGCTGGCCGGGCGCGATCCTCAGAACATCTTGAAGTTCTGCAAGAGCTACTGATCGCTGTGTTTCTGATGGATTCTGGCGATATTGTTCTAAGACTTCTTCAGCACGACGAAAAGATACTGCAAAGCTACTGCCAAGTCGCTCAGCTAATGCTGCGTCCTGCCGCCCTAGTTGTTCGAGTAATTTTCGTGCAGACGCAGCATGGACACCACCAGCCTGAGCAACGCCTCGAGCCAGAATCCGGACATCAGCCAGCAGCGATTTGCGAGCATCTTGCGAACCTGTGGGCGATGCCTCGAGACGTCGCCATAGCAATTCCGCTGAACGATACCGCATTGCCAGATAATCAGAATCGAGTGGAGATATTGGACTATCACCGAGCACAAATTGCCGAAGCCGTTCATCAAATTGTTCATCATCTTTCAAGCTCGTAGTGTTGATCCAGCTGGCAAGCAAGGTGTTGACTGCTTTCACTCGCAGCTGGTAGATCAATGTCTCTGAACTTGGTAATTTTGTGACCTCAAGCAGAACTTCTTGTCCTTCTTTCATCCGGCCCAGAGCGAGTAGGGTCTTCCCTTCTTCAAGCCGTGCCCACAGTCCTGCAGAACGCGTTGGCGTCGACAAATACACCGCATGGTACCGCCGCAGTGCCTCCTCCAGTCTCTGAGCCCATTCTTTTGAGCTGCCCTGAAAACATTCAGCCATTTCTGAGAATGCCTCGGCTGCGAGCAATTGAACCTGCACACGACGACCTCGCAGTCGTTCACGGCTCTGCTCTAATTGATTCAGTTCACGACGATCATCTGGCGTAATCAATCGCCGGTCTCGATATTCACCAATGAGCCCTTCGACTTGTTGGAGCTCTTTCTCTATCGCACTGAGGGCTGTCTGACCCGACCGTGGCCCTACGAATATATCGACTGCAGACACAAAGAATTGTTGAGCCTTATTGTTATCTTTCCCGACCGCAGCTGCCTGGTTCCTCGAAAATCTTCCCATATCAAGAAAGACCATTCCCAATTGAAAAGCTGCCTCGGACGCAACGGACAGATCCTGGTGCCCCTTAAGAATTCCCTCGAAATCACTGATCGCTCCCTCGTAGGCCCGCTGCCTTTCCTCTGCATCTGAAGTCTCACGGATGCCGGCCACACGTTCATTTGCTCGCCATAAGGGAATTTTCCGCTGAAACGAATCTGATACCGCCTCGTCGCGAGCAAGTTGGTCGAGTACGGCAACCGCGGTATCGTGGTAGCCTTTCTCACCAAGAGCTGTAATGAGTCGTGAAGCCGATTGCTCAAGCATCGATTCTGCCGGGACACTACCTCCAACAAGAGCAATCCACATCAGACAGACAAACGAAAGAACCAAAGTTCTACAACCGGCACAATCAAGCCGGATGGAACAACGCAACAGTTTTGCTGGCCCTTCCTTCATAGCTTTTGGACCATTTCAAAGATGGAGCAACTCGACCTAAACAACGAACGCAGGTGCCAGACGCAAGCCAGGCTTTCTTTATTATCTCCCGTCTGAACTGTTCGATCCAGCAGCTAACCAATAGGGAAGCTGTCCAGCCATTGGCAACTTGCATACTTTTGCGGAATGTATCCCTTCACAGGCCCGCACCTTCGACAACGACTCCTCTGTCGGCTCCTGATCGAGACTAAGTACGCCAATCGCGTCACCACCTGGTGCTGAACGACCAACGGTCATCTGAGCAATATTTACGCCAGTTCCACCAAACGCTGTACCGACATTACCAATGATTCCTGGAACATCTTCGTGCATGAATATCATGAGTGTTCCATCGAGATACGCCTCTAGGCGATGCCCTTCAAGCTGAACGAGTCGAGGCATGGATCGGCCGAAAAGAGTTCCTGCCGCCCGGTGGACATGATCACCAACAACAAGATCAACAGCGACGACTGAACTAAATGCACCTGGGTCAGTTCTACTTTGCTCCACAAGTTCAATACCTCGCTCCCTCAGCAACATCTCCGCATTAATGATATTGACGTCTTCAAGTGCTGTTTCCAGCAACCCTGCGGCAAATGCGGCCGTGATAAGTCGTGTATTTCTCGACGCAATCTCTCCCCTGTATGCGATTGAAACCGCCTTGGGCGGCTGGTCGTCGAGTTGCGACAATAAGACACCGAGCCGCCACCCAAGATCAAGAAAACCACGAAGCCCCTCAAGATCTGCAGGGTCAATTGGGCTCGAGTTGACAGAATGACGAATAGTCCCGGTTCGTAGAAAATCGGTGAGTAAATTTACACCTTCAATAGCGACCTGGGACTGAGCTTCCTCAGTACTCGCACCAAGATGTGGTGTTACAAGCACATCATGTCGTCCAAATAGTGGGCTCTCTGTACATGGCTCAGCCTCAAAAACGTCGAGCGCGACCCCAGCCAAGACACCACTTTCAAGACCCTCAAGTAACGCCTCTTCGTCATAGATACCACCTCTTGCACAGTTGATTAAACGCACGCCAGGCTTGAGCAAAGCCAATTCTTCTTTACCGATTAAGTGACGCGTGTCGTCTGTGAGTGGCGTGTGGACAGTCAAATAATCGAGTTCCGGTAACATTTCCCGCACGCTTCCGAACAATTCAACACCGAGTTCACCGGCCCGCTCTGCTGCCAGAAAGGGGTCATAGACCACAACCCTCATATCAAAGGCACGGGCGCGACTGGCCACTGCCTGGCCAATACGCCCCATACCAACAATACCAAGCGTCTTGCCCGCTAGCTGGACACCCATGTACTTGCCTCTGTCCCAGCGATGCTCACGAAGGCTTGCATCTGCAGGAGCTACATTCCGAGAGAGAGCGAGAAGTAACGTAAACGCATGCTCAGCAGTACTTACTGTATTGCCCGCCGGAGTGTTCATCACAACAATCCCTTGGCGAGTTGCAGCCTGCTTATCGATATTATCTGTACCGACTCCAGCACGTACGATAGCACGAAGACGATGGTTTCCTGCTAGCACATCTTCCGTTATTTTTACTCCACTACGACAAATAGCCCCGTCATGGGATGCCAACACATTCTTTAGTTCTTCACCAGAGAGACCCGTCTTCACTTCATAGGAAATCCCCAATCGGCCAGCCGCATCAAGGAGAGCAAGCCCATCGGGGCTAAGTTTATCGAGAACGATTATGGATGGCATAGTTTATTTGCACCTGGGCGAGACCAGCACTCCTTGAGTAGGGATCACAACGTAATAGTAATTTTAGGATGAGCCCCTCCTGACGCATCCAAATAATGACACGCCGAACAGGACTGAATGAGGGTTATCTATCCATGAGAACTCTTAAAATCATTCATAAATTGACACAAGGCCTCGACTCCTTCCTCCGGCATAGCATTGTAAATACTTGCTCGAATGCCACCAACCGACCGATGCCCCTTGAGGTCCGTGAGCCCCTCCAAGGCAGCGTTTTTTATAAAAGTAGCTTCTAGATCTTTTGAAGGAAGACGAAACGTTACATTCATGAGGGAACGACTTGCAGGACAAGCATGCCCTTTATAAAAACCGCCTGATGAATCGATCACTTCATATACTTTCGTAGCCTTGGCCGTATTGCGTTCTAGAATGGCGTGTAAACCACCGACTTCATTCATCAGCCATTCACAGACCAAGCCCAAAACATATACGGCGAAAACTGGTGGCGTATTCGGCCGTGATCCTTTCTCAACAAATGTTCGGTAGTCCAGCATTGCCGGCACATTGTCCGGCGAACGGGCAAGCAAATCGCGACGAATGATTGCAACTGTGACTCCAGCAATTCCGGCATTCTTCTGAGCACAGGCATAGATCATTCCGTACTGTGAAATATCAATCGGTCGGGAAAGGAAGTCACTTGATGAATCACAAATCAGAGGAACGTTTTGGAATGACGGCATCTGTTGCCATTGCACTCCTTGGATTGTCTCATTGCTCGTGACATGAACATAAGCAGGTGATTCAGAGAGCGTAATCTCATCAGCCGATGGCAAGCAGTCATATCCACTTGCGTTACCATCCCAAGCAATATGAGTTTTACCGATTCTACCAGCTTCCTTTAGCCCTCCTTTACCCCAGGTTCCGGTAAGGATGTAGTTGCCAGCACCAGGCTGGCCAGCCAGGAAATTCATTGGAACCATAGAAAATTGGAGACTAGCTCCTCCCTGAAGCAATATCACTTCATAGTCTTCACCAATTCGTAGAAGGCTTTTCAGACCCGCTAGCGTGCGATCAAGAATGTCATCGAATGCTTCACTGCGATGACTGATTTCAAGCACCGATGAGCCAATGCCTGGCAAGGCTAGCAGTTCCTTCTGAGCCTTTTCGAGCACTGGCAATGGCAATACTGCAGGCCCTGCTGAAAAGTTGAATACCCTATCAGCAACCGTCGCCATGAATATCTCCGTCGCTGCCTGCACACAAATGAACCACCACCCACCGGCATACCGCAGGCATGATTTGTCTCACAGCGTCACGCGTGCCCCCTTCGAGAACAACTTCCGAGGGAACTTTGAGTAACGCAGCAAAAATACTTCTAAACACAAGAGTACGGCCCCTCCACCTACAGGGTCAACGGGCTACCGTTTCTTGGCGGAATCACCGAGGAGAGTAGGGTGATCCACCGGCTGGAGGCACACCCGCAATGACCGGCGAAGGACCACTGGTCGAAAGAGTAGCCACTTTTGCAGCCACGGTTGGCTGATTTCGGTCTAATTCGAGAGCTCTTGAATAGTTTGCAAGTGCCTGCTGCGTATCACCGGAAGACTCCCTAATTTGACCAAGTGCAACGAGTGCCCGGGGATTGTCCGGATCAATTGAAACTGCATCGATTAAATAATTTTCTGCATCCAGCTTATCACCCTGCTCGTGACAAAGGCGAGCGAGTTCTATTTTTGGTTCAGGGTTTGCGGGCTCTCTTGCAGCCCATTGTTCGAGTTGAGTCGCAGCATCTCCAGTACGCCCCGTTTCAACCAGAAGCACTGCAAGCCCTCGCTGACATGCTGCGTGATTCTGATTTCTTGCTAAGCAAAGATGATAGTACTGTTCAGCTGTCTGAAGGTCACCAGCCCTGCCAAAAAGTTTTGACTGCTGATGGTAGGTTGCTCCAAGATTGTAAAAACAGTCCGCATCCCCGGGCTGCTTTTCAAGTGCTCTTTGAAAGGAATTCGCCGCGCCAAGATAATTGCCCTGCTGATAAAGGCTCACACCTCTGTCAGAATCGGATTGCACAAATCTGCCGCAGCCAGATAGCAGACCCAGACAGATCATGCCAATCACAGAAACGCCGGACATCGCTCGCCAAAGCAAAGATCTACCGTCTCTCAATGTATTGTGCTCCACGTCTTCTTGAATACTACCAGCTTCAAAGACAAGACGGTATCTCGTGGCACTTCACTGGGGCAAGACCGAATATTCCTAATAAAACTGACTCGTATAAGAGATTCAGTCAGCTGACAAAGAGCAGGGCATCACCCGGACATATCCGAGTGAACGAAGCACTATGAGTATCTCACTACATGTCGGAAATCGTCGGCCGCTGTCACTTTTATATTTTTCGAGAGCCTGCATAAATTCAACCTCTGAGGAGTCATAGTCACGTTCACACGTTGCTGGATCGATAGACCGCCTTTTCGATGCTATTTCTTTGGTATTTGTCATTGAATCTCTTCCAAGTTTTTTATACGGAGCCGGTTTTATGACCGAATATTCCAGTGAATTCACGACATGAAAGCGCACGAAGCAATCAGTCATGCCGGTCGGCTAAGAAGTATTGCTCATCCCAACAGAAGCGGGCAGGCAAAATAGCTATTTTTTTTCGAACGGTCGGATTGTACGGCTTGTGCCTAATTCAACGACCAAGCAAAGAGACTAGCGAACTACCGATTGCCAAAATATTTTCGCAGGGCATCGGCTGCAGCATCCCGACTTGAACCATCTGTCTTGTTCGACTTCGGCAAATTTCCAGGTTTTGTGCGAGACTTCAGAATCTCTTCAACAGCTTTTCCATGGGCTGAGGAATCATCGTCTTCATCGACAACATCTACAGAAGAAACCATTGTTGCCCCAGCGGCATCCTTACCCTTCGGTTCACTGGATTCATGGACGAGTGCGGAGTCATCATCTGAGGCCTCAATTGATCGCGTCGTGTCATGTATGCCGGCAGGGTCATCGCCGCCCAGCAGCAGTCTAGAAATGTCTTCCTCGGTCTCCAGTTTGGGCTCAACCGCCACAGAAACCTTGAGTTCTAACTGTCCCACACGAACAAGGTCACCATCGGCCAACTGTTTTGGTTCGCTAATGCGCAGACCATTTACAAAAGTCCCATTCCTACTGCGAAGATCCTTCGCCCAAAGGACATCATCCTTTTTAATAATCGCGCAATGCTTCCGACTGACCTCTTCGCTAAGAGGTCGCAAGTCACATTCCTCTGCACGACCGATAAGCAGCTTGTCCCGTTTCATTGATATCGCCCGTCCAGCGCGTTTGCCGGAGGCGATCAACAACTTGGTGCTCATATGACCTAACTTGATAACGTGTCACGTTCCAATTTCCCCAAAAACAGGCCAAGATGATCGGGACAAAATATAAACCATTGGCTCGTTTTCTTAACGCTATCAACTCGAGTCAGGAAAGTCCAGCGACAAAGGCTGCGACCCCCTGATCGGCGGGGTGCGCATGGGGTGAAAGTGAGAGCGATTCTCTCGGCAATGCTTTTCAGCGCCTTTTTAGCCACGCTGTGCCCTCGTATCTCGTTGCCCGCGTAATGATGTCTTTGTCTTCTTTGACGTACGAAGGCCCCGTCTCCGCAATCAATTCTCCCTGCAGACGATCAGCCAGACGATGCAGCCAACCGTCAACAACTTCGTTTACTGAGCCCGAGCCTACTGGAAGTACATCTCCAAGCCCAACGTGACTACCGTCACCTTGGATATGTGAATTTCTATGCAGGAGAAGACTACCGTGTTGCAAGACAACGCCAGAGAGCCTTCGCTGCGCACTCCCAAGAATTTTATGATTACCATGCGAAGAAGTGGCCGATGCATGCTCTACAACAAGGTCTCCGAATGCCCGACGATTGAAGCAGTAAAAATTTTGTTCCGTTTCCCTACCTGTAGCCTCCACCATGTGCGCGGAGAGATGACGTTCACTGAGTTCTTCGACAAGAGCGCCGTGAACTGCGGCGTACAGTTTCTCAGTCCCTCGGCTCCAGTCATGGCTACTGGGAACTGCCAGCCCGTAGGTGAGGTCAGTCCCATGAATGATTGCACCGCCTCCGCTTGGACGACGAACGACCGGCCAACGAGATAATTCAGAGGCTTCAGAAAAGTCAACAAAACGCTGAAAACTACCGAGTGATACCGTGTGCGGGTGCCACCCATACAACCGCATAAGCACGCAATTCGTTTCCTCAGACCGCCGCGCAAGTGCTTCGTCAGCTGCCATGTTCCATCCACCAGATGCCGGAGGATCCCGCCAGAAATAGAGGCCGTTCTGCTGTTTTTCATTTCGCGACAACTTGTTGGAAACTGACAAATTCATTCACCCCCAATGAGCTTATCGTACGCTTCCTGATCCATTAATGCCTCAAGTTGCTCAACCGAATCAGGTTGCACACGAATAACCCATCCACTTCCGTAAGGATCGCTACCAAGTGTTTCGAGTTGATTCGGCAAATCCGTGTTTGCAGCAACCACCGTTCCTGAAATCGGTGCGTAAAGATCACTTACTGCTTTCACACTTTCGATCTCACCAAAAGACTCTCCCGCAGTCACAGTCGTGCCGACGTCGGGCAGTTGCATGAAAACAAGATCAGTCAAAGCTTCTACCGCGTATGCCGAGATACCGACTGTGACCGATCCGTCATCTTCTAATCGAGCCCATTCGTGTGACTTTGCGTAGCGGCGAGACTTCTCCATGGCATTTCTCCAAAAAGTAATGATTTATAGACGGACTAAGATTCAATACGTTGCGTCAATCGTGGCGAGGTCGACGATAAAATGGAAGAGAAACACGCTCCACCGGCAGCCGCACACCTCGCACCAGCACTTCAAGCTCACATTCTTGCTCAGCAATCGCTCGATCAACTACGGCCAGAGCAATTCCTCGTTCACATGTTGGTGAAAAACTCCCACTCGTAATCTCTCCGCAAATCGAGTTCGAACCATTCTCAGAAACTATCACGTGATCACCGCTTCGAGCAGCTCGACGAGACTCGAATAGCAGGCCAACTCGACAGCGACTACTCGAGCCACGACGTATTCGTATTTCTTCGGCACCGGGAAAATCTCGACCATCGATATTGATTGCAAATCCAAGACCAGCTGAAAAGGGGTCGGTTTCCTCACACAGCTCATGACCGTAAAGCGGCATAGCAGCCTCAAGCCGTAGGGTATCACGACTACCGAGGCCACACGGAATAGCACCGCCTTCTTCAACCAGCTCTTCCCATACACCCTGCGCTTGCGATGATTTCAGAATGATTTCAACCCCGTCCTCTCCTGTGTAGCCCGTGCGGCTCACGAGAACCGGCTCTCCGCTTAATTCGGTCTCGAGGGCGCCATAGTTTGGCAGGGCAGCAAGTTGTTCAAGAACTTTTTTGTCAAAAACACCTCCTAAAGGCCCCGTAAAAACATCCTCTGCCGCATGGCCAAACACCAGTGGCCCCTGGACGGCAATCATTGCAGATTCTTCTGTCATGTCATTGAGAGTAACACCCTCTGGCGGCAAACGAGACTGAAGCCAGCGGACAACACGCTGCCGATTGCTGGCATTCACGACAAGGATGAATCGCTGGGATCCATCATTCTGATCGGAAAGACGGCTTACCAAAGCATCATCAAGTATGACAGCGGCTCCACCCAACTTGACATTATCTTCTTTGCCAGGCATGCCAGTAATCAGTGTGTAACGGGCTCGACACACCGGCAGATCAACTACCTGCCGCGTTAACATAGAATCCAGCCACTCGGCTGCCCGATTTCCTGCTACAGCAACTCGTCCCATATGCGACACATCAAAAACCCCCGCCCCTTTGCGGGTACCAAGGTGCTCAGAAACAATTGAGGAGTACTGGACGGGCATTGACCAACCAGCAAAATCAACCATTCGTCCTCGATTTTTTTCATGCCATTCGGCAAGAGGTGTTCGCTGCGGCATTTATATAATGAATCCTTTTGAATGGGCGAAGAAACGACTGGTCAATAACATCGACTCATCAGAGATCCTGATTGTACGAGTTCTTACAAAAGCAACCAGCCTTACCGGCTTTTATGCCGTTTTGATTTCTTCCGTATTGTTCCCTTATTCGTTGCTTTTTTTTGATTCACCGATTTTGGTCCATTCTCCGCATGACTTTTCCGCTGTCTCTCAGTCTGCCGAACACTTTTTTTCCCTCCACGGGAATGACTCCGTCGTGACGACGCAAAACGACGACTCTTTTGTTTCCTTCTCGACTCATTATTTCCCAATGCCGGGGCAAAGAGAAGATTTCGCTTTCCGAGATCAACTTCTTTTACACTTACTCGAATCTGATCACCTAATCGATATATATTTCCAGGCCGATGACCACTGAGCGTGTGAGACGAACGATCAAAACGGTACTGATCGGTAGGTAATTCTTCTGTCTCAATCAACCCTTCAGCTGGTAAATGAATCCCTTGAACAAAAATGCCGAATCGTGCAACGCCTGTTACAACACCCTCAAGTTCCATCCCAACACGACTGCTCAAAAAATGCAGGAGCTTGAGCTTTATCAATTCACGTTCCGCCGCCTCAGCCCGTCGCTCGAGCTCCGAACATTGTTCTCCGAGTTGCTCAAGGTGGTCATCAGGTGGCCTCTTACCGGCTTCAAGAAAGTCCAGTGCCCGATGGATCGTCAAATCAGGATATCGACGAATAGGGGACGTAAAATGACAATAGCAGTCACTGGCAAGGGCATAGTGCCCTTGGTCCAGAGGAGCATACACTGCTCGCGAGAGACTCCTTAAAACTGCGTAGTGAACTGCATGCTCTTCTGGTTGATGACGAGCTAGCCCAAGCAGGCGTTGCAATTCAAAGCGGCTTTCTAGTGACTCAACGTCAAACCCAAGTTCAAGAACAAATTCCGTGAGCTGTCGCAGTTTCCGCAGGTCTGGTGATGGGTGAACTCGTCGAAGAAACTTTCCTTTTGCAGCAGCAATTTTCTCGGCGACGGCCTCATTTGCTGCAAGCATAAATTCCTCCACAATCTGATGACTCTCAGTGTTCTCAACAACATGAGCGCCAGCAACTCTGCCCGACCGGTCAAGATCTATCTTCACTTCAGGCATATTGAGCTCGAGCGCACCGCGCGTCAGTCGCCGATCTCGCAAGATAGAAGCCAGTTGCTGCATTCTTCCGAGCAGTTCACGGACCGATGCCTTCATGGCTATTTCTTCGGTGTTTTGATCCGCGAGGAACACGTCTACCTCTTCGTACGTAAAACGACGGCAACTCTTGATAACCGTACGTCGAATTTCAGTATGAACTGGAACCCCATCTTCAGAGAATTCAATCCAACACGTACGGGCGAGCCGAAGACGGTCGGGCTGCAGGCTCGCAAGATTATTTGAAACAATCTCAGGCAGCATGGGGATGACCTGATCAGGCAGGTAAACGCTAGTACCACGGGCGAGGGCTTCTTGATCGAGCGCAGAACCCTTTTGCACAAAATGGGCGACATCTGCAATATGAACGCCAAGCAACCAGTGGCCTCGCTCCAGACGCGTGAGTGAAATTGCATCATCAAAATCACGAGCATCTTTTGGATCAACAGTGACAATTATCTCGTCAGTAAGATCCTGTCGACCAGTTGGAACAGAAGAAGAAAACGTATCTGCTTGTCTTCGAGCGTCTTCTAAAACACGTTCGGGGAACGGACCGGGCAAACCAAACTCAGCCACAACAGTCTGCGTATCAACTCCGGGAGCGTCGAAGGCCCCAAGAACCTCAGCAATTACTCCCTCGCCATCCTGCAGAGGGCTCGGGAAGCGTATGAGTTCAACAATTACTTTGTCGTCATCTCGCACTCCTTTTGCGCTTGGATCCCCGACCCAGATAGGGCGTGGGAACTGCATACCATCGAGCTGGACCCAATGCTCTCCGGCTGATTGAAAGGCCGTGCCAACGAAACGCGTCGTACGTCTTTCGATGACTTCAACCACCTCACCGGAGAGCCCCGGTCTTCCGGCATGTCGCCCTTTCGTGATTTTCACACGAACAGTATCACCGTCTGCCGCATCTGCCGAGGCTACCAGCGGAACCCGAATATCGGCATCTCGGTCAGCTGGCCGTGCATCAGCGGGCCGCACAAATCCATACCCCTGCCTGCTGCGACTGAACCGCCCAACCACCAACGTCCTGGCCATATGTCTTTTTCTTTAGTTTTGTGCAGGGCAGGGCGACTTTACTCCGCTTAATTCAAGAGGAATTACCGTCACGTCCTCTAAAAAACTTTCGCCCATGGTTCGGATGGTATTGCGTCCAGCCATCATCAATAGCGGCCTCTGACTGAAAGAGCTGCAATGTACCAATCAGTTTTGCATCAAGTGCATCGATAAAATGGAGTGCTATGGCCTCCAGTGTCATCGGCAGCTTGGGGGCTCCAAATGCATATTCACCGTGGTGGCTTGCCACCATGTGTTTAATGCGGTTTGAAATTTCCGGATCAAAAGGCTGACCGGTCTTCTCTTCGATCTTGCGTATTTTGTCATCGACGATCTCAAGTCCAAGCAAAACATGACCGAGCAACTGACCTGAGTCGGTATAAGAGAAACCTTTTTCATTTTCGAGCTCTACCGTCTTTCCGATATCGTGCACAAGCACGCCGACAAGGAGAAGATCTCGATCAAGATCAGGATAGAGCGAAGCGACTCGGTCAGCGAGCCGCAACAACATCACAACATGCTCAAGCAATCCACCTGCATACGCATGATGATGTTTGATACCGGCTGGGCATCGCTCAAAGGCTTCCATCAACTCAACATCTGACAACACTTCCTCAAAAAGAAGCTTTGGAGGAGATTCTTGTAGCGTCGTCGAAAAATCATTGAGCTCTTGCCGGAGCTGTGCAACAGCGTCTTGTGTCAGCACACGAAACGCTGTTTCATCAACACGTGTTGGATCGACCTGATCCACCTCGGTGAGGATAATTTGAAGTGCGCCGGAATATAGCTGCGTTGTACCGGCAACGCGAACATAATCCCCCTCAGAGAATGCTTCAAAATGTTCATCTGAGGCATTCCACATGCGTCCGGTAATGGTTCCACTGCGATCTGCCAACTCAACCTGAAGATACAACTGCCCGTGACGATTCGGCCGGAGCTGTTTCCGAGTTGCTAAAAAAACCTGATCGATTGTGACCTGAGGAGCAAGTTCTGTTACACACTTGCGACGGCTTCTCGGTGGTGGAAAGACATTCCGCGACGACTGTGGTGAAGACATATAGATGAATAACAAAGGAGGCAGCAGACCGGTGATTGCCGGTCACCTTAAGATTGATATTACCTAGTCTATTACCAAACTATCTCAACCGCCAACTAACCCGCTACAATAAGTTCAAGCTGGAAAGCTTTGAGATCGATTCAAACCTCTCTTCACCGAAAAGACTGCCGTTACCATGCCTAAACACGGAATTTCACCTACCCGCAAAGAAGATTACCCGGAGTGGTACCAGCAGGTTGTGCGGGCTGGCGACCTGGCTGAGTCATCCCCTGTCCGTGGCTGCATGGTCATCAAACCACATGGATTTGCCATCTGGGAAATGATGCAAGGAATTCTTGATGGCATGTTCAAATCGACAGGTCACAAGAATGCCTACTTCCCATTGTTCATTCCTCTATCCTATTTGGAACAAGAAGCAAAACATGTTGAAGGTTTTGCAAAAGAATGCGCAGTTGTCACGCACCATC
>CBFIHW010000052.1:0-17606 GCA_965662325.1 uncultured Pirellulales bacterium | reverse complement strand
GCTGGGAAGATGTGTGCCGAACATACGCAGAGGTCAACCAACTCCTTGGTGATATTGTCAAGGTAACACCAACCAGTAAAGCGGTTGGCGACCTTGCACTTCTTCTTGTTACAAATGAAATGAAGGCCAATGAACTTCTTGAAAGCACCCGTGAAATTGCTTTCCCCGAATCGGTAGTCGACCTTCTGTCAGGCCGCATGGGCCAGCCACCGGGGGGCTTTCCGCCTGATGTAGTTGCTCGAGTCGTTCGCAATCAGACTGTCATCGATGGTCGGCCAGGAGCCACACTTCCACCCGCCAATATGGAAGAGGCAACCACTGAAGTCACTGGTCTTATTGGTCGTGAAGCAACTCCGCGAGAGGTTTCATCATGGCTTCTTTATTCACGAGTCTTTCAAGATTTTGCTGAACATAGGGCAAAATACGGTGATGTCGCGGTCCTGCCCACACCCGCTTTCCTTGAGGGGCCAAAACCCGGTGAAGAGCTTTTTGTTGATATCGAACCAGGCAAAACGCTTGTCATTCGTCTTCTGACAGTCGGAGAGGCCCATGCGGACGGTACGCGAACTGTTTTCTTTGAATTGAACGGGCAGCCTCGGAGCGTTTCTGTCATCGACCGCACGCTCGAAGGCACGATCCAGCAGCGGCCGAAAGCTGAGGTTGGGAACCCTCGAGATATTGGCGCTCCAATGCCTGGATTGATTGTGACGGTTGCCGTCAAGCCGGGAGATACCGTTCAGCAGGGTGATAAAATTCTGAGCCTAGAAGCCATGAAAATGGAAACAACAGTTTATGCAGAACAAGACGGAACACTTTCAGAAGTGCTTGTCAGCCCTGGTAGCCCAGTTGAAGCAGGTGAACTCATCGCGCGATACGCAGACGAATGAACTTATTATTGTGTTGAAAAAGGAATGACAACCATCGTCACTTAGCCCACCGCTGGTGTCATTGAAATTACTCCGTTTTCAAAAGTTCTTTGAATACCTTACGAACCTTTGCCACTTTGGGGGCAACAACGGCCTGACAATAAGGCTGATAGCCATTATTTGCAAAATAGTCTTGGTGATAATTCTCGGCAGGGTAGAAGACTTTTGCTTTTTCTAGTGTGGTCACGATCGGCGAGGAGAAAACTTTTGACTCGTTGAGCTTTGCAATAACTTTCTCGGCAATCTCTTTCTGTGTGTCATCGTGATAGAAAATTGCTGAACGATACTGAGTGCCTACATCTGCGCCCTGCCGATTGAGTGTTGTTGGATCATGTGTTGCAAAAAATATTTCGAGAAGTTTCTCATATGGCACGACTGCCGGATCGTACACAATCTCAACTGCTTCAGCATGACCAGTAAGACCACTGCAGACCTGTTTGTAGTTCGGGTTCGGAATCCGACCACCCGTGTAACCGCTCGTAACACTTTTTACTCCACGGATCTGGGCATACACTGCTTCAGTACACCAAAAACAACCGCCTCCAAAAGTTGCCTTGGCAACCGCAGAAGGTTTCTCCGCATGAATATCATCTGTCATAAAAACTCCTGACACACACATTACGACAACACAAACCAGAAGCCATCTGGTTGAGAAACCATAGCGAGTTTCATTGTGCAAAACAGTCATGATTTCAATCTCTCCCCCTAAAGGCATTCTTCTCACTATTAATGACTAACGGTACATCCGCTTCTTTATTACGGCAGGCGTATCAAAGATGTTTGGATCAACGACGTATCTCAATGGTTTTTCAGCC
Source organism: uncultured Pirellulales bacterium (assembly GCA_965662325.1). GTDB lineage: Bacteria > Planctomycetota > Planctomycetia > Pirellulales > UBA1268 > UBA1268. Next base: position 15,865 of record CBFIHW010000052.1, on the reverse strand, counting down.
CATTCCTTAGCATAGTCGACGCCAATGCGCGACGTTCGCTGGATTTGACGACGCGGCACTCCTGCCCCTTTTTCAATCCATAACCCAGTGACCGGGTTGGCTTGTCTCCCATCATGGTGTTTCGTGACACCAAGCATTTTCGTAAGTCTGCCAGGACCCACTGACTCCCCAGCACCACGGAGGAGCACAGCAGCTGGCAGACCTTCCCGTCCGGTCACTATATTCAGCATCCAATGCATCCCGTAACAGAGGTAAACGTACCAATATCCGGCAGGCCCGAACATCGACCGGTTGCGTGGTGTTGGCCCGGCACGACCATGGCAGGCAAGATCGTGAGGACCCAGATATGCCTCTGTTTCGAAAATACAGTGTTTTTCTTGATACCGCTTGCCTCGCTGGACGATAAGCCAACACCCTAGGAGTTCTCTGGCGACTGAGTCAGCGCGTCGATTGTAAAATGAAGGCACAAGGATTTTGTGAGAACCACCTATGGGCGTGGTTTTACTGCTTTTAGACGACAGCCCCTTTTGAGATTTCGACGTTTTTGGTCTGTTACCTATGCTAGTAACAGACGGCGTTAATTTGGATTCCACAACGCGTACCCTTCAGAATCGCAGCTGATAGATTTTGCCAGCACTGTGCAGTTTATAGAGGAGAGCTCAATGCAACAAACAGTTGAAGCCTTTGACGAGGCCATTGACGTATCGAACAACGAATTGACAGACTCTTCCTACAAAGGCAGTGTTCCCTCCTGGATTCGCGACGCCCGCAAAACTATCAGCCAGTCTGACACAAATTTCTTCAAGGTATCGCCCGTACGTTACTGGGCTGACTTTTTGTTGAGCCTGACTTTCGCTTATTCCGCCGCAATGATTTACCTGCTTGCACCACTTGGATCATGGCAACAAATAGTGGCATTCCCAATCGCCGTCTTTTGGCTTTACAGACTGGGCTCGCTGATTCATGAAGTCTGCCACCTCGGTGCGAACGAGATGCGAACGTTTAAAGTGGCCTGGAACCTACTCGTTGGTGTTTTCACACTAACACCCTCATGCTTTTTCACTCGACATCACCGTGACCATCACAGTCAGCGAATGTATGGCACTCCTGAAGATCCAGAGTACGTTGCCAACGTTTTAGAGGCAGGCAACTGGAAGAGTGCTCTTTGCTATAGCCTATTCATAATGGCGTATCCCATTATCGTCTTTCTCCGTTTCCTACTCGCACCATTAAGCTTCTTGAATCCAAGACTTCGTGAATTTGTACTCGAACGGGGCAGTTCACTGACGCTGAACTTAAAATATAGACGACAGATCAACGACTTTGACCGGAAGGTGATCACCGCAATGGAAGTGCTCTGCTTTATTCGAGCAGCTGCTATTCCACTTGCTGTTTTTACAGGCGCCGCACCGTTAAGTCGTATCCCACTTCTTTATTTGCTTGGTCTGTCAACCCTTGTGATGAATCAGATGCGGCAACTTGCTGACCACCACTTTGATGGAGATGGAGAAGTAAGTGACGTTGAATCACACATTCTTGATTCATGTAATTTCACACGGAATGACCCGCTGACGCTCCTTTTCTTTCCGTTTTCAATCCGTTATCACGCATTGCACCATCTCTTCCCCTCGCTTCCGTACCACAACCTGGCAGGAGCACACACATATCTCATCCAGCATCTACCGGAAGAATCTCCGTACAGAGGACTTGATCGGCCAGGTTGGTGGGTTGTTGCAAAAAGAACTATCTTTGGTGGAGAAAGGGCGGCAGCTGCCACCTCGTAACATTTATGGAAGCTGGTATTGTCGGCCTGCCCAATGTTGGAAAAAGCACGCTTTTCAACGCGTTAACTCTTTCCAAGGCAGCACAAAGTGAGAATTATCCCTTCTGCACGATCGAACCCAACGAGGGCATGGTCAGCGTTCCTGACGAACGGCTTGACCGAATTACAGCGCACGTGCAAACGCAAAAAGTAATTCCTGCAGCACTCAAACTGGTGGATATTGCGGGGATAGTGCAGGGGGCAAGTGAAGGGCAGGGCTTGGGAAACAAGTTCCTTGCGCACATCCGTGAAGTCGATGCAATTTTACAAGTTGTGCGATGCTTCGACGACCCAGACGTAATTCATGTTGCCGGAACCGTTGATCCTGTTGCTGACATGGAAACCATCGAGCTTGAATTATTGCTCGCTGACCTTCAGCACTTTGAGACGATCTTGCCCAAAGCAGAACGGAACGCACGAGGGCAGGACAAGGAAGCGAAGAGCAGGCTTGACGTACTAAAAAAGTGCCAAAGCCATCTCGCCGAAGAGAAACCAATTCGAACGCTAGAACTCACAGATACAGAGCAAGCGGCCATCAAAGAACTTGGTCTCCTCTCTGCAAAGCCCATTCTTTACGTAGCAAACATTGATGAATCCGATCTCGAAGGAACTGGTGAACTGGTAAAAAAGGTTCGTGAAGCCGCCTCCTCTGCCCATGCTGATGTCGTTGCCGTGTGCGCAAAACTGGAGGCTGAACTCGCTGAACTTGACCATGACGACCGTCTTGAGATGCTCTCGGATGTTGGATTACGTGAACCAGCCTTAGCTGTTCTCGCCAGAGCCAGCTACGCAACCCTTGGGCTACAAAGCTTCTTCACTGCAGGTGAAAAAGAGGTTCGTGCCTGGACCGTGCCAGTAGACGCAACAGCTCCTCAAGCTGCTGGCGTCATCCACACAGATTTTGAAAAGGGTTTTATCCGAGCGGAAATCCATTCCGTAGAAGACCTCGAGAGCCTTGGCAGTGAAAAAGAAATTCGTGCTGCAGGAAAATTGCGGATTGAAGGCAAAGAGTATGTCATGCAAGACGGCGACGTCTGCCACTTCCTTTGTAACCGATAGAGTGTTCTTCACTCCATGGAACTCCAACAGAGCCTACTTGCTCTAATGGCTTATCGATTGAACTTCTTACTCTGATCAGGGAATGGCACGATCTTAGGCTACGGCATGAGTAGCCGACTCTGCGTCTACTTCCTGCCAATCTGATTCTTCATCCATTATCGATTGCATCGATGTTCCAAAAAATGAATACATGACAGGCACGAGAACAAGCACAATCAATGTTGTAGCCGCCAAACCAAAGACCAGTGACGTAGCCATCGGCACGAGAAACTGAGCCTGAAAACTCGTCTCTGTCATGAGCGGAAAAAGGCCACCTATTGTCGTTACACTCGTAAGAAAAACTGGCCTGAATCGCAATCGCCCAGCCTCACGAAGGGACTCAAACAGTGGCATGCCAGACCGAACGCGATGATTAATAAAATCTATTAAAACAATGGAGTCATTCACAACGACACCAGCCAAAGCAACAAGACCAAACATACTAAATATAGTGAGTGGCATCCCAAGCAAAGCATGGCCAAATACTGCTCCCGCACACCCGAATGGAATAATTGCAATAATTAATAACGGCTGAAAATACGATTTAAATTCCATTGTGAGAAGAACGAACATTGCAAACAAAGCAACAATAAAACCTACCCCCAGGCTTCTGAGGCTCTCTTGAGTTTGCTCCTGCTCTCCTTCCCATCGAACGCTCACAAGTGGGTACTCGGCCAACAAATCTGGCATTAGTCGTTTTTCCATATCCCCGGTAATCTGGCCGCTTGTGAGCGAACTCTTTGCGACATCGATATCAGCGACAACCGTTATAGAACGCTTCTGACTTAAGCGATTTATCTCTGAATAGCCTCGCTTGATTTCTATCTCCGCTAACTCATCAAGAGGCCGCTTGACACCGTCCGGACTCGTCACACGAACATCGTTGAGTGTCGCAACACTTCGACGTTCTTCCTGCGGATACCTCACCATGAGTTTTACTTCATGACGACCTCGCTGAAGCCGCATCACCTCTTCGCCGTAATAACTCGCTCGAACAGTTCCGGCAAGATCTGCAAGAGACACACCCATTGCTTCAGCTTCAGGTTTCACCCGAATCTGATACTCCCACTTGCCAGGATGAGAGTCATCGTCAATATCTATGACCCCAGGGTATTGGGCCAGCCACTCCTTGCACCGCTCGACTGCTTCCTCTAGCTGACGAACAGCTTCTGGATCACTACGAGCCAACAGTTTGAATTCAACCGCTTTTCCTCCCGGGCCAATATTTTCGGTCTTAAAAACAAGACTTTCCACGCCAGGAAAGCTGCCTGCTGCTAGTCGCCAATCACTTATGAACTGCTCGCTCGTGACATCTCGACTTTCACCATCAACAAGCTCAATGGCTACAGCCCCTACATGGCTGCCACTAACCCGAGCATCTGGACCGACTTCACCCTGAGCAGCAACCTGCCCTACTGAGCGATGCACGAGACGGACAATTGAATCACCTGACTGAGAAAGCTTCTGGCCTGTCTGGAACGCCGCTTGTTCGATTCTTTTAGTCGCTTTATCTGTCACAGTTGATGGTGTGCCGTCTGGAAACGTGACTTTTGCCAGCAGACGATTTGCATCAATTTTGGGAAACAATGAAAACGGTGTTACACCACTTCGCACGAGTGCTACAGCCATCATGAGAACACTCAAAGCAACTGCCATGGTGCTCAGCCGATTTGCTAAGGCAAGATCAAGGAGTGGCCGGTAGCAGTTTTGCACAACCCACCGCAGGCTCCGATCACAACCTTTTTGCAGCCAGGTCAATGCAGGGAGAAACACACGAAAGGGAAAAAGCAGCCAACCAAGTACTGTGAAAATCAAACCCTTTTCATGAGAAAGGTGGCCAGGAAGGACAAGCAAGGATTCACCAAGAGACATGATGAGGGCTGTGATGAATGCAAATGGCATTACAGCAATAAATTTCCCCATCACTCCTGAAACGAAGCATAGCGGCAGAAATGTAATCACCGTAGTCGTTACACTCGACACAACGCTAGGCGCGACCTCAGCAGTACCATCGATAGCGGCAGTGACCAGCTTTTTGCCAAGCCGACGATGACGCTCAATATTGTCACTCACAACTATCGCATCATCGACCACGATACCGATTGCCATCAGGAACGCAAACATAGACAACATGTTGAGCGTCTGGTCTGTAAGAAACATCAGACCTCCTGCCCCCAACATGCAAAAAGGGATACCCAAGGCAACCCAAAAGGCGATTTTCAAATTAAGGAAAAGTGACAGAATGACAAAAACAATCAGAAGTCCCTGTGTCCCTGTATTCACGAGCATTTCAAGTCGATCACGAACGTCGATCGATTGATCTGCCCAGGTCACAATCTGATACCCTTGCGGCAGTGATACCTTGGCAACGTACGCATTGACTGCTTCTGTCATGGCCAGCAGATCTTCGCCGGAACTCCTATCAATGGACACAACCATTCCTTGCCGACCATTGATTTGATTCGTTGCGGTAATATCTGCGAAGTCATCACGTACCGTACCCAAGTCACCAACGGTTAAAACGAGACCATCCGGCAACGTTACCAAAGGAAGAGTGGCGATCTCATCTCCAACGTACCGCTTGTTTTTTCCTCTCAACAGAATCTCTCCGCTTTCACCGCGAATCGTGCCACCTGGCAACTCAAGATTCTCTCGACGAACGATATCGGCAACATTACGTAGTGAGAGTCCGTATTTCCGAAGCATTCTTTCTGAAATCTCAATATCGATTTCGTAGTCTCTCGCCCCTTGAAGATTCGCAGCCGACACAGCCGGTAAAGCTAGGAGGTCATCCCTTACAAGTTCTGCGACATCTCGTAACTCAGATTCGGAGACACCCCCAGGAACTCGAGGCGCCAAAATACCGACCTTAATTGCTGGATTACGAAGAGTCACCTGCTCAACCTTTGGGTCCTCAGCAAGTTCGGGAAGACTTGGGATTCGCTCGACTTCTGAACGAATTTCACTGAGTACCTTCTGCACGTCTTTCGTACCCGAATCGAGTTCGAAAATGCAGAAACCTACCCCTTCTTGCGCGACACTCGTAAGTTTTTTAATCCCGGAAACACTGCGACATGCCTCTTCAACTTTTTGGCAGATCCCCTCTTCGACTTCTTCTGGCGTCGCTCCGGGGTAAGGCACATTGACAAGGATTATTTCAAGCTCAAATTCCGGAAATACCTCTCGCCGCATACCCGCGAAGCTCATTGCTCCCACAATGAGAATGGCCACCACCAGCGTATTCATTGCTGGCATATTCCCGACTGTCCAAGAGATCAGACTGCGCATGACGGTTTTTCACTTACCTGACTGGGAAGAAGCAGACGAACTATCCTTTGGGCGATCAGGTACATTGTCTGGATCAGCATGAGACTGGATGGCGCTATCAACGACCAGCATGTTGGCTCGCGGATTCGCAATCTGACTTAGCACTATCTGGTCATCTGGCTGAATGCCATCTGCTGTTGATTCAAAAATAGCCCTACCTGCTGACACCTGAATAAGTGGTGGCTGAAGAATCGCCAGAGACTTGTTTCTTACAGCCCAGACATCCCCATTGGGCCGCAGGGCCTCACACGGAACAGAAACGAGTGGCTGATTTGTTTTCACCTCTACCTGAACATCAACGAACATTCCTCTGAGAAGTGATTTTGGTGCACCGACGGGGAGATCTGGCAGCGGTGATCCGTAGCGATCAATAGCTTCGACATCAGTCGGATCAGACACCAGAACCCTGCAGGGGAGGGTTCGTGTTCGTGCTTCCAGGCCCTTGCCTTCCTGCCTTTCAAGCACACCCTTCCAGCGGTACTGACGCTTGCCTATTCGGTAAATGACCGTGGCTGGCGTATCAGGAAAATCATACGGAGACAGCCCTGGAGTTTGGCGACTGTCGCTCCAAATTCGCGACACATCATCCATCTGCAAACTCACTCTCACCTCGGCAGCACTAGTGTCTTCAATAGTGACTAGTGGACTACCTTTACTGACAAATGATTCTGCCTCAACCATTTCTTCAACAACAACACCACTTACAGGAGCAGCAATGCGTGTCCTGCCAAGGTCGAGCTGGGCTCGCTCGAGCATCGTCTCTGTCAGCGTCTGGCCTTCATTCAAACGAATACGACGCTTGGCAAGGACGCGACGCTGACCCTTCAATGTGTTCAGGCTGTTGTCAGCTGAAAGTTCCTCTCGCAAGGCTCGCTCATAATCTGCTTCAGTTACCACCCTGTCAGATTTCAGATTGTTTTGCCTCACAACCTCGCGATGCGCTAGCTCAACCTGTCTTTCCGCAAGCTCCACCGACAGAACATTCTGTTTAATCTCTTCATCAATTTCCTCAATCGATAATATCGCCTGCTTCAACTCCTGCTTCAGTCGACGCACTTCGAGTTCATAATCACGAGGGTCAATCTCAAGGAGCAACGTGCCTTTATGAACAAACTCTCCACTCTGACAGTCTGGTGTCTTTTTGATGATCCGCCCGCCAACTTCAGCTGAAAGTGTTACTTCACGCAGCGGTACAACCACACCATCAAAATCAATCTGAAAAACACCGGGCTCGCGAACGGCCGTCACTGTCTGAACAGCCGTCGCAGTGACACCTTCAGCCGCTATTCGTGGTGGCGGTGGCTGGCTGCCCATTGCCATAAACGCAGCCACTCCACACCCAAGAATGAGCAGAGGCATAATCCATCCAAGAATAGTCCGGAGCGTTGTCATTGTAAGGAAATTCTCTCAATCACTTTTATATTCTTGTCACACAACCATAATCTGACACTGAGCAACTATTTCTGTGAAACCTCGACTGGTAGTGGCTTCTGCTGCCCAAGAGCAGCCAGGCAGAAGGATGTGATGTAGTCTGCAAGGTCCACTGGATTATGAAGATTCTTTTTTTCATCAGGGGGAATGAGCATGCCCACGACATCACCAGCAGCCCGATACAAAAAACATTGACCAACAACACTCAGCCCAATACGACGCAATTCGGGAGGTGACATTTCGCCGTCTGTCAATTCATCAAGAATTGAGCACAATACTGTAAAGTGCGGCCGAATATAATCCTCTACCAGTTCCCTGCACGCATCCGTTGGGTGAAGTATTTCTCGAAGCATGAGCCGAACCTGCCAAGGCGGATGATCAAAACCAAGCATGCGCTGAAGCATATTCCCAACGAAATCACGAAGTTTTTTGACTGGTGGGGTGCCATCAACCCATTTTGGAAGTGGGACTTGTTGAGACCGTTCCTCGTGGGCATGCCTGACGCTCTCAATGTACAGCCGGTGTTTATCACCAAAGTAGTAATTGACCGCCGCAACATTGACCGCCGCCAACGTGCAGATGTCTCGAATCGTCGCAGCCTCGAATCCCCTCTCGGCAAACTCCTGACCCGCCGCAGACAATATCCGGCCGCGTGGGTCATCGTGCCCTTCGCTTGCGATTGAGCCTGTTTTTTGAATACTTATGGACGCCATGAATCACCGTTTGAAACACCTGTTTAAAAATAGTATATCCTGCGGAAACGCTCTGACGAGAGCAAACTTTCGAGAAAATTGGTAGAGTTCTGGAGGTCTGTTTCTCCAAGGAAGGGTACAGCGATATGACGGGGTTCGTGCGAGCAATTTTCTATTTTCCCGCTATCGTTCGTGGTATCTGGGCTACATCCCAAAACTGTTCAGAAGACTAGAACGGAACTTCTTCGATCCCACAGATGTTCGTAGAGAGACTGCCTGGTTGCTTCGTTATGCAAACCTGAAGCCTTCCGAACTTTTGATCCTAACGTTGCTTTCCAGCAACAGATGTATATTTTCCTCATTAAAGAGACCGGAGGACTTCTTCTGCAGCGAGACGCCCAGCGATAAGGGCTCCATTAATAGAAGAAGTTGTCAGATGATCGCCACAAAGAAAAAGTCCTGGGGCGAGATAATTTGACCGTGGCCTTCGTCGTCTTGATAGTGGAGTTTCATTCGGCAACGCTTTTGAAACTGTGACTGTTGTCAGGTGATTCCATAGCTTGACATCAGGACCAAACCACACTTCCGCTTGTTGACGAATCGCGCCCATGAGTTGATCATCATCGCCCTCCCAATCACCCCGAACTGAGACATAGATGAGATTTTTCCCGTTCGGTGCGTAGCCCTTGGTAACAGCCGATGGCACCGACAGATTGTCAATCGGCCCCACATCAACTGGTTCGGCAGAAACAACAAGAGTCTGCCCACATGAGGGTTTCTTTTCACACTCGAAAGCCACAAGACGGGTACCTTTCCACAATGGAGGTTTCCATTCCGTTGGAACGCCATCTGGAAAGAGAGTTGAATTTGCTACTGCGGCACTCGAAATAACAATCGAGTCGGCACGAAACCGACGCCCATCTGCAAGAACGACTTCACCGCCGCCATTTGAAAAATGATTAATTTGCACGACTGAAGCACGAGTCTGCAAACAGCCAAGAGGAAGCTTTTTGGCCATCTGGTGAGGGATAGCTGACATACCACCTGCAGGAAGGCATGCCCGACCACTGGAAAACATCGCAAAAGTAAATTCAAAAACCGTTGATGCTGTCGTGAGATCCCTTTCAAGAAAGACACCACCAAAAAATGGCTCAAAGAACAACCTAATAAATTCAGATGAAAAGCCACGCGAGGAAAGTGCTTCACGTGTCGTCTTTTCGTCGCGACCAGAAATCGCAGAGGGATCAATCTCCCCTCGACGTACGCCAGCCAGAACGTGGCTTCGCAACCGGGCGATCCGCAAACCATCAGTTACCCCAACTGCACCTGACAATACTGAACGAATGGCTGCAAAAGGTCGCCTCCACGGATCACTTACTGGAAACAAACTACCGTTGCATGCAACAAGTGCTCCGGGTTCAAAGGCTCCAAAATTGAGCGACGGATAATCGAGAAATCGTTGTCCTTCAGCATAAGAATCCAGATACACCTGAAAGCCACGGTCAACCTGAAATCCATTCATGGTATCGGTGGCAACCCGCCCACCGGGGACATCGGATGATTCAAAGACAAGCACAGAGCTGGAATTTCGAACAAGCGTTTGGGCGCACGCAAGCCCTGATAGCCCGGCTCCAACAACAATACAATTAACGTTTTCCACGCGTCACATCCAAAGATTGTGAAACACTACCATTACAGTGACTTTACTCTTCAGCTGCCCTCACAGCGGCCGTACGATTGACTGACTCCGCCAGTAATCAAAAAGTGTTTCGATCGAATTGACGCCTCCACCCATGCCGCTCTTATGAATTCCACCGTACGGCACCCCTTTTGCGAAAACATTGTGGGAATTGATCCAACTATTGCCGGCAACCATGGACTCAGCAACACGTGCTGCTCGACCTAAGTCTGTCGTCCAAACACTATTTGCGAGACCATAATCTGTGTCATTTGCGAGCGAAACAGCCTCTGACTCATGGTCAAATGTCGTCATGTAAGCAACAGGACCAAAAATCTCTTCCCGTGCCGCTACATTTCCAAGTGAACCACTTAATAAACATGGTTTCACATAGAAACCATTCCGCCCGGCTACTTCAGCAGCCCCTCCCGGAACCACCACATCAGCACCCTGAGCGACACCCTTTTCAAGATAACTCAAAACTCTGTCTCTTTGCTTTGAATTCACAACGGGGCCCATGGTCGTGGTGCCGTCAAGCTGATAGCCAACATTGACTCGCTGCATTTCCTGCCTGCAAGCATCTACAAAATCATCGTATATTGATTGATGAATCAACCATCGGGTTGCATCACAACAAACCTGCCCAGTGTGGAATGTAATTGCTCCCACAAGTTTTTTTGCAGTCGCCTCAACATCAACATCCTCAAAGACTACTGCAGCACCCTTGCCCCCAAGCTCGAGTTTGACAGGAACAAGATTTCGGCCACAGGACTCACCAACAAGCCTTCCCACCTCAGGAGAACCTGTAAAGGACATTCGCTGGATATCAGGATTTGCCGATAAAGCTGCTCCAGCTTCACTTCCTAGACCTGGAACGACGTTGACAACACCGTCAGGCATGCCACTCTCACGCGCTAAACGAGCAACATAAATCGACGAAAGAGGGGTGTCTTCTGCAGGTTTCACAACAACAGTATTCCCAGCTGCCAAGGCAGGCGCTATGCCCCAACCCATAAGAAGAATTGGAAAGTTCCAAGGAAAAATGAAGCCGCATGTGCCCCATGGACTGCGCAGCGTCCAAGCTTCATGCCCTGCCACAGCGAGCTGGTTCCGCCGCTGAACATTCTGTGCCATATCTGCAAAAAAACGAAGAGATTCGATGAAATTCTCAACGTCCCCCATGGCATGAGCTGGCAACTTACCTGCATCAATTGCTTCGATGTGAGACACAACCTCTTTCTGTTGCTCCACTAAATCTGCAAATCGATGAAGCCGCACACCACGGTCATTTGGAGCCAATGTCGACCAACCCGATTTTTTGAATGACTCGTTCGCCTTGTCAACACTTTGATTGACATCGGCTGCAGTGTAGGCATGCACCTCGGCAAGCACGTCACCGTTACCTGGATCGCGAGATTGAAATGTTGTGTCTCCAGAGCCGCACCAGTCTTCACCACCAACCACACCAGAGATAATTCCTCCTGACAGATATGATTCAACTTCAGGAAGTTTTGTCGCCGTAACTGAAGCCATATTTTGTCTCCACGTTCTTGAGGTAAATATTTCTCGGAGGATGAAAGCACGAGGGTTCTATTCGGCTTTAGGACTGCCATCTTCGGACTCTCTTACAGCATACCCGCGCAATTACTGATGTGTCGCCATCAGCAGTTCATTAGATTGCGTGTAGAGATCCGATAGCCCGTATTCTTAAGAGGTATTACGTCTGCCATGGCTTAAGAACATCAGTCCAGAAGTCGTTGAATCCAACGTGCTGCAGCAAGGCCACTTGATGCTGCAGACTCAACACGACCACCACCAAAGGCATCACCGCAACAAACGACTGGTGGCTTGTTCTGCACTGCAATCATTGGCGTCTTGAGCGGTGAAATGGGAAAGGCATATTTCCAACGCTGAAGTGACCTCGCCTGAACCTCTTCAGACGTTTTTCCATCAATCCAACAACGTACTTCATCTATCAGTTTGTCTTCTACCTGCCTGGGATCAGCATCGAAGTGATCCCTGCTAAATTCAGCGGTTGCTTGAACCGTGAGGCTTGGCACTGAGGATATTCCTTTTTTGGAGTTGTCAGCAATCCAGGCAACCGGACCGGAACAGACTTCAAGACCGCCAGGATCGGGCAACAGGCTTGGCTTCGCTAAGCAAAGCATGAGTGAGAAGCAGGGAGAATACTCTACCGATGAAAGCATTTCCCAAACCTGCGGATCAACAACGGGAGGTCGCAGTCCACCAGAGTAAAATACTTCGACAACTTGAGGAACAGGGGCAGTGAGCACAGCAGCACGAGCCACAACCAATTCATCATTTTCACAGGACACATGGACTACATTATCTTGAACACCCACGGAACGAACACGTACTCCTGTTTTCACTGGTTCGGGTAGTGTCCCTGCAAGATACTTTGGAAGACTTGTCATGCCACGGGAACCTCTCCAACGGGCATGCCCAACTTCATCAAGTGGGTCTATAGCTGGACCCTCGGTTGTTTCTGACCGTGGAAATAAATCACACCATGGCATGACAGCAAGAATGTCTTGTGCTTCTGAGACAACACTGCCAAATGCTCTTCCCTTGACGGAAAAATATTGAGCACCATGATCACAAACCGCCTCACCAATTCGGCGGGTTGCCATTCGACCACCAACTCCACGAGCTTTCTCTAAAACTATCACCCGATAGCCAGCTTTTGTTAGACAGCGAGATGCCATGAGGCCAGCAATTCCAGCCCCAACAACAACAATGTCATATTCGCCAGAACATTGATCAGTTTTCGGAGCGGCCACGAGCTTTCCAAGCAGTAGAAAGGATGAGAGAAAATGGAACCCACCAAATCAGATCATTTGTAACAATATTCAAACCGAAGGCCAGAGGAAGCCTCTCAGACCAGAGTGCTTCAGCAAATCCTATTGGGCCAAGCACTTTGCCTAGTAAGCCCACAAATACAATGGGCCAGTGACGAATCGGATCAGAAGCGGCAATAAGATATCCGATGCCATAAACTCCAACAATCATACCAATGCATTGCCAGAACTCGGGGTAGTGAGGCAGCTCCATTCCGGTAACCCGAAATACCCATAGTGGAAAAAGGATCGCAACCCCACCCCAAGCGATGTTGTAGACACCAGCTGTATAGAGAATCCATCGCATCCAAGGCTTGGTATCGATTTGCTCAGATTGAGTCATGAGGCTCTTCTTATTGATTTTGTAGAGGTAACAACTGTGGATTAATACATGACTACAATAGACTCATGAGGTCTGCTGTGCAGGGGATGCGACTTCCGGCAAGCAGTTCTCCCTCAGCGCACCCACCAAGGCATCCCACAGTTTTAGAGAACGCCTCCACTCGCGTAAAAACGCCTGCTTTTTCAGGAGGAAACTGAGAACCGTAGCACCGAACTGCTTTCAATTTCTGCTCTAAGTGACCGCCAATATTAACAACAAGAGGCCAATGACCTGCTGGAAGATCAGCAACTCCCGCAAACAAAAAATAGCTCAGGAGATTAGGAATTGTATGAACAGGTAGATGATCAAAGACATCATCCCATTTCGTCAATCGAGAGTAGAAAATCGCTGCCTCTGTTATTGCCATAGCCTGAGCGTGGTCAGGTGAAGCCATCGGTGTTTTATCACCTATACCAAGAACCAAACGCGGCCGGTATCGACGAAAAATTTTTGCAAGAGCTACCCGAACTTCAAAACAGTCAAACAATTTTCGATTGGGAAACCCCAGTTGTTCACGATAGACAACACCGAGCACGCCAGCAGCTTTCGATGCTTCAGCAAGCCGCTCTTCCGGACCGCTCGATCGTGGTGTTGGCTCACCATCAGTGATATCAACAATACCTACTCGAAAACCCTGAGAAACTAATTTTGCGAGCGTACCTCCACAACCGATTTCAACGTCATCTGGGTGCGCGCCAACAGCGATAGCATCAAGTGGCTCAGGAAGTTGGTCGGTCACACCCTACCCCGCCTTCGTCGCCGCCATAAGAAAGTTCGGGTTTATCGCCTCGAATCGAATACGATCCATTTGCTCTATGCCGCGAGCGATATTGACCATCCAGTATCCGGCGTCGTCTGAACGACTTCGCAGTAACGCATGAACCGCAGCAAGATTTTCGATGCTATTACAACTAGTCACTAAACGACCTCCGGGCCTCAGACGCTCCCAAGCCTGTTCGACGAGTGAGCTAACCGCCCGACCACTCCCCCCGACATAAATACTGTCTGGGTCTGGAAGATCACTCCAAGCCTCTGGAGCCTGCCCCAAAATAGCCTTCAGATTATTAACACCGAATCTTGCGGCATTTTCTTCAATCAGCTGATGGTCGTCGGCATCCATCTCAATGGCAAAGACAGAACCATTCGGGGCAAGCCTCGCGGCCTCAATAGCCAATGACCCACTACCTGCCCCAACGTCCCACACGGTACTCGTAGAGCATAACGAAAGTTCAGCAAGAGCAAGGCTGCGGACTTCTTTTGGAGTGAGTAGACCTCTCTTCGGACGCGACTGCAGGAAAAGCTCATCAGAGTTTCCGAATAGACGTCTTCCTGCCTTACTTGGCGGTTCAGTTAATCCACTCGGACGAATAAGGATCATAACGTTCAACGGCCCAAAGGATTCCTTGGAAATTTCCTGTAGTGAACCTTGTGTTACTCGCTCATCAGGCGAGCCAAGGTTTTCACAAACATACGCTTGAAGACCTGTCACTCCCTGCTCAATGAGAATCTCAGCGACAGCATTTGGAGGCCATTTTTCGCTTGTAAAAAGACCCGCAGTATCGACTGTACGAATTTTGTCGACAACACGATCAATACCTGTTAACCCAGAGAGGCTGGCCAGGTAGGCGTCTTCCCAACTTTCCTTCACTCTGGCAAATGCCAGCTGCATACTGCTTACATGAGGAACAACTTCGAATCTCTCTTTTCCAAGTTTGGCACAAACGTAGCGGGCCGTTCCATAGAAAAGAGGATCACCTGATGCCAAAACAACAATTTTTTGCTGCCCATCAGATTCTTCTATACGTTCAACCAACTCTTCAAGACTCGAGACGGTTTCAAGCCGCCCCTGCATGTCTGGAGACAATAAGGGGCTGCATGAGTCAGGGCCTAACAAAATACTGGCTGATTCAACAATTTTCACGGCATGGGCGGTCATTCCCTCAATGCCATCGTCACCAATCCCGACAATAAAAACTTTTTCGGCCGCCACCGGACCTCCTCTGCAGCTTACAGCGATAGTTGATCAGGCCTGGAACGAACTGCCGCAACCACAGCTCTTCGACGCATTAGGGTTATTGAAGGTGAAGCCTCGCTTATCAATCCCCTCGTGAAAATCGAGCGTTGTTCCATCAAGAAAGAGATCACTCTTTTTATCAACGACAACCGAAATGCCGTGCTGATCAGTTTTCGAGTCAGCTTTTGGGTCGAATTGAGTATCAAAACCAAGCGAATACTGAAACCCACTACAACCACCTCCGGCAACGCCGACGCGAAGGACTGTGCCATCCTCGAGTTTCTGATCTGTAATGATTTTCTTGACTTCGCTGGCTGCCTTTTCAGTAAGCGTAATCGACATTGTAAAAGGTCTCCGTAGGAGTTTGCTAAATGTTCTGTAAAGCGCGACAGCTGCTGCTAACAGCCATCACCGGATGAATACTATCATTCGATCGGTCGCGAGAATGCCCTCATGCATTCAATAATAGTTTATCCCGCTCATGATTGGCGGCAAAGGGCGATGCACTGAACTAGTCAGAAGTTGACTACATGGCCGCATTTTTTAACGATTAAGCAGAAAAT
>CBFIHW010000051.1:0-17895 GCA_965662325.1 uncultured Pirellulales bacterium | reverse complement strand
AGACTTTGGTGATGGTAAAAAAAAGAAACATCGCCAACGATCTATTCTTAGTCCAAAGCCGGCATTGTTACAAATCCTTTAAATCATCAGAGGCTCAGATAACATAGTTATTGTTCATAAGTTACGAGAATGTTTTGAGGAGGCATTATTCTGTCACGGATTACACCACGGACATTAAAAGGTTTTCGCGATCTCCTGCCATCTCAGGCTCTCGCAAGGGAGCGTGTTCTAGAGATAGCACGCCAGGTCTACCAGTCGTATGGCTTTTCACCAATTGAGACACCAGCTCTCGAGTATCTCGAGATTTTGACCGGTAAAGGAAGTGACGAAACGGATAAGCAACTTTATCGCTTTACCGATCATGGGAAGCGAGAGGTCGGCATGCGATTTGACCTCACTGTTCCCTTTGCACGTTTTGCTGCGCAACACATCTCGACACTCGGTACCCCATTCAAACGGTATCACATGGGCACAGTCTGGCGTGGTGAAAATACGCAGCGAGGCCGATATCGAGAATTCATGCAATGTGATTTTGATACGATTGGTACAACCAGCGCAATTTCAGATCTTGAAACTGTGTTGGTTGTGCATGACCTGTTAGCAGCGATTGGTATCGATAAGTTTACAATTCACATCAACGACAGAAGAATTCTTTCAGGTATTCTTGAGGTGCTTGGGCTCACAAGCGAGACAACACATGTGCTTCGATGTCTTGATAAGACTGGGAAAATTCCTCGTGACACTTTAGCCAAGGAACTTCAGGAGCAGGGCGTTACTGAGCCATCTGTCAATTGCCTTCTTGGGCTTGGTGAGCTTGCCGGATCGCCAATAGATGTTTTAAATAAACTTCAGGATTTAGTCGGCAAATCTGTTGTCGGTACGCAGGGAGTTGAAGCTATCCGTGCACTTCTAAGCGGTTTGTCTGAGGTTGGGGTTGGTGATGATCGCATCACACTTGATCCATCTATCGCAAGAGGTCTCGACTATTACACAGGTATCGTTCTCGAGAGCTTTCTTGATGAATTGCCTGATCTAGGAAGTGTCTGCTCTGGCGGCCGATATGACAATCTTGCAGAGCTTTATACAAAACAATCTCTTCCAGGGGTTGGCGCATCACTTGGGATTGATCGCCTGCTGGCTGGCCTTGAAGAACTTGATAAATTGAAGTCAGTCGAAACGCCAGCATCAATATTCCTGGCATATTTCGATGAGTCGCATCTCGGTGATTATCTTCGGATTGCATCACGGCTTCGAGAGCATGGTCTGTCAGTCGACTTCTATCCAGAGCACAGAAAGCTTGGGCAGCAGCTCAAGTGGGCGGGCAAGAAAGGGTTTCAGAAGGGCCTTGTGATAGGTAGTGAAGAATTTAAGTCGGGTACCGCGCAATTGAAAGATCTGGCTACCCAGCAATCAACGGACATTACGTGGCAAGGAGATTTGAGCCTTCTTGCTGATGCCGTCAAAAAGGAACTACACAAGTAAAAGTGTGAGTGCAAACGGTTGATGCTTATTGTTTTTCAATAGCATGCAGCCGTTCGACAACTTCATTAGCATCAGCAGGTCGCTTGTCTCGTTCATTTGAGAGCAGTTGCATAATTAGATCAGCAAGATCTTGGGGTATGTCAGGAACAAGCGTATCAATGGCGGTTGGTTTACCACGAGAAATGGAGGCAAGAATGGAGACCATTGATTTTCCATCAAACGGAAGCTTTCCAGAAATCATTTCATAAAGAATAACTCCGAGCCCGAAGAGATCGCTTTTTGCATTTACTTCATCAGTGCCAATGCGCTCAGGAGACATGTAGGCGGGTGTGCCGATGACAGCATTGTCGATAGTCAATCGCCCTTCTTTATCTCCCGCTTCGTGAGCTAAGCCAAAGTCAATAATCTGGACATGTTGATTTGGAGCTTCCAGGAGAATGTTGTCCGGCTTAATATCACGGTGGACAAGATCTTTTTCATGAGCTGCAGCAAGCCCCTCACCGATTTCTCGCCCGATGCGTATCGCCTCGGGAATCGGGATCAGCCCACCCAGTTGCGTTCGGTATTCTGAAAGATTGGGTCCATCGATATATTGCATAGCAATATAGGGGAGCTTGTCATGTTCACCGATCTGATAGATCGTCACGATTGAAGGGTGATTAATTGATGCAGCAGTTTTGCTTTCACGAAGGAATCGCTTTTTCGAAACTTCGTCTTTAGCTCGGCTCGGGTGCATGACCTTAATAGCGATGTCGCGATCGAGTTTGTTGTCAAAACCCCGGTAAACATGCCCCATTCCACCGCGGCCAATTAAGCCCTTGATGGCGAAGTTGTCTATCACCGAAGGGGTTGTTGAAGTGCTTGGCGGAGTCGAGTGCCAGTTTGTTGTTGGTGGTCTGAGTGAGTCAGCACTTTGTGGGTCAAAGGTAAGAGTTTCCGAGAGAGGTGAATTCGCCGAGTGCGTATCGTTTGAGCCGTCCTGAATCACAAGGCAACAGAAAGGGTCGCCTTTGTGCATGCAACTCGTCTCTTCAATGACGATTGTTTCACCGTAGTGGTCGGCAAGGCCTCGCGTAATGCCTTTTGCAAGCAGACATAGCTGACGACCTGACGAGTAGACGAGGTGAAGCTCATTTGGTGAATGCCGTACGGTTTCAAGCACCGGTGGCTCAGCGCCAGGGTTTGCTGCCCGTACCATCTTGTGGATGATTTCCTCAGTGTTTTCTATGAGATCAAGTGTTTGCCATGCGGGATCAATATGTTGGCCAGCAACCTTGATCAGGTGAGGTGCGAGGAATTCACCGAATCGCTCAATGAGCGATGGCAATGTTTCCCCACAGGTATCGGCAATTTTCTGCAGAAGTTTGACAGCATCTCCATCAGGGTATACCTCATTCGGAAGATATCTATTGTCACTTACTGAAACGGTCTCTCGGAGCTTGAGCCATGTGGTCTTGCCTGAAGTGGCTTCATCAGCAAACTTCTGGATGTAGAAAAAAATGATACCGTGCACGAATTAATCTCATTGTCATAGCGAACAGATTTGACAGTACCAAACGTGTTCGGTGTGATTGTTTTTAGCCTAGATCGTACCATACATGGGCCCGACGGGAGAAGCCAGCGGTGTTGCTTTCAAAGCCTTGTAGATAAAATTTCACGGTGCTTGACAGAGACGGTTTCGGTAGATCAAAAGGCCGTGTGCGGCGTGGTAAAGAGCACCGCATTCAATGTCGATATCTGCGGTTTGCTCAAGTGTGATTACCAAACGGTCTGCGGCACGTAATACCCAGGGTTCACGAAGTCGCTCGGCAGGAAGTGCAACAGCAAGAAATTCAAAGATATGTCCACTCGAACTAAGCTTTGCAAAAACATCGACAGAAGAAGCAGGTCGTTCAAAGAATTGTGTGGAGAAACTGCCGTCTGCTTGCTGGAAACGACGTGAAAGATCGATGCTTTCCGAGATTGTGTCCTCCGCTGCTTTCCATGGTTCGGGCAGTGATTCGGCGGCTTCTGGATGCCGACTCCGGTATGTATTCACGGCGGTTGCCAATCCGTACAGGCGATGTGATCCACCACAGGCACTGGAGTGCAGGTCGTTATCAAGTTCCATCTCAATGACTCGTGTGAGGTTCCATGTCTCTCCATTTGAGGCTTTCCACGTTTCGTCTTCTCGGAGGTATGTGGCAAAGGCCATCAATGTCCATGTTGCCTCCTGGCCGGTACGCAGATCAGCCTGTGCTTGTCGCAGTAGGTCGTCGACGGTTGCTGACGTTTCACCAACGATAAGTGGTGTTTCGAGTGGAATCCCGCTCTTGCCACACTGTGAAAGATACCCGAGCCACTGATCTCGGTGTCCTTGTCCGAGAGTGCTTCCCTCCTCTACAAGAGCAATAATTCCGTTCTTACCGGGCCGCAGTTTCCATCCTTGCAGCGTGCCGCCTCTAAGTAAGTAGTCGAGTGCAGGTACGGTAACGGATTCATGAAGGACAGTAAACTGCTCACCAAATGCGAGTATCCCATGAACGATCTGCCAGGCCCCCTGAAGTTCTGTCGATAACTGTCTTCCGTCTTGTGTCTGCTTTAGTATTTTTGTGATTCGTTTGCATAGATCATCTGGGTCAATTGTAGTGAACGTACTCTGATGAGTTGCATCTTGTTCAATCTTCCGGCATCCAGCGGAGCCTAGGCAGATGGCCATGCCGATGACGAAGAGGGTCAGACGGAATTGGGTTGATTTAAAAGACATGTTGCTGTTGAGGTGTTTCTCATCGAGGCAGGCCACACTACAGCATTATTTCGCAGTCTCCTTAGTGCAAGTAGAAGTTCTTCATAGTAAGCAAAAGAGTGCTTTCATCAGGCCTGCAAACGCACTTCATAGACCGAGTCAACGATACGAATGCGGCTATGCGGTGTTTGGGTTGGAATATGAAGACAATCCAGCAGGCTGTAGATTCCATTTGTTCTCTGCTCGCGATGCTAATGATTGAGCGAATAGAGAAGAATGTTGAGTGCAATTTTTTCGGCATCCTCTCGATCGTAACCAGTGCACTCCATGGAATTCTGCTTTTCGAGCGCACAGGAGATGTCGAAGGGCGAGAAGATGACTGCCCACCGATCACCAATTCGGATGCCCTCTAATTGGGGCGGTACCTTTCGTTTTTCAGACGAAAGTGGTCCCCCGTCGGCAGCGGGTGCTCGCAGTGTCACTTGACGCAGGTCAAATCCTCCATACGTAGAGGCTGAGAAGAGAGGGTCATCATTTGGAATTGACTCAATAGTGCGGTCAGGGAGACCAGCAGAAAACTCTTTTCGGAAAGCATCGGTAAAAGGTTGTGAGGCGCAGACGCTATCCGCTAGTAGCGTTCCTCCTCGCTCCAAAAAGTCTCGCAGATTTTTTCGTTGAGCATCGTCAAATACAAATGCTTGCCTTCCATGCATAAAAAGCATGTGATGCTTGAAAATTGCTGGATCTATGAGATCGAGTTTTGTCGGTGTGTCGTCAACGAGTATTCCAAGTTCTCGGGCAGCAGCCCTAAGAATATTTGCCAGTGCCTTTGGGGCAGCGTCACAAAGTCCACCGTGGCGTAGTTTTCCAATAGTCAGCTGGCCACGACCAATTGAATTTTGTTGCACATCACTCGGCTGGCGCTGCGTAAACAGTTCATCCTTCTTTTTCAATTCACGATTTGTTGCATAAGCAATGACATTGGCTCCGATTGCCAGCGATGCGTTAATTTGTTTACGGATGGGTTCATCGAATTCATCGTACGAAGGGCCGGCAAGCTCCCAAAGGCAAGACAGGCTTGGGAGAGGTGAAGATTCATTCTCCGGTTTGTTTAACGGCGCATAGATCAAGCATGTACGACATCCGTAGTCAACGCCTAGCAACGGCCGTTGGAATTCTGGATCAACAGTTTTTTCTGCGTACCACGCTGGATGTTCTGGTGGAAGCAGGCTTAATTGATTTTCAGGTTCAGGAAAGATTTCACTCACCAGTTGACGAAACGATTTATCAAAAGCTGCACCTTCAGAACAGTTTGCCTCGGCAAAAATAAACCCACCTTGATCAATGTATTCCCGCAACCGGCGACCAGGTTCTTTACCAAGATCTAAGCCAGTTGTACCTCCAATCCAGAGAACGGGTGACTGAGCTAAGTCTTGCGTGTTCGCTTCCTGTGTATTGAGGACATGCCACGAGAGGCCCGCCGGGTAATCATTTCGCCATCTTTTTTCTATAAATTCAACAAGATGTGAAATGTCATGGCCATGTTGATTCCAGTCATCTCGAGGGCCATGTTGGCTTTTGGCAATGACGACGGGCCGACGACCCTTCGCGAGAAATAAGAGGGCAAAACTTGTTGCCACGACCGCATCTTCAGACCCCTTGCTTTGAAAGCTTCCCGAAAGAGGGTCCTGGGAGGAGACAAACATTTTTGCTCCTTCCAAATACCAGTCATGATTACCGATGAATCGTCTGGCAGTAAATCGTCCTACTCGCTCCAATCCGTAGAGATAGTACCGGAGCCATTGCTGCCCACCAGGTGGATTTCTTGTCACAGAGAAATTCTTGCCGAGCCATTGAAGTCCATCTTCAAGAGGTTTGGCCGAAGAGCCACCACCACAACATGAAATACTTGTTCCATTCACAAAGGCGTCGGGCCGTTCGGTATGTTCTGCAGTTATCCACATGCTTGCAATTCCTGCGCAGGTCATGCTGCCAGTGCCGTTGCCACCCCCGGCGGTGTAACCCCATGAGCCATCTAGTCGCTGAGCAGCTTCCCAGTATTTCTGTGATAGCCTCCACACGTTGGGGTTTACCCGCACACCTGCGCGTTGAGCTTCATGTAATCCGAGAATTGCAAATTGGGAGTTCGAGTTGTCAGCGCCCGAACGGTTTGATCCATAAGACCAGCCACCAGTTACCCCAGGACCATTTGATTGACGATCTTCAAGCCAACGGGTATTTCGTTCGAGAATGGCTAAGTCCTGCTTCGGTGAAACCATCGCAAGGGCTTGTGTTTGAAGAGAAACCGAATAGGTGTCGGTAGATGTCTGTTCCCTCAGCCATCTAAGCGCCTTTTTCATGGCAGGCTCATCAGCATCGACGCCAGCGTTGGCGAGAGCAAGTACGACCAGTGCAGTTGCTCCCACAACAGTCTCATCGGTCCGCATGGCGGACTTCCATGTGCCGTTCGGGCTCTGCTGGCGTATAAGCCATTTTTTGGCTTGTTCTATCGCATTGTTTATTTGCTCTGGCTGGAGTTCGGCTTCAGCAGAAAATGCAACTGGTGCAGACACGAACTGAACGGCAGCAAGCAACACAACGCATGAAATTTTCCTGTAACCGCGCAATAACATGTTATGCATAGAGCCTTCCAGATGAGGGAGAGGTGCCTGTCTACTGAACCTGATTCTACGGCATTGTCATCGATAGAGACATGTCTCACTTGCCCTCTTATCGCTGCGCCAATGTTTTTGTTTGCCTCTTGGTGGCACAAAGGCCGATACTTGTAGGGGAGTGAAAGCGATTTTATCACTTCTGTCACCATGTCCATAATGATTCCCGTAAGGAAGGAAACCGACTTCGTGTCGACTGCTGGCAAACAAAAGTCACTCGACGATGTTCTGCAGGAATTTTCCCAGCATCGACTGCTCATGCAGGAGGAACTTCAAAAAATCATTGTTGGTCAAGACGAAGTAATTGAGCAGTTGTTTGCTGCGATTTTTACTCGTGGGCACTGCTTGCTTGAGGGGGTGCCGGGCTTGGCGAAAACTCTTATGGTGTCGACGGTAGCAAGAATTCTTGATGTTGATTTTAAGCGAGTTCAGTTCACGCCTGATTTAATGCCGTCAGACATTACTGGGACGAATGTACTCGATGAAGACGAGTCAGGCCGCCGCAATTTTAGGTTTGTCGAGGGGCCTATATTCACAAATGTTCTACTCGCAGATGAAATCAATCGGACGCCACCAAAAACTCAGGCGGCTCTCTTGCAGGCGATGCAGGAGCGAGAGGTTTCGGTTGGCCAAGAGACATACTCATTGCCAGATCCATTTTTCACGATCGCGACACAGAATCCAGTTGAGCAGGAAGGGACATATCCTCTCCCCGAGGCGCAACTTGATCGTTTTATGTTCAATATTAAAGTGGGGTATCCAAGTGCTGACGAGGAAGAGCGGATATTGATGGCGACGACTCGACCAGAGCGTCCGGAAGTTCGGAAAGTGCTTTCTGGGAGAGCAATTACGAATATTCAGAAACTCGTTGCTGGTGTTGCTGTAAGTGAGTACATCATTAAATATGTTTCGACGCTTGTCCGTTCGACGCGTCCCAAAGATCCACAGTCTCCGAAGTACGTCACAGAGTTAGTCGATTGGGGAGCAGGCCCGCGTGCTGGTCAGTTTTTAATACAAGGGGGCAAGGCAATGGCGGCGATGGATGGACGATTCAGTGTTTCAATCGACGACATTCGCCGGATTGCAGTGCCGGTGCTCAGGCATCGAATATCAACAAATTTTCAGGCTCAAGCAGAGGGCCTTACAAGTGAATCACTTGTCCAAAGATTGCTGCGAGAAGTTCCGGAGCCCTCGGTTCCCCCGTTGGTGAAATGAGAGCTGCATGTCGCGCGCAGTAGAAGAATATCTCAAGCCGGATGTGGTTCAGCAGATTGCAAGGCTTGATCTGCGAGCCAAGTTTATTGTGAAAGGCTTTCTACAGGGCCTTCACGCCAGTCCGTTCCAAGGCTTTTCGGTTGAGTTTAGTGAGCACCGTCGGTATGCGGCCGGTGATGACCCAAAAGATATTGATTGGCTTGTCTATGCGAAGACTGACAAACATTACATAAAAAAGTATGAAGCTGAGACAAACATTACAGGCTTTCTCGTAGTCGATACAAGTGGGTCTATGGGGTACACCTATAGACAGCAATTCACAAAACTGGACTATTCGATATCACTCGCTTCAGCACTTTGCTGGCTGATGGTTCATCAGCAAGATCCCTGTGGGTTGATGGTTTTTGGTGAAAAAATTACCGCAAGCTTGCCGGCACGATCAAGGCGTAGCCAAATTTCAGAAGTCCTCTCCCTTTTGTCAAAGACTAAGGCTGATGGTGTGTCTGAAATTTCTGCCAGTTTAATACAGATAGGAGCAATGCTTCGTCATCGTTCACTATTGATGATTTTTAGCGACTTGCTTGCGGAGCCAGCAGCGATTCGTGATGCGATGCTTCGTCTTCGTCATCGAAACCATGACATCATCTTGTTTCATGTACTTGATGAAGCAGAGGTCAGATTCCCTTTTCAGGGAATGGTAGAATTGACAGATCCAGAAAGTAGCCAGAGCATGGTTGTTGATGCTGATGCTGCTCGTCGTGACTATGTGACTGGTGTGGAAGAGTTTCGTGATCACTACCGGCAGATTTGTCAACAAGCGGGTATCGATTATGTTCCTCTTGATACCAGCATGCCGTTCGATGCTGCTCTCATGGAGTACTTAATTAATCGTCAGCAGCGAGCCTAGGTAAACACGCCCATTCTTCAGCGAGTACTATTACCATTATGGGCCTATCTTTCCTGAACATTTTGTTGCTAAGTGGTGTGGCAGTTGCCGCGATTCCTGTGCTACTGCATCTTCTTATGCGACGGAAACCCGTGCCACACCGATTTCCGGCCCTACGGTTTCTACAAGCTCGATCTCGGGTGAAAAAGCGTCAATTGAAACTGCAACATGTGCTCCTCTTGCTGATACGTGTTTTGACTCTTTGCATGCTGGTTTTGGCACTGGCTCGACCGGTTCTTCGTGGTACCGGGTGGATTGTTGACCAAGAAGAGCCAGTTGCTGTTGCCTGTGTGGTGGATACTGCACCGCGTATGTTGTTGAGAGAAGAAAATCGTACGAGACTCGATGAGGTTCGAGATATTGCCTCAGACCTGTTTGAAAAACTTCCGTCGGATAGCAAAATTGCAATTGTTGACACTGGTGAAGGAAGGGCGAGTTTTTCAGCAACCGCTGTTGTTGCGGCAAATAGGATTGAACGACTGACAGCTGGTACATCCTCGGTCAATCTGGCAACAGCCATGAATGATGCAGTGCGTCTGCTTGAGAGTTCAGACATAGGGCGAAAAGAACTCTATGTGTTTACGGATTTATCTCATGGTGGTTGGGAGCAGCCTGTACAGCCGGATTGGGACACACTCCACCCAAGTATCAATCTGGTTTTTATTGATGTATCAGCAACACATCCTCAGGATTTTATTCTCGAGAGTCTTGAACTTTCTGCTGAACGTCTGCCTGTCGGTAGTCCACTCAATGTTTCGGTAATAACGCGACGGATAGGTCCAGAATCTGCCCGGTCTGTTGCTATTGAGTTTCAGGATCAGGAAGGCAGCTTTGTTCGCCGAGGAGAAAAGCCCGTTGTCTGGAAAGACGGAGAAGACGAAAAGGTGCGGTTTGAAATTAATGGATTAGAGCCTGGTGTTCACCAAGGACGGGTTCTTATAGAGGGAGGAGATAGCCTCCCAGCAGATGATTCGATTGAATTCACAGTAGATGTCGGTCCACCAACACGGGTACTAGTGGCTTCTCCAGAACCAGTTGGCACAACTGGCCTTACATTTGTCGAAGCAATAGCGCCCTTTCCTCTAGTGAGTGCTGGACGCAGTAAGTTTACTGTCACACTGGACTCTTTCGATCAGCTAGACAATGCATCATGGTCTGATTTTCGCAGTATCGTTCTGATTGATCCCCCACCGCTACCTCCGCGTACTTGGGGAATGCTCCATGAGTGGATCAGTAAGGGAGGTGGGCTTGTTGTTTGGCTGGGGCCTTCAGCTGGCAAGCCGGTCGATTTTAGTTCAGCCGAAAGTGAATCTGTCCTCGGCGGTAAAATCAAACGAGTATGGCGGTCTCCAGACCGTTCAAATTATTTTGCTCCCTCCTCGCTGGATCATCCTATTCTGTCTGCTTTTCGGCGTGTTGGGGATTCGGTGCCATGGCAGGATTTCCCTGTGTTTCGTCACTGGGAGTTTCAGCCGACTTCAGAAAATACTGATACGAATTCGTCACCGACACTCTCTCTTGCCAATTATCGAAACGGTTTACCCGCACTTTTTGAGCGGGTTTTGGGCAAGGGAAGAGTTGTGATTGTCACGACCCCAGTGTCTCAGCCAGCAGATGATCCGCAGGCCTGGAATCAACTGGCCACGGGGTTTGAACCGTGGCCATTTGTAATGCTTGCGAATGAGATTTTGGAATACGTCGTGGAAACACCAGATTCTCTAAACATCGAGTCAGGTGAAGTTGCAAGGCTTCGCCTTCAGCGCCATGACCTGCCAACAGCTACCGTTCGAACACCACTTGGCGACACGTTTCCAGTAGCTATCGACCAGGAGCAAGGAGCCATTGCTGTGTCTGCAACTCGGCAGCCCGGTAATTACCGAATTGGTTCCGGTGGCCAAACAGGCGGATTTGTCAAAGGATTCAGTGCACGTTTACCTAAATCAGCGACTGATTTTTCACGACTCAAAAATGAAGAACTATCCGTCATGCTCGGTGTTGATCACCGGATTGTACTCGACACTGAAAGCCTTGATCGTGATGTCATGAACTACCGGGTCGGAGCAGAATTGTCTGGGTGGGTTTTTCTGTTAGCGGCAGGCTTGCTTGCCTTGGATTGGTGGATGTCGAATAGGTTTTATGCGCCTCGCGAAGGGGCAGAACCTGAAGCTGGTGCGGCAGAGATATTTGTAGAGAGTGTTCAAGCGGATGGAGACGCAGGTGCCATTCCACCCCCACCAGTTCCATTGAGATCGAATGAAGAAAGTGTACCTCCCCCTCTGCCTACAGGGATTGGTTCTGAGACGGAGCATTCATCATGACTATGAATGGTCTACTTATTGCTACAACATCAATTCATTTTGATCCAACAGGTACATGGCTAGGTGTTACGTTATTGGCTGTTGCCTTTGCGGGCCTTTTGTTTTTTTTGGCTCCTGATAAGAGCCGTTTGTCACCGGGCCGACAGCTGACACTGGTTTCATTACGAACAGCAGCATTTCTAGTGCTTTTGTTTTGCCTTTTGAAGCCAAGTATGGTTTCGATTAGAAAACTCCGGGAGCCTGCTACCGTGCTCGTGTTAGCAGATTCATCCGAGAGTATGAATGTGGCAGATAGTCCAAATGGAAAGACACGGTGGGAGTACCTGAGAGAGACACTTCGGTCCGCCATGAAGTCCACGGAAGAAGAAATTAGAAATGAAAGCATGCGCATTCGGGCATGGGTTTTTGACCGTGAAGCCAGAGAAGCTTCTTTAGACATCGAGACGCTTGATATTGGTGAGTGGAAACGACTTCCGTCTTCTGAGGAAACAGCAATTGGTTCGGCAATGGAGTCAGCTATACGTGCAGAAGGTGAACAACCGCTGACCGCAGTTGTTTTGCTTAGTGATGGAGGTCAACACGCCTACCCACCAAATGACCGGCCACCTCAGGCTGAATCACGTCGTTTGGGAGAACGAGGTGTTCCGCTTTGGGCAATTACATATGGTCAGTCTCGAGGCGCTGCGCAGGCACGAGATGCATCTGTCGTGGGGTTAACAGCCCCGGATAAAGTTTTTCTCGGCAATACAGTTGAGGTTATTGGTCGAGTTCGGCTAGAGGGACTTACCGACCGTGAAGTAACTGTGAGATTGTTGGTTGAACAGGCGGATGGTGAGTTGGCTGAAGTTGCGAGACGTACAATCAAGCCCAACGAAACCACAACAGAAGAATCAGTTCGTTTTGACTGGACAGCCGATTCATTAGGTGAACGAAAACTTGCTTTAGCGATCGACTCGGTAGAAGGTGAAATTGTTCTCACGAATAATATTGTCGCAACCTTTGTTGAAGTGATCGATGGAGGCTTACGAGTTCTTTATCTCGAGGGAAGTCCACGCGTGGAGCAAAGATTTCTGCGTCGATCGCTATCTAGCAGTCCCGACATTCAGATAGATTTCCAGTGGATCGATTCTGTTCATAGAAGTCGCTGGCCGATAAGTCTCGAGCAAGAACTGTCACGCGATTACAAGGTTTTTCTCATAGGAGACCTCGATGTTGATGCCATAAGTCCAAAAGATCTCGAGAAGATTCGTGTTTTGGTGGAGAACGGAGCCAGCATTGGATTTCTTGGTGGATTTCATTCGTTTGAAGCTGGCGGTTGGGGAAGTTCATCACTGGGAAGATTATTGCCGTATGCTCGAGATCCCCTTTCTCGTCAACGCTTTGATGAGCCTGTTCGAAAAGACCTCCATATAGAGGGCCCCGTCAGGATTGTTCCTGATGAACAATTTGGAGGCGTTTCTATTCTGCGCCTTGGTCAAACTAGGGATGAATCAGATGAAGTCTGGAAAGGTTTACCGACACTGGATGGAGCAAATCGTTTGCCACGACTTTTGCCAGTAGCAAAAACTTTAGCTGCCACAGAGACAGGCCTTCCGCTTTTAGTTGCTCGTGAATATGGATTGGGTCGTGTACTTGTCTTTGCGGCGGACTCTACATGGAGATGGGCGATGCAGGGCTCCGCAGGACCATACAAACGATTCTGGCGACAGTTTGTTCTGTGGTTGGCACGCCGAGATGATTTTGATGGGGAAAGGCTTTGGTTAAAACTTGCACGTCGTCGAATTTCCGTAGGAAGCCCATTAGTCTTCGATGCTGGTCTCACACTTCCTGATGGAACACTTGTTCAAAACAGTTCTCTATCTGCTACCGTCATCGATCCTGCAGGAAATTCACGATATGTCCGCCTTTCAAAAAATAGTGAGTCTTTTACGGGAACAATAGCGGGGTGTACCGAACCAGGAGATTGGCGAGTGGTCGTCAAAGCAGATCGCCAGGGAGGAGAGGCTGCTGCAAGATTTGTTGTATATAGGCAAGATTTGGAACTCGCAAATCCGCGGGCTAATACATTACTCATGCAGCAGATTGCGAGTGCGACTGATGGAGGAGTCCGGCTTCCAGAGGAACTCTCTAATATCTTCAAAGAAATTGGTGGAGCTCCACCGGTCTTTACGACGAGTGAGGACTGGTCAACGTCACTTTGGGATAATTGGATCACAATCTTGATGTTCGCAGGATGCCTCTGTACTGAGTGGTTTTTCCGCAAGCGTTGGGGGCTCGTTTGATACGGTCCTGCCAAGTTGCGTTCAAAATCCCCATTTCATGTGGCCTTGTTTCTCTATACAAGCCTTGGCACGCGTGCTTTTCATATTTGGGTTCTGCGTCAGTCTTGCTACGGTCTTAGCTAAACCACTTCTGTCGTGGGAATATGAAAGCGTTCAAGCTAGGAGGTCGGCTTTGCAAAAGCGACGACCGATTCGTAATAAGCTACTTGTGGTTGGGCTCCTTGTTGGCTTTACAGTGACGCTCCTATCAGCCAGTAGTTTTCTTGGTGTGTATTCATATAGAAGGTTAGTGAAAGCACTCAGTAGCCGGGCGAGTGAGTTGCCGCAAGCAAGCCGCTTGGCATCACGAGTCGGGCAATTGCGACTATCGCATTCACGTGCAATGGCTGCTGTCGATGTCGGTCTCTGGACCGAGACATCAAAGGAAAATGAACCCCGGATCGAGTTGCTTGAATCTGGAGAACCAATTTTCAAAGGGCAGGGGAGTGCGACGACCTCTGAATCAGGCTTCGCCAGCGAAGAGATACAGCCTTCAACGAGATCGGACGATTCGTTTCTTCAACAAATTTCTGAGACAGGTGCTGCCTTGCGGGATTACTGCCAAGAGCTTACTGCAGGCGAATTGGATGAGCAGCCCTTTGGAGATCGAAGTCATGAGAGAGATATAGCGCGCAGGATAGCTTCTGAGCTTAAAATCATATGGCAGCTAGCCCAGGAAGCAGTCGCGCCCAAAGAGCCGGTATCCAGGCAGACGTCATCAGACCTCGTTGATGAACAGCTAGTAAAACTAACTGCTATTGGATCACACCTGGATACACTTGCGGTTTTATCAGCAAAGCTACCAACTTTTTTGCAATCCCGTATGCACGATTTGGCACACGAGGTACGTGGCCGCTACCGCACGCTCATTATTACTACGTGGGCTGCTGCCCTCGCTGCCGTACTACTGCTTGTTGGGTTAGGAATCCTTGCGTACTCGTGGGTATTTCGTCCATTGCGGCTTCTTGGTCATGGCTCACGAAGGATTGCAGGCGGTGATTTTGGCCACCGCATTCATCTCGATACGCGTGATGAAATGGCTGAGTTAGGGCAGGCGCTCAACGACATGACAGCTCGTTTTCAGGAAATTAGAGACGACCTCGATCATCAGGTGCAACTAAGAACGAAGGAAGTGATTCGAAGTGAACAGTTGGCGAGTGTAGGGTTTTTGGCAGCCGGAGTTGCCCACGAAATAAATAACCCGCTTGCTTCTATTGCCATGTGTGCGGAATCACTCGAATCGCGGATTGGTGACAACGTTGACGCAGTTGCTTCGCGTTATATTCAACTCATACAGAGCGAAGCCTTTCGGTGTAAAGGAATCACGGAAAAACTGCTCGATTTCTCTCGTGTAGGGGAAGTTAGAAGGCAGGCGACTGCTCTTGGTGCGCTGACGCATGACGTTGTTGACATGCTTCGACATGTGGGAAGATTTGCTCAGAAAACCATTACGATTTTTGATGGGCCGGATGTTCTTGTCATGGCCAATCCCCAAGAAATAAAGCAAGTGGTCCTGAATTTGCTCGTCAATGCACTTGATTCAATCGATGGAGATGGTGAAGTTGAGTTAATAGTAAGGCGTGATGGGCATGAGGCCAGGCTGGTTCTTACAGACAACGGATGCGGCATGAATGAAGAGGTGCTTCAGAACCTTTTCGAGCCATTCTTTACGAGCCGCACGTCAAAAAAAGGAACCGGACTGGGGCTCTCAATTGCGCATCGAATTATCACTGATCATGATGGACGGATTGAAGCAAAAAGTAATGGTCCTGGATGTGGTGCAACTTTTTGCGTAATTCTCCCGGTTGCGACTATCACAAGTCAAAGTTCTGGAGGAAGAAAAGAGTCAGTTGTGACAGAAAAAAACAACATATCTAGTAGGGAGGAAAAACGTACCCACCATGCAGCATGACAAAGAATCAAATGATTCGTCATTAGGTCGAACGCTACGCGTACTGTTTGCCGATGACGAGCCATCTATTCAGGAACTCATGAGATTAGAATTGCCACGCTTTGGGCATGAGGTAACCATTTGTCCAGATGGAGTGACTGCACTGACGGTTCTTGATCAAAGTGAATTTGATTGTGTTATCGTCGATCTCGATATGCCGGGGGCGGGTGGGCTTGATGTTATTCGGCGAGTTCGTGAGATTGCTCCAGACACTGAAAGTGTGATCATAACCGGAAAGTCGTCTCTTGAGACCGCTGTGGCTGGTTTGCGACAAGGAGTCTTTGACTATCTAACAAAGCCTTGCAAACTGGTAGAGATTGAAGCAGTGCTTCAGCGAGTTCGAACGAAGCGAGCAATGACCCTTCGAATGCGTTCGCTTGAGCGACGCGTCAGGCAGGCCGAAGGTCGCATGCAACTGGTTGGTACGTCATCGGCCATTGATCAGATGCAATCACTTGTAGCGAAAGTAGCTGCCAGCGAGGCCACGGTCTTGGTTCGAGGTGAAACGGGTACCGGTAAGGAACTAGTTGCCCGTTCTATTCATGAATTAAGTCATCGCGTTAATGAACCACTTGTGATAGTGAATTGTGGCGGTCTCCCTGAGCAACTTGTTGAAAGTGAGTTGTTCGGGCATCGTCGAGGATCTTTTACCGGAGCGAGTGAACATCGAGCAGGCCTTTTCGAGGTAGCCAACGGCGGTACCTTATTTTTAGATGAGGTCGGAGAATTACCTCCGGCACTACAATCACGACTGCTTAGGGTGCTTGAGTCAGGGGAAATTCGCAGGGTAGGGGACAATCATCCAATTACTGTCGATGTCCGCGTAGTCTGTGCGACACATCGCTCTCTTGAGGAAATGGTGTCGGCGGGTAGCTTCCGGGAAGATCTCTTGTTCCGTCTCAATACATTTGAGATTAGAGTCCCGGCACTTCGGGAACACATGAGTGACTTGCTGTTATTGATCCGACATTTCATAGAACAAAAACAGCAAAGCGTGCCAGAAGGATTTCAACTCATGACGGATGAGGCTATCGAGATTATGCAGGCGTATGATTGGCCTGGGAATGTTCGAGAGCTTGCCAACTGTGTTGAGCATGCGATGGTTCTTTGTGATGAGTTGCCAATTCGTCCAGACCACCTCCCGTTCAGGATACAGAGTGCCGCGAGAAAAGGAAGTTATGTCATCTCAGGAAGTGGTGACAGTGGAACGAATACTTCGGAGCCAGTCATTCATGAAAAGAGCGAGGCTCTGAATACGCCTCGGAGCCTCAAGCAGATTGAAATGCAGGCGATTCTTGATGGGCTTGGTAGAAACAATGGGAATAAGTCAAGAACAGCCGAGCAACTCGGTATCAGTCTAAAAACTCTCTACAACAAACTGAACCAAATTGAGAGTGCCGAAACAAATCCTGAGGCGGCATAAATCAGCGACTAAGAGATATGAGTGCCCAGCGGCGGGACTTATGTTTTCCTGACCACTCCGGCAAGCACTCCAAGCACCTTGGCAGAATCTACATAAATTGGCTTCATAGAGTCGTTTGCTGGCTGAAGACGGATTCGGTTACGTTCGGGATACCATTGTTTGAGTGTGGCCTCACCGTCTTCTGTCTGAGCAACAACAATATCTCCATGTCGTGCCGTTTGACGTCTTTCAATAATCACCCAGTCACCATCGGCAATCTGAGCATCAATCATTGAGTCTCCCATGACCTTGAGCACGAAGTGATCTTCGCGGTCAAAAAGTTCAGCAAAATCAAACCGTTCTTTTTGTTCTTCAGCAGTTCTTAGAGTGCCAGCTGCAACCCACCCAGCCATTGGCATACCTCGACTATGAGGCGATTCAGTGACTAGTTCGATCGCCCGAGACATGTTACGGCCTCTCGTTATAAGCCCTTTTTTTTCAAGAGCCTTGAGGTGACAGACAACACCATTTGGAGAGCGTATCGAAAACGCCTCTCCGATTTCACGTACCGTTGGACCAAATCCTCGGGAGTAGATCTTGTCACGAATAAACTCATAGATTTCCATCTGCCGTGCAGTTGGCATATCTGCAGCATCCTGACTCTCTTCCCCAGACTGAAATAATTGGGAGAGTTCTGAGGCCGGCCGTTTCGCTGCGATATGTGCACGTGCGCGAGTTGATCCGGATGTTCGGGAGGACTTTCCGGACATTTTATTTCGGTGTGATTCTTTTGTAGATCGTGACATAGCCTGCACTCTTTTAGCACACAACAAATAAAATGCCTAAACATCTATATCCTACTA
>CBFIHW010000050.1:0-17960 GCA_965662325.1 uncultured Pirellulales bacterium | reverse complement strand
CAGTACCGAAGAACAAGGGAGCAAGGAAGCTGCCGCTTCATCTACAGTTCAAAGTGGGCAAAAGACCGTATCAAAAACAGCGTCCGCATCAGGCACACAAAGTTCATTCGAAAAAGTGGTGAAGGATTCGAAACGGATTGAGGGGCTGCTCCCGCTTTATAAGAAAGAGGATAAGCTCTTTCTTGAAGTGCCAAATAAACTTCTTGGAAAAGAATTTTTCATAACCATATCAATCGCGCAAGGTATTGGATCCCGTTCGCTGCTCGGTGGAATGAGTTGGGGTGACGGAGATGATTGGGTTTGGACATTTAGGAAGCGTGCTGACAAACTACAGATTGTCCGCAAGAATGTTCGCTTCTTTGCGAAGAGCGGAAGTCCTGAGGCAAACGCGGTCGCTAATGCTTATACTGATAGCGTTCTGTTTAGCGTCCCAATTCTTGCAACGAGTCCATCTGGTGGTTTTCTTTTTGATCCTGAAAAGATTTTCTTCACGGACTTGCCAAAAATCGCCAGTCAACTTTCAGGATTCAGTTTTGCGAAAGACAGGACCACCTGGGAGAGCACGAAAGGCTTTGCTGACAATGTTGAGCTACGGGTTGCGGCAACCTATTCATCGAGTGGGAAAAGTGAACTTGAGACGGTACCTGACTCACGTGCCGCTACACTTCACGTTCATTATTCGATAAGTCTTCTGCCGCAGAATAATTATCGGCCCCGACTGGCTGATTCACGCGTAGGGTATTTCGTTACGGCATTAAAGAACTTCTCTGAGCATAATGGTGAAGAACGATTCGTGAGGTACATCAATAGGTGGCACCTCGAGAAGGCTGATCCGAAAGCTGAGGTTTCACCACCTAAGAAGCCAATTGTGTTCTGGATTGAAAAAACAGTTCCATTTGAATACCGGCAAGCAATCAGGGATGGTATTTCCGCCTGGAATAACGCGTATCGGAAAGCGGGATTTGAGACTGCCATAGAAGTGCGGCAACAGCCAGAGAAAACAGACTGGGATCCCGAAGATATTAATTACAACACATTTCGCTGGATTACTTCCGGACGTGGGTTTGCAATGGGACCAAGTCGAGTGAACCCCAGAACTGGACAGATCTTGGATGCGGACATTATTTTCGATGCCGACTTTGTCAAACACTGGCGAAATGAATTTGAAAATTATATGCCCGAAGGTGTCGCATGGTTAACTAATTCGCATGAGAATACAAACACAACATCTCTTGGGTGGGCGGAGTCTGCTTCGTGTCGGTGTGGTGAATGTAACCTATTCGCTGGCCATTCTTTTCAGAATGCTTTGGGTGCAACAGCATTAGCTGCTACACGAGACTCGATTATATCTGACGAGGAGCAAAAAAAACTAATACAACAGGGACTCCGGCTTGTTGCAATGCATGAAGTTGGTCATACGCTTGGCCTTCGGCATAATTTTAAGGGAAGTTCTGTCGCTTCAATAAATCAGATAAACTCAAAAGATAATGCTGGCCGGCGTTCGGCAACAACGAGCGTGATGGACTACGTTCCTGTCAACATTGTTCCAGAGGGTAATTTTCAGGGACCATATTACCCAACTCGACTGGGAGTATATGACTACTGGGCTATCGACTACGGATATCGCCCGATAAGTGGAACAACTCCAAAAGCAGAACTACCAACTCTTCTTAAGATAGCCTCTCGTAGCGGTGAAGCACAGCTTGCCTTTGCAACAGATGAGGATACCAGAGCAGGGGACCCAGACCCGCTTTCGAACCGGTATGACCTTGGAAATGATCCAATATCTTTTGCTGAGCAAAGATCAAAGGTAGTTCAGGAAATAATTCCGAAGCTCATTGAACGGTTTACAGCAAGCGACGCAGGGTACGATAGGGTCAGGCACGCTTTTGGGGTATTGTTAGGTGCACATGGTCAAGCAAACTTTTTTGCTGCCAGACTAGTTGGTGGTCTGTATAGCTCGAGGAGTCATCGTGATGATCCACAAGCAAAACCGCCGTTTCGTGTAGTGGAGGCTGCCCAACAGCGAAAGGCGATGTCACTCCTTAGTGATCAGATCTTTAGTGACACTTCCTATCAGTTTCCTCCAGAGTTTTATAACCAGCTGGTATCAACACGATGGCTGCATTGGGGAACCGATAATGTTGATCGACAAGATTATCCTGTTCATGAAGCCGTACTTAAATGGCAGCTAAGGATACTTGAGCAATTGCTGGATGCGAGAACTCTCACGCGGCTGGCAGATAACACGATGAAGGTTGGTCCAGATGTAGATTGTTTTACGACATCCGAACTTCTCCGGCAGCTGGTGAATTCAATTTATTCGGAGGTATTTGAATTCAAAGCTGCCGAGTATTCTGATCAGAAACCAGTGATATCAAGCTTGCGTCGAAATCTCCAGCGTGAAGCATTGGGCGAACTCCTCAGACTTTCTCTCGGTGGAGGACGACGGTCAGGATTGATTGTTACTCGTTTCGGTTCGAGTTTAGGAATTCCACCTGATGCACGAAGTTTGGCTAACTTTCACCTCAAACGGCTACTCAACAAAGTTACCAACGTGTTAACAGAAAATGAACAACAGAAGCAAAAAATGGTCATGGACGATTCTTCACGAGCCCACCTTGAAGATGTTCAACGTCGGATTGAAGCGGTGCTTGACGCAGAGATCGTTGTTTCATCACCATAGAATATTGGGTCTCGACGAAATTCCTAATTCAACGTATGTTTCACTGGTTGATTCGCATTGTGAAAAATGGAGTTTGACACCCAGTGCCGTCGTTGAAGATTTTACTGATTTCTCCCGATTTAATGTCGACGAGTAAGCTCGCAGGGCTCGCGAAAGAAGCAAGCGGGCTGCTGGAAACACTTAGAAGTTTGAGTGAGCAACCAAGGTCAAAGCATTATGACCTCGTACTTCTTGATATACAGGCGTTTCAGGAAGACCCTGCTGTCTTAGTGGCCAAGGTTCGCTTCCTTCTAGATAATATCAGTGATAAAGACGAGAGTATGAAATTGATTGCGTTCGGTCCTCATGTCCATAAGCAGCGTCTCAATGATGCCGTTGCAGCAGGCGTGGATGAGGCCGTGAGTCGTGGGGAATTGTTTGGTGGATTTCCTGCACTTCTTCGACGCTGGCTTAAGCCCTAGATTTTTGGCGGTTCCTGAAGGCTGATTTTAACCGCCGACCGGCTCATCAAGAACAATTTCATCGAGTTCGGTTGCGTCAACACTCTGTCTCAATAGCAGATAGATAGCTGGTGCGATTGACCAAAAGAAACCCCACCCAAAAGAACTGAGTAGGACTCGCAAGCTATCAGTCCAAAACTGGAGTGCTTGAATGCCCCAGCGGGAATCCGTAGCATCTCTCGCCACGGCGGTAATTACATCGGCTGTCCGGTCGTGCCCCATTCCGAAACTGCCTGCCCAGAGTGCGAATAGGACTGTGGTGTCTGCAAAGAGACCAGCTGCAAAAAACCCTAAGACGGCAAGGATACATGAAATAAATCCATAAAATGCGAAGTGGATCGGGCGTTGGTACAGGTATGAAAAGGCTGTTGAGATGGCCTGAAAACTGTCGCCCCGTTCAACACCGACTGCAGCGACCATGAGTGGCCATCCAGCGGCTAGTCCAATACCGAGAATAGCGAGAATAACTGCGCCAAGGAGAATGAGAGGCCACAGCACCCCTACCACGGCTAGTCCCCAATCAGACCGCATGACGAGCCCAAGTAGCCCGCCAGGGATTGCGAGTGCAACGATTCCGAGGAAAACAAATGCGGCGGAGTTAAATGCAGATGGCCATTTCTGTGTTCCAAAACGGAGCGTATCACGAAAACTCGGCTGTTCTTCATCAACGAGCCGAAGTGCAACATAACGAACAATGGCCGTTGCAAATATCGCCCAGACGAGGAGAAACCATATGCACCGAAATATGCTCCCAGTAAATTGCCAAGAAGTCGCCAGTGGGTTCCAGGGCCTGGAAAGAAGAACGAGCAGATCACGCACTGGAGTCGGCAGCCGCTCGACCTGAGATGACAGTGCCGGTAAGACACCATGACTAGGTGTTGGCAGTGTTATAGTCGTCTGTTCACCATCTGAAGCGGCGATATTGGCGGTAATATCAGTCGATAGACCAAGGGAATCCAAAAGCGAAAACCCGGCCCACGTGCCAGCTGTGGCAAGCGTGGCCAAAATGAGCACTGTTGGTGCAAAGGCCATGCCGGCTGCCTTGAGTAGAATCCACCAAGGAAAGGCTTCGCTCCATATTATTTCATGAATTATCTGTGCTCGGCTAGGTGGCTGTGCGTTGTCTGGCATCACGATTTACCAAAAAAATGAGGAATTTGAGAGAACGTTTGATGTCAGAAGAGAATACCAGACTATGGGAGCCCGCGCATATTCCACTTGATTCAATAGCGAGAACCGTAGCTTTCCCCGTCATCATCATTATTTTCTCTTGCCGCATCAGGAACGCTGTACGATTCATCGAGCCAGCGGCCAAGGTCGATGTTCTTGCAGCGAAGGCTACAAAAAGGTGCTGCCGGGGTAGCGGCATGCTCAACAGTGTCCCGAAGATGAACTATCACGTTGCAGACTGGACAGTGTGGCATTGGAATTCAGCTTGGCGAATTGCCTGGATCTCGTGGCACAGGGTAAGCTAGAAACGGGTGGGCCTTTTAGGGACTGAGGTCACTCAGCTGACGATTGAGAATTACCTTTGGCTGACTTCGAACCGGCATCTTTTTTTGCTGCATCGGATTTTTTTGAGGGCTGCTTGTCCGCAGCGGCAGCTTTTTTATATGACTCGCTTCGGTAGTCTGTCTGATAGAAGCCAGATCCTTTAAACATTATGGCCCCGCCAGTACCAATCAAACGCCGAAGTTTTCGTTTTTTGCATTTTGGACATGTCCGCTTGACTGAATCGGTCATCGACTGAAAGAGTTCGAACGCATGGCCACACGCGTCGCAGACATAGTCATAAGTAGGCATAATGTTTGGTATTCCTTGTATACAGTTACGCGTAGTTGTGTCAGACACGCTGCAAATAAGCGGCTATTCATTCGCTGCCACAATCACCTGTGCTGGGCGAACAACCCTGTCTCGCAGCACGTATCCGCGGCTCGTAACCCCAATGATAGTGCCAGGTGTTGCGCCATTGCCGGGCTGTTGAGAGATGGCTTCGTGTACTGCTGGGTCAAAAACCTCATTTTCTGTTTTGATTGTTTCACAGCCATGGCTTTCAAGAAGTTTCTCGATTTGGCTAGCTGTCATTCGAAAACCTTCCCGAAGTGTTTCAACGTCGGTGGTTGATTCACTGGCCTCAATTGCTCTTTCGATGTTATCGAGCACAGGCAGTATGTCACGGAGTAGGTTCATTTCACCATAACGGAGGAGATCTTCATATTCCCTGCGGCCCCTTTTTCTCACATTTTCAATTTCAGCCTGTGCTCTCAAGACCCGCTCCTCTGCATCCTTTAGTTGCAAAGAAAGTGCATCGGTGTCTGGTTCATTGTTCTGTTGCTCGGTGTCCTGAACCGGCATGTCGTCAATGTTCTCGGGCGGGTTCTCGTTGTGCATGAATTCGTCCTCAACCGCTGGTGGTATGAATAAAAGAGTGTTCTCTTATAAGGCCTTAGTTGTTGCTTGTTGCTTCTTTATCCGGCGCGTCTTCTCCACTCTCTGGCGTAAAGTATTCGGCCAGTCGGGTGAGAAAACTCGATCGTTTTGGGCTTACGTCCGCCTGTTCCTCCTGAGCTAATTCACGAAGGAGTTCTTCCGCCCGTGGAGAAAGTTTCTTGGGCACCTCGACATGAACGTGAACATTGAGATCACCGACACCCCGGCCGCGGACATCAGGCATGCCCAATCCGCGAATGCGGATGATGTCACCTGGCTGCGTTCCTGGCGGGATTTGGAGGGGTTTGGGGCCGTCGAGCGTAGGAGCCTCTGCTGTTGTTCCGAGAGCACACTGGCTAAAGGTGAGAGGAACCTCACAATGGAGTTGACGTCCGTCCCGAGTAAGAAAGGGGTGGTCGCTGATTTCTATCACACAGTAGCAGTCGCCTGGTGGGCCACCATGTGAACCTTGTTCACCTTCGCCAGCCAGTCGAACCTGAACGTCGTTGTCGACGCCAGCTGGAATGGTTACTTTTCTTTCAATAGTCACTTCGGTTTGCCCATGGCCAGCACATTCGCCGCATTTGTCACGGACAATGGTTCCTGCCCCACGGCAGGCAGGGCAGGTTGTCTGAAGACGGAAAATGCCAGAGCTCTGTAGGACCTGACCTTGGCCGCCACAATATTCGCATGGCTTCGGTGTCGTACCGGGTTTTGCACCATTGCCGCCGCAGGTTGTGCACTCTTCATGCCGACGAAAATGAATAGTTTTACTTTCACCTCGGGACGCTTCAAGCAGCGATAGTGAAATTTCACAAAAAACGTCTCGGCCTTTTTGCGGCCTTGCTGACCGACCGCGGCCGCCAAACATTCCACCACCGAAGAGATCACCAAATGCCTCAAAGATGTCCGAAATATCATTGAATTCGTGCTGACCAGCACCACCAGCATTCTGAAGACCGGCATGTCCGAAACGGTCGTACCGGCTCCGCAATGACTCATCGGAAAGCACCTCGAAGGCACGAGCTGCTTCCTTGAAGCTGTTGGCCGCGGCGTCATCACCCGGGTTTTTATCTGGGTGAAACCGGATAGCAAGTTTTCGGTACGCTTCTGTTATTTGTCCCGAGTTGGCTCGACGCTCAACGCCCAAGACTTCGTAATAACACCTTTGGTCTACCATCTGCTCATTCCTCTACGCACACAGCAGCGAAGAAAAGGTCTCGGAAGTGCTTGGCTTTGTTTACTGCCGTTGTTTCACGTGTGTGTTGGCCATTCGCGTAAACGTGCAGAGCAGCTCAACAAAATTAACGGACAGAACCCTCTATCCGCTGTTTCTTGGCGTCCTCTTTTTCGAGGTTGGTGACGAGCGCCTCTGTGGTAAGCAGCAGGCCAGAGATACTTGCTGCATTCGTTAAAGCTACACGCACCACCTTGACTGGATCGATGATACCTGCCTTGACCATGTCAACATATTCGCCTTTATTTGCGTCATATCCGGTGTGAAGATCTTTTTGGGAAACTTCATCGGCAACTACACCACCGTCAATTCCAGC
Organism: uncultured Pirellulales bacterium; assembly: GCA_965662325.1. Classification (GTDB taxonomy): domain Bacteria; phylum Planctomycetota; class Planctomycetia; order Pirellulales; family UBA1268; genus UBA1268. The sequence goes on along the minus strand of CBFIHW010000050.1, from coordinate 10,791 downwards.
GTTTTCTGCGATTTGCCTTAAAGGGGCTTCGAGCGCGCCGAGCACGATATCGACACCTATCTTCTCATCACCTTTTGCCTGAGAGCGAGCCTTCTCTACAGCGTCACGGCAACGCACGAGCGCGACGCCACCGCCGGGAACAATTCCCTCTTCAACGGCAGCCCGTGTTGCATGAAGGGCGTCTTCAACCCGAGCCTTCTTCTGCTTCATTTCAGCTTCGGTTCCAGCACCTACAGAGACAATCGCAACACCACCAGTGAGTTTTGCCAGTCGCTCCTGAAGTTTTTCTCGATCGTATTCGCTTTCGGTAGCCTCCAGCTGATTTCTGATTTGTTGAACGCGAGCTTGGACGTCAGCGGGCTTTCCTGCCCCTTCCACAATCGTCGTTTCATCCTTGTCGATTGTGATTGTACGAGCTGTTCCAAGGTGTGAGAGTTCAACATTTTCAAGTTTTATGCCGAGGTCTTCACTGATCAGCGTGCCGCCAGTCAGTGTGGCAATATCGCCAAGCATCGCTTTTCTGCGATCACCAAAGCCGGGGGCCTTTGCTGCCGAGATGTTTAGTACACCGCGGAGTTTGTTAACCACCAACGCAGTAAGGGCATCACCATCAATATCCTCAGCAATAATCAGGAACGGTTTGCCCGACTGAGCAACTTTTTCGAGGAGTGGCACAAGTTCTCGAAGGTTTGAAATTTTCTTCTCGTGAATGAGGATGAGTGCGTCCTCAAATTCACAGATCATTTCAGCTGGTTTATTTATGAAATATGGGGAGATATATCCTTTGTCGAACTGCATTCCATCGACAAACCGAACTGCTGTTTCAGTCGTCTTTCCCTCTTCGACGGTGATCACTCCATCTTTGCCAACTTTTTGCAATGCCTCTGCGAGAAGGTCGCCAATAAAGTTGTCATTATTTGCACTAATGGCTCCCACTTGAGCCACCTCTTCCGGCCGACTTACCTGACGGGATATTTCCATGAGATGGTTAACGGCAGCTGTCACACCTTTTTCAATCCCACGACGCACCGCGGTTGGGTTACTCCCGGCAACGATATTCCGGATGCCTTCACGAAAAACTGATCGTGCGAGAACAGTCGCGGTAGTGGTTCCGTCTCCAGCCAGATCGGAGGTCTTGGAAGCCACTTCATTTACAAGCTTGGCGCCCATATTCTCAAATGCATCTTCGAGATCAACTTCCTTACTGACGGTAACGCCGTCTTTTGTGACGGTTGGTCCACCGAAACTTTTGTCAATAATCACATTGCGACCCGTTGGTCCCATAGTGACGGCGACAGCATCAGCGAGTTTTTCGACACCCTTTAAAAGTTTTCCACGGGCGTAGTCTTCGAATAGCAATTGCTTGGGCACGACTTGTCTCTCCTTCGGTAGCCAACACACTCGGTTGGCCGATGTTATGGTTTTTCGCTTCGTATCACAGCGTGACTGGCATGCTCACGCTAAAGAAAACAGCTGGCTGAATTGGTAAGCCAGTAACAGACAACTTAATTTAAGACCTTTGCCAATATGTCACCTTCTCGCAGGATCTTGACATCGTGTCCATCGACCTCAATATCGTTTCCTGAATATTTGCCATAGATAACTTCGTCACCAAGGGCAACCAGTAAGCTTGCACGCTTACCACTTTCGAGCAGACGACCTGGACCAACAGCGACAACATGTCCGCGCTGCGGTTTTTCCTGTGCTGAATCTGGCAGTACTATTCCGCCAGATGTCCGCTCTTCTGCTTCAACAGGCTCAACGACAATCCTGTCATCAAGCGGGTGAATTTTAAGTTTTTTTGCAGCCATTTTTCACTCCAAAGTTCGTATCCGCCAAAGTAAACATTTTGTGAGACTCGTAATGATGAGCCCCTCGACTTATCAGATTCTCCGTGATTACATCATGCCAGGCATGCCGCCCATGCCGCCCATGCCAGGCATACCACCCATACCAGGCATGCCACCGCCCATGCCGCCCATACCACCCATGCCGTGGTCATGACCGTGGCCTTCAGGTTCCGGTTCTTCTTCTGTCGGAATCTCTGTAATCAAAGACTCCGTTGTAAGAAGCAGGGCGGCAACGCTTGCCGCATTTTGTAGAGCTGTCCGCACAACTTTTGCCGGGTCAATAACGCCTGCACTGACGAGGTCGCAGTAGTCACCTTTATCGGCGTCGTATCCATCATGTTTGCCCTTCAACTGCCGAACTCGGTTAACAACAACTGACCCGTCAAGTCCCGCATTATTGGCAATAGCCTCCAAAGGGTAATGAAGGGCATTCTTTACAATTGACGCACCATGCTTTTCATCACCCTTCAGTTCGAGCTTTTCAATGGCTTTCTCACCGCGTAGAAGAGCAACTCCACCTCCAGGTACAACACCTTCAGCAAGAGCAGCCTGCGTCGCACTTTTGGCGTCATCAATTAGAGCTTTACGTTCTTTCATTTCGGTTTCAGTCGCTGCCCCGACATTAATTTCAGCGACTCCACCAGCAATCTTCGCAAGTCGCTCCTGCAATTTTTCACGGTCATATTCGCTGGTAGTCGCTTCGATCTCCGCTCGAAATTGAGCTGCACGACTCGTGATGGCATCTTTGGTTCCACCACCACTCACAATTGTCGTATTCTCGGCCGCGATAATTACCTTTTTAGCCTTACCGAGGTCTGTGAGTTGAACCGCATCGAGTGCAATACCGAGGTCCTTAAAAATAGCCTCGCCTCCCGTAAGCACTGCGATGTCGCCCATCATGGCCTTCCGACGATCACCATACCCAGGCGCCTTGACGGCGACAGTCTGAACGATGCCGCGTAACTTATTCACAACGAGAGTTGCGAGTGCCTCACCATCAACATCTTCGGCAATAATTACCAGTGGTTTTCCGGCCTTACTAATTGCTTCAAGGAGAGGGACAAGATTTTTTGCACTCGAAATCTTGTCTTCGAAAATCAAAATATAAGGGTTTTCGAATTCACAAATTTGGGAGTCTGCATCAGTAACAAAATGCGGTGAGAGAAACCCGCGATCGAACTGCATTCCTTCAACAACATTGACAAATGTTTCGGCCTGTTTGCCTTCCTCAACGGTGATGACGCCGTCCTTGCCCACCTTGAGAATCGCTTCAGCAAGAACATTCCCAATGGTTGGATCGTTATTTCCAGCGATGGTGGCGATCTGCATCAGTTCCTTTTTGTTCTTCTCGTTAATTGAAGATGCAAGACTCAGAATTGACTTCGTGACAGCTTCGACTGCTTTGTGAATTCCGCGTGCAAGTGCCATTGCATCAGCACCAGCCGCGATCATTTTGAGTCCCTCACGAAAGATCGCTTCCGAAAGAACAGTAGCGGTTGTGGTCCCATCACCGGCAACATCATTTGTCTTACTGGCAGCCTCTTTGACCAGTTGCGCGCCAAGGTTCTCAAATGAATCATCTAATTCAATGTCTTCGGCAACAGTGACACCATCTTTCGTCACCTTTGGGGAGCCCCACCCTTTATCAAGAACAGCATTTCTACCTCGCGGCCCAAGCGTGCTTTTCACGGCTCGCGCGAGCTTGGAAACACCAGCAAGTAGAGGCTTACGGGCCTCATCCTCGAACACCATTTGCTTTGCCACAAGAAGCTCCTTCAAAAGCGGACTTAACAGACCTCGCGGTCATGGAGTGGGCTGTTCTGGCAGCCGCACCATTCTTTATCGGAACAGAATGCAACCTTTGTGCCGGAGTGGAACAAGTCAGAAAAATTTTTAAAAACAGCTAAATTTGTTGCTTTTCTGACATTTATACGTGGCTGATTCAAGAAACCTTCGTGCGAATGGGTGCCAAATGTGCCTTTTTGGCAGGCCGTCTCCATGATCGCCCGGGCCCTCGTCGGTCGGTTCCTACTTTGGCGACCAGTCGATATCACCTTCGAGCCCCCTACAGAAGGCAGCCAGTAGATCGGCGGTCTTATCCGCGTCTTCAAGTGAAACAGTTTCTACGGCAGAATGCATGTACCGATTGGGGACACTGACAAGCCCAGTTGCCACTCCGTCACGTGTAACCTGCAACGCATTAGCATCAGTGGGAGTTGCGCGGCCAAATGCTGAAAGCTGAATAGGAATGTCACCTTGCTCCCCTGCCTGAAGGAGCCGCTCGACAACCTGTGGATGCATGTTAGGTCCCCTATACACAACGGGTCCCTTCCCGAGTGAGATATCACCTTCCGTTTTTTTATCTATGGTCGGGCAATCAGTCGCATGGGTAACGTCTACTGCTATCGCAACGTGTGGATCGACTCGATGACAGCTCGTTTTCGCACCACGCAGCCCAATTTCTTCCTGGACGGTCGAAGAAACAGATAGCGAACATGGGAGCGGGCCAGCTGCCACGGCCCTTCGAAATGCTTCAAGAACAACCCAAAGACCAATTTTGTCATCCATGGCAACGGATGCGGCAAGGCCGTTCCGAAGCGGTTGGTATTTCAGTGCAAAGGTGGCAGAATCACCTATCCGTACCACTTTCTCAGCGTCTTCCTTGGTGTCGGCACCAATATCAATCCAAAGGTCTTTCATTTTTGGGACTGTTTTTCGCTCTTCTTCGGTGAGCAGATGTATTGGCTTGCGGCTCATGACTCCGGGCACACCACCACTAGCTGTCCATATCACAATGTGAGCGCCAATGAGTTGCATAGGGTCCCATCCACCAATGGGCTGCACGGAGATATATCCATCGGCATCAATGTGCTGCACAATAAGTCCGATTTGATCGCAATGACCTGCGAGAAACATCCGACAGCTACCGCCAGGATTTGCAGTGCCGATGACATTACCGTGTGCATCAGTTTCAATTGTTTCTGCACAAGACTTCAGATACTCACGGACGAGCTTCTGTACTGGCTCTTCGTAACCTGAAGCACTTGGTGTTTCTAGAATCTTGACCAGAAAATCATGGGCGACGGTATCCACGGGCATTATTCCTTGCAGAGTTTGGGGGGGAATGACAGTGCAGTGTCATAATACCAAAGTTTTCTTCAGAGTGCGGTGATCCGGCATCGTGAGCGTGTCAAAAGGGGGCTCGCTTTTCGTGAGACACGCAGCAAAGTACGATCTTGAATATAAAGTGACACGCAAACAAAAAGCAGCAGAAAACAATTGGAACCGACAAGATGACTCATCCTGTACACGTTGGACTCGTCGGCATGGGGACTGTGGGCACCGGTGTTGTTCGCGTCCTTCAAGATTCTGCAGATCATATTGCGAGCCAGGCGGGACGACAAATAATTGTAAACCATGTGGTGGTGCAGGATCCAAAGAAGCCACGCAGTGTTGAGCTGCCGAGTGACCAGTTATCCAATGACCTGCATCGTATTGCAGACAATCCATCGATTAGTGTTGTCGCTGTGCTATTAGGAGGCATTGAACCTGCGCGTACGATTTGCCTCGAACTTTTACGCAGAGGAAAAGATCTTGTGACCGCCAACAAGGCGCTCCTAGCCGAGCACGGCCCAGAGCTATTTCAAGCAGCTCGTGAAGCGGGCCGGTCAATTGCTTTTGAAGCTGCGATCGGAGGGGGTATACCAATCGTTGCAGCAGTATCAGAGTGCCTTACCGGAAACCGGATAGCATCGATTCGTGGTATCCTGAACGGAACGAGTAACTTCATTCTGACAAAAATGGAACAAGAAGGGAGTGCCTATCAGGACGTTTTAGCTCTTGCTCAATCTGAGGGTTATGCAGAAGCTGATCCGACCATGGACGTCGACGGGACAGACGCAACACAAAAACTTGCACTTCTTGTCCATCTCGCGTTTGGGGAGTGGGTTCCTTGGACCAGTATTCCACGTTTTGGGCTTGAAACTGTCGATCAGGAGCTCCTCCGCTTTGCAGATGAACTGGGATGCCGTATTCGTGTAGTCGCCGATGCAAATCGTGGTGCAGAGAGCTTGTCGTTGCGGGTTGGGCCCGCACTTGTTCGCAAGGGAACTCCGCTTGCGGAGACCCAAGGGGCATTTAATGCAGTGAGCGTTGTTGGCGATGCTGTAGGGCCGCTTTTTTTCCACGGTTTGGGTGCTGGGCAGATGCCCACTGCTTCAGCAGTTGTCGCAGATATCATTGGAACAGTTGTTGGTCGCTCTGCGATTACGTTCAGGCAGGCAGGAGATGTTGGGATATCGCCAAAGCCTGATACCTGCATTCAGGGTGGACAGAACCCCATTTTTCTCCGGTTACATGTGGCGGACTCGCCGGGAGTACTCGCAGATTTAACAGGAATACTTGGAGGCGAAGGTATTTCCATTGACTCAGTGATTCAGCATCCTGCCAAAAAGGAACAACCCGGCGTTCCTTTGATTATCATGACACACCGTTGTCCCGCCGAGGCCGTTGATCGGGCGGTGGATACATTAAATAAGAATCCGGCAGTACGGAGTCCGATATCTTGCCTGCCAGTAATAAACGAGTAACGCGATTGGACTGAAGGATCAGTTTCCACCAATGAAGTATTTTGTTTTGATACCAGATGGTGCTGCAGATGAGCCGCAAGAATCACTTGGTGGCAAGTCACCGCTTGAGTATGCGTCAATCCCTTCACTCGATAAGTTGGCGATGCAGGGTAAGGTGGGACTGACGAATCACGTTCCAGACGCGTTCAACCCTGGCTCAGAAGTTGCGTGCATGAGTCTAATGGGATACGACCCGCTAAAGTATTTCACCGGACGTGCGCCGTTGGAGGCCGCAGCGAAGGGCATTTCGCTCGGGCCTGAAGACTGGGCAATTCGCTGTAACCTCGTCACGATTGAAGACCATGGTGATGGTCCAGTGATGGTCGACTTCACGGCTGATCACATCACAACGGACGAATCGATCCGTTTACTTGAGGCAGCACAAAGAGGTCTCACACACGACTTTCCAGAGTTGTCAGAATGGGAGTTTGTACCGGGTGTCAGCTATCGCAACTTATTACTGTTTCGAACAAAGGATGGTGCTGTCTGCGAACTCGGTGATGATCTTCGGACGACCGCACCACATGATCGGGTCGAACAACACATATCAGATGCCTTTCCTCGCGGAACTGGAAGCCGACTTCTAACTGAAATAATGGGACATAGTGAGGTGTGGTTGAAGGATCATCCCGTGAATGCAGCTCGCAGAGACAAGGGGCTTGGAATAGCTACACACGTATGGCTGTGGGGTGCTGGCCAACGACCGGCGTTCGAGTCATTCAAAGACTTGCATGGTGTACAAGGAACGATGATCACAGGAGTAGACCTCCTCCGTGGCCTAGCAGAACTTGCCGGATGGCGGTGCCGAGAGGTAGAGGGTGCCACTGGATATCTTGACACAGATTATGCCGCAAAGGGGCAGGCCGCTATCGAGGAGTTGGATACGACCGATCTGGTGTGCGTCCATGTTGAGGCACCTGATGAAGCAGGACATGAGGGAAATGCTTCAGCTAAGGTCAAGGCTCTTGAAGAGATTGATGAGAAGATTGTTGCGCCAGTTACAGAATACTTGGAACAGCGAGCGAGTGCCGGCGAGCCCTATCGCGTCCTTGTATGTCCCGATCACCCGACATTCTGTTCGACGCGAATGCATTCACGTGGTTTGGTTCCGTTTATTATTGCTGGATCAGGAGTGAAGGGGGTGTCTGCTGACTCATATGATGAAAAAGCCGCCGCAGCTGGTTCAACGTTAACTCAGGGTTCAGCCCTGATAGGCACTCTGTTCCAGGATGCCGAATACTAATGAACCTTAAGTAGGGTATCTCAGAAGTCAGACTTGGAAAAAAAGGGAACGAGCCCTCTATGGCACGAGTTGTTCAGAAATTTGGTGGTACAAGCGTTGCCGATCCTGCCAAAATTGTGCGGGCGGCGCAAAAAGCATCGGTTCGGCATGCGGCCGGCGATCAGGTTGTTGTTGTTGTAAGTGCGATGGGTAAACAAACCGATTTACTTGTAAGCTTGGCCGAGCAGATAACAAACAATCCAAGTGATCGTGAAATGGATATGTTGCTTTCCACGGGTGAGCAGGTAAGTGTCTCTTTGTTTGCGATGGCCCTGCAGCGCATGGGCCATAAGGCCGTGAGCCTAACTGGCGGGCAGATCGGTATTCGCACGGACTCAAGTCATACAAAGGCGCGTATCCAGTCAATTTCAACCGGTCACGTCCAGAACTTACTTGAGAATGGCGCAATCGTCATAGCAGCTGGCTTTCAAGGGTATGACCTAGATGGCAATATCACGACGCTTGGCAGAGGCGGTTCGGATACAACAGCGGTTGCACTTGCAGCCGTACTAAATGCAGACTGTTGTGAAATCTATACGGATGTGGACGGAATCTATACCACCGATCCGCGGGTCCATAGCAAGGCAGCCCGGCTGGCTACAGTAAGCCATGATGAAATGCTTGAACTTGCCAGTTTGGGTGCTGGTGTGATGCATTCACGATCAATTGAGTTTGCCAAAAAGTTTGGTGTTCCGATTGTTGTTCGATCAAGCTTTGAGGATGGCGAGGGAACGAGAATATCATCAGACTCGACGAATCAGCGCACTGTTAGTGGGGTAGCACTGGCAAACAACGAAGCGCGAATCACTGTTGAGGATGTTCCCGATCAGCCTGGGGCGAGTCATCGGCTGTTTGCCGATTTGGCGTCAAAGGGCATTGCCGTGGACATGATCATTCAGAACGCAGGCACCGAGGGAACCGCAGATATCTCATTTACTGTGACTGATCAGGATCTTCCAGCGGCCCTGCAGATCACGCGGCACGTAGCGGATGCTATTTCAGCGGCGGAGGTAACGCACGATTCTGATGTTGCAAAAGTCTCAGTCGTTGGCATGGGCATGGTTAATGCAGAAGGGGTCGCTGCAACACTGTTTGATGCACTCTCAGCCGCGGGCATTAACGTGCATATGATTACGACAAGTGAGATAAAAATTTCAGTCCTTGTCGATCGCCAGAATGCACAAAAAAGTGTTGAAGCTGCGCATAAGGCATTTGGGTTGGACGGGTTTGTCGATGATAGCGCAGTCGCCAGGTCTCGATCTGTTCAGAAGTCAGACCCGCTTGAGGTCGTTAGAAGGTTAGAAGGAATGGAAGATCTTGCAATCGAAGATTGTCAGCTTGATATGTCGCAGGCGTTAGTGACATTCCTGAACCTTCCTGACGCACCCGGGGTTGCCGCTGCAGTGTTTGAGGAAGTTGGAAGGGTGGGGCTGAACGTCGATATGATTGTTCAGAGTTTTCCGCGGAATGGCCAGGCAGAAATCTCGTTCACTGTTCCTGCTTCAGACAGGCAACGTGCGCTTGTTGCGGCAAAGGCAATTGCGCAGGATCGTGGTGCAGAGACGACCGACGTGCCTGAGGTGGCGAAGCTGTCAATAACGGGTGTCGGCATCAGAAGCCACGCAGGAGTAGCTGACAAGCTTTTTGCGCCGCTCGCAGATGCTGGTATCAATATTGACCTTATCAGTACGAGCGAGGTGCGGGTCAACGTTCTGGTGGCCGCAGAGCATGGAAAGCGGTCCCTCAGTATTCTACGTACTGCATTTGGGCTCGACTGAGTGCTTAGTGGTAAAATGTGACCAGAAGTGCACAAGATTGACCGAGGAAATATCCTTACTGCCCGATTACATTCTCGAGAACCTCCTCTGCAACATAGATGGGCAGATTCGGCTCACAAGTGATTGCTACAGCAATGGCATCAGAAGGACGGGCGTCAATTTCGACAAGGCCACCGTCTTTCTCTACACGTAGGGTGGCGTAATAGGTGTGCTCTTTTAACTCTGAAATAACGACATCCTGAAATTCCCCACCTAGTAGTTCAACAGCTGCTACAAGAAGGTCATGAGTCAGGGGGCGCGGTGTTGCATTGTGCTTCACTCTGCGGTCGATACTGGTTGCTTCAAAGAGGCCGATCAGAATTGGGAATGTTCGCTCTCCCTCGACTTCTTTCAAATAGACAACCTGCTGATCATTTACCTCACTAATGATGATTCGCGCGAGTTCCATTTCAACGCTCATAACGAACCTCACATATTCCATGTCTTCTCAATAGGAAAAACCCTGACTGCCTGAAGCCCGGGGATCACAGTCTAAAAGAATACCCCATAACTTCCCTGAAATCACTTAAATCAGAAACTAACCGCACGGTTGTTACGGTTTTCGAGCTTGGAGCCCTGCCAGAATGTCGCCCTGTTTCGCTCGTGTCTCCTCAAATTCAGCTACTAGTGCGCGTTCTTTTTGGACGACCGCTGGTGGTGCCTGACTCACAAATTTTTCGTTTTTGAGTTTTGCTTGCTTGGCTTTGATTACCTTGTCGAGTTTGCCCAACTCTCGTTGGAGCCTCATTATTTCGGCATCGATATCAATTAGTTCTGCAAGATCAATAAAGATATCACATTCTGCTGCCGAGATTTCGGCTGAGCCAGGTACAGGTTGAGCATCTGCTGCAAGCCCAACGACTCGGCACACAGCCATAGCCTCTATCGCCGACTTCATTGGGGTAAGCAACTCCTGTTTCTGTGATGAGGTACACACGGTGACATCGACAGATTTGCGGGGAGGCACGTTCTGTCGTGATCTAATTTCGCGGATAGCCCCAACAATTTCGAGAAATGCTTGAAATTGCTTTTCAGTTGTAGCGTCCTGCCAGCCTTCAGGTGGACGTGGCCATGCTGCAACCATGATCGAAGAAGGGATCGTCTTTGCGTCCCACGGGTAGTGTCGAAGGCCATGATCTTGTGCAAGATTCTGCCAAATTTCTTCTGTCACGAATGGCATGATGGGATGAAGAAGTCTGAGGATAGTGTCCAGT
>CBFIHW010000049.1:0-17962 GCA_965662325.1 uncultured Pirellulales bacterium | reverse complement strand
AACATCAATGGGTGTTTCCTTACGGGCACCAACTCGCCGAAGACGGCGCTCTTGTAAAACTCGAAGAAGTTTTGCCTGAAGCGAGGGTGGTAGTTCAGCAACCTCATCAAGGAACAGGGTGCCACCGTCTGCGACTTCTATCAGTCCAATGCGTCGAGCGTCAGCGCCAGTAAAAGCACCACGCTCGTGTCCAAAAAGTTCACTCTCCAGTAAGGTCTCAGGAATAGCTCCACAGTCAATCGGAACAAATGGTGCTTCCTTGCGCCGACTTCTTTGATGTACTGCTTGAGCGACAAGTTCTTTTCCAGTACCGGTCTCTCCAGTAATAAGAATATCGACAGAACTTGTTGCAACGCGTTCAATAAGGTTGTAGACCGCCTTCATCGGAGGACTTTCACCAAGGAAGTTCTCGAATGAATAGGGCCGTTCGATAGCCCGTCTCAATGTCTGTTCGGTAGCCCGCTGTCGTGATGTAGTGAGGGCTTCAACAAGAGCATCTTCAAGGTCTCTCTCGGCATTCTCAACGGGCAGGTACGTCGCTGCACCATGTCGTAAATAGTCACTAACAGCTTCTTGACCTTCTTCTTCATTGCCAATAACCACAATTGGAAGATCAGGATCTGCTTCAACGAGCTGATCTAATGTTTTGATACTGGTGCTGCCACTTCGGATTACAAGGATGGCAAGATCGAACCCATCGTCTTGGGCAATATCTGTATCGTCGGCGACATTGGTTGTGTGCCGAACTTCGAGGGGTTGCAACCGGGCAACAAGCCTGCTGTAGGCAAGGCCTTCTGGGCCGGCTGGATCGACGATCACGATGCGTGGCTGCCGCACGGTGTGCCGTTTGTTAGAGGAGTGGATAGGTCAGTGATTCAAGACATGCCCCGACCGCCGACAGGCCTGTCTTTCATCATTAAGTATCACATCGAAGCATAAAGTGTTCAACTGAGGTCGCTCTGGGTCGCTTCGACGGGCAGAAGCGGAGCTTGCGAGGGGCCAATTCCTGCAATGTGGATCGTCTGGTAAAGTGTGTTTGAGCCATCTTGATTTGAATCAGCTCAATGCCTTTACAGACTCATAAGGAGACTTTTCATGCCGCTCGATCCGTATTCTCTGTGTCCCGGCGGAACCGGCAAGAAAATCAAGTTCTGTTGCCACGAACTACTTGGTGATCTTGAACAGTTGGATCGCTTGGTTGAGGGTGAGCAGATTGAAGCGGCACTTGAGCAAGTGACGCGTCTCTCTGAAAAACATCCAGGGAAAGCATGTCTTCTGGCAACGCAAACAAAACTTGAGTTGGCGGCAAAGAAATTTAATGATGCAGCTGTAACGAGTCGGGCTTTTCTTGAAGCATATCCCGATAATCCTCTTGCTCTTGGCCATGCAGCAGTTGCAGCAGCTCTTATCGACAATATGCAAGAAGCAGCAGGCCTTTTTGACCGCTCTCGAGAAGCGGCAGGCACTGAGGTGCCAGATGATCTTGTCCGTATCGCTATGACATTGGTTCAGGTTGCCGCGCAGGTAGGACAGTTCGGTCTTGCAGAATCGACGATTGAATGGCTTGTAGAGAAGTCACTCGGATCGGAAGAAGAACGAAATGTCCTCATGGAGGCACTGCTCGCATCAGGTTTGCCACCGGCATTACGTATTAAGGTGCCATTCGCTGCGACGAACGAGGATTCACCATGGCGATTTGAGTTTGATGCAGCGCTTAAGCATGCCAAGGCGTGGCGTCTCTCAAAAGCAATTAAAACATTTAATAGTCTTAAAGGAGTTGCCGCAGATAGCCCTGAATTATTCACGAACATCGCTCTGTTATGCGAGCGGGTTGCTCGCCCTCTGGAGGCAGCAGAGGCGTGGCTGAAAGTTGCAGAATTACGAGCAGCGACCCAAGACCCCGCAAGTCATGATGAAGCAGTCGAAGCAACAGGTCGGGCGATCGTTCTGGAGACACAGGCCAATCCGGAACGTTCACCAGTCATTCGCTACGAATTACTTCGTGGTCCACTCGAGGGCGATGTTGATCTGCTTGAAGATGCGCTTCGGAAAGATAGCCATTTTGAGTCGATGCCCGTTGATCGTTCGAGGTGGGTTTCACGAGGTGCCGTACCTCCGCGTTCGACCTGGCGTGTTTATGAGTCTCCCCCTGGAGACAACGACGCACCACGTTTACTCGGCAGTATGCTTCTCCACGGAAAGCAAACTGATCGTGAGGCAGAGGTAACGCTCCAGGGATTTGTGCCTGACGTCAAAGAAGCCAAACCCTTGGTGGAGGCAACTCTCAAGACCACGCTTGTTGAAGCAGAGCAGCCTGCTGGAATGCCATCAGCGACGCCAATGAATTATCTCGCAAGCAGTCAGTTCCGGATGAATCCTCCAGCAGAACCGGCTGCTCCACCAGCAGCCGGTGAAGGTGCTCCAATCGACAAATTGCTAGCGGAACAGCAGGCACGAGTCGCGGATCGATTCACCTCTCTTTGGGCAGAAACGCCGCTGCCAGAGCTGATGGGTAAAACACCAAAGCAAGCTGTAGCGGATGGTAATGAGTCCTGCCGTCGTGTCGAGGCTCTGGTCAATGACGCTGAGGCCACTGACATTATCGCATCAGGTAGAGATATCTGGCCTGAGTTAAGAAAAGCCAGTGGGCTCCCGGTACCTGCGATTATTGAATCAGCGGAACCATTGGGGAACGTGCCCCCTCAGCGTTGGCTGCGTCTGGATTTTCAAAAAATAACAAACGATCATCTACGTGGTTTGCTTTTGACAGCAGCTGAAATTGGTTACAGCAAGGTAGCAGAATTGGCAGCCGATACACTGTTGAGTCGTGAGGATATCACTGATGCTGACCGCTGGCAGGCATACGGAGTACTCGAAGCCCGTGCTCGGACTACAACACGGCGGCTGGAAATTCTTGGAAAAATTAGACCACTTGCAGCGGCGTTGAAAGCTGATGAAGGCATGCTTGACGTAGGTGAACTACGAATTCATCTGCAGCGAGGGGACCAGCCGGCACTCCTTAAAGTGCTTGATCGTATACGTCGTGACCACAGTCAAAATCCGAGGGTTTCGAATGCGGTGATGCAAGTGTTCGCTGAAGCCGGCATTGATCTTGGTGCAATGGCGGCCGCAGGAGGCGGTGCTCCTGCTGGTCCTGGTGCAGCTCCATCGCCGACTGGTCCGGCCGCCGCTCCGGCTGCAGAATCTGGAAAACTCTGGACACCTGGGAGCGAACCTTCGGGTGGTGGAGATGAAAAACCTGCGATCTGGACTCCCTAATAAAACGGTCCGGCTATGTTCTCCTCCACCGACACGATGCTGATGCACCGAGCATGCAAGCTCGCTCGTCGCGGCGAAGGGTTTGTCGAGCCCAACCCTATGGTGGGAGCAGTTGTTGCAAACTCTGACGGTACGGTGCTGGGAGAGGGTTGGCACAAGCGTTTTGGGAGTGCCCATGCGGAGGTTCATGCGTTGGCAATGGCAGGTGAGGCAGCCAGAGACGCCGCGCTATTTGTCACACTTGAGCCGTGTTGTCACACCGGGAAAACGCCTCCATGTACGGATGCTATTTTGAGTGCGGGTATTCGTCGTGTAGTGGTCGCCGCAACAGATCCTTTTCCGGCAGTTGCAGGAAAAAGTATTTCGCTCCTCCAGAAAGCTGGCCTCCAGGTTGATGTTGGTCTGTTACAGCATGAAGCAACACGTCTCACGGCTCCATTTCGTATGTTGATGACGTCCAAGAGACCATGGATGATTGCCAAATGGGCAATGACCATCGACGGCTATCTTGCTCTCCCATATGCGAGTGCTGACGGTTCTGGTGAATCCCATAAAAGCCAATGGATATCTTCAGAAGTCTCTCGTGCCATTGTTCATGACTTGCGTCGACGCGTTGACGCTATCGTCGTTGGTGTAAAGACCGCTCTTGCTGATGATCCATTGCTGACTGCACGACCTTCTGGGGTACGGCCACTTGTGCGAGTTGTGTTAGATCGTCAGGCTCGCCTGCCGGTGAGTTCACGTCTTGTTCAAACGTCTCACGAGCATCCAGTGCTTGTAGCAGTAGGTCCCCAAGCTGCAAAGGATCGGATAGAGAAGTTACAGGATAATGGCTGTGAAATATGGCACAGTTCAACAGATCAATCGAGCGAGATGCTCCTTGAGTTAGCCCATGAGTTTGGTTCCCGCCAGATGACGAACGTCTTGGTGGAAGGTGGGGCTCAGGTTCTTGAATCATGCTTTCAGGCCAACATCATCGATGAAGTCTGGGCGTTTCTTGCTCCAAAACTTCTCGATGCAAACAAGCCGTCCCGCCGTCTTCGAGAGATTCTCTCCAAAACTCGTGTAGAGGCAATTGATCAAACCGGCGGAGACCTTTTTGTCCGAGGCCTTCTTCGGCATGACTCACTTGGCAGGTAGGTCCTCGATGCGATTCTGCCACCGGGTCACCGTGGCATCTTCTTCGATACTGGTTTTGGCAGTTGCTGATTTCAGGCACCGGAAAACGCTAAAAATCGTAGCGAGTTGTTCCAGTGCATCTGTGACCTCATCGGTTTCCGAGTCAGGGCCAATGGTTGAGTCTGGATCAAGCCGGCCCTCCTCTTGCTGGACGCCACCACACCGTATGACATACGTTGCCCAGGGCTCAATGGCATTTGCAAATGCGACCCAGTCTAGAACAGCTACTGCAGCTAAATTCTCACTAAAGTCGCCCTCAAGTTGAAGTGGTGAACTCGTAAGTATTCGCTCAGCTTGATCTGGCGTGAAAGAGAATACAGCAGCATTTTTACCAACGCCAATGCTCAATTGAATCTGTTTATCCAGTCCGCTTTCAGGAAGTGCGAAGGTCCAGAGACTTCCTCCCTTTGTGTCTTTTTCTTCTGGGTCTGGAATGCGGTATTCGCTTGGAATTTTGTCATCCTCATCGATTTCACGAACGACAGATAGTAACTTGTCACTGAGTGCAAAGATGTCACTGAGGCCTTCGCGAAAAAGTTTTTCGTCATCGAGAGAAAGCACAATAGCTGGCTCAATAAGTGGAAGCGGCTTCGACGATGCTGGTAAAGATGCCTGCAGTTTTGTGGTCGATGCCTTGCCATCGAGGACAAAACCAAATTGACCATTCTTGAGCGAGGGTACAAATTTTTCTCGTACCGTAGTCGTTAATTCTTCACCGAGAGGAACAATTTTTTCATCGAATGTTTTGAATCCTTCCTGCGTATCATCGTCACCCGTTGAGGCGATTGCACTTGAAACAAATTGACGAAGTGAGTTCGCCCAGCTCACGAACGCTTCAAACTGCTCAGGGTCTGTTTTGGTGCGGAGAGCAATCACAGCAAGCGGGTCTCCGCCGAAGTGATCCAAAGAAAGCGGTAGACTTCCGTTCCAGGGAAGATTTTTCGCCCAATTCCATTCTTCACCCGCATACCCGGTATCGGTTAGGTATGAGTATGCCAGCCAAGGACCAGCTTCTGGCATTCGGCTTGCATATCCTTCCAGCAGTTCTCCTACGAGTCTCTCTGCTTCAGCAGTTGCCTCTGGGTTTAATTCGTTCACCTCAGCAACCGTGGTAGCAAATTTCTTGGCTTGCTCAATATCCTCAGGAGATGTCTCCCAAGCTTTGGCAAGTTTCTGACTTCGGTACCAGATACTGGTAAGAGGTTTCTCCGTAGCATCTCGCACAACCTTGAAAGGCTCCGTTTCGAGCAGACTGCCACCCGTTGAGCCCATTGCTTGAAGGTGCTCAGTCCCGCCACCAATTGAGAGGACGACATGTTCTTTGACAATTCCCAGAGCAACAACAAATTGGAGTTCACCAACACGTTTTAGAATTTTCTCAAGCTCTTCTTCCATGCCATCGAATTTCACGGTATTGGAAATCGCCATTTTAATGAGATTTGGATCTGGCTTGATGGTCACTGTAATGAAATCACCAGCCCCAATTTTTTCACGAGCTACTGCATCGGCAAGCATTGGTTGTGCCTGCGCCATGCTTGTTGCAAAGTCTTCGATTCGTTTAAGCTGTTTTTTGGCAGCATCTAGTTGTGTCGTGTGAAACCCCCAGACAAGGTCAGGAACCACAATCTCATCGGTGTTTGCAGCGAGCGTTTCTGCGATTAACCGGTTCAGTGTTGCGTCAGTATCAAGATCAAGATCAGTACCCTTTGTAATAGTGGCCATATTAGCAGCCTGTTGGGCGGACTGAAGTTTCTTCAATAATTTTGAAACCGTAACCCAAGAAGATGTGCCGAATACAAAGGTGTCGGTAGCCACCATGTCCTGAAGGAGGCTAATTGCTTCCTGGTTGTCGGGCATCTGCATCATCATCATTGCAATTGCCATCGGGTTGCCTGGTTGTGTTTGCTGCTTGGCTAGTTCGTCGAGTGCTTTTGCAACAGACTTCAGCTCTTTAAGACTGGCAAATGCGTTGCTTGAAACAATGCGATCATATTGTTCTTTACCGCGCAATGTGCTTGACAGAAATGCAGCATCATCTGGAATGAGACCAATACCAAGTTCGGCAGCCTGTGCTGTGTGGGCATTTGTAAACAGTGCCACAAAGAGGGCGCATCCAAGGGTGAGTTTTGTAATCATCGTTTTCCTTGGTGACAGTGAAGGGGAATCAAGGGACTCCTCTGTACGTTCTATGCAAATAATTTGCTTAAGCATGTCCAAAAACCCTTTGGTTAACACAACGGAGAGGCGGATCGGAACAGAATGACTCGGTTTAGTACACCGTTTTTTCAACTAGCATGAACTAGACATAATAGACTACTGAAACACAGTGTTTATGAGAATACAGCATTTACGAATTGTGTAGTCGGACTGAGAAAAAAGCCGGGTATGTTAGAAACCGTTATGTATGCCTAGGTAGTGGACAGAAAATTTGCAGTTTGTATTACTCAGCCGTTTAAAGGATGTTCCCCGTGGCAAAGGCAGTGCTTCACCTTGGTTCGACTGAAATTATCGATACCTTTGCCGAGGCATTTCGGCTGAGATTTGCACGACTTGTGGTTACGGCACATGACAGCTCGTGGCTTGATGCTGGAATCCAGTCGTTTTGCGGATACGCGACAAGTGTCATTGGTTGTGATGCCGAAGTTGGTGTTGAGCGATTCATATCACCTGATGAGAGTCCAGATGGCCGGCCTGGAGCCGCAGTTCTTGCGTTTGGATTTACCACTGATTCTCTTGCGGAGGCAGTAGCCAATAGGACCGGTCAGTGTCTGCTAACCTGTCCAACAACAGCTGTATTTGACGGATTATCACAATCAGAAGAACGAATGCCACTGGGGCAACGTATTCGGTTTTTTGGTGATGGTTTTGAGAAGACGAAAGTATTTGATGAACGGCGGTACTGGCGGGTGCCGGTCATGGATGGAGAATTTCTGGTTGAAGAAACCTGTGGCGTTGCGAAGGGTGTTGGCGGAGGCAATGTGGTGATTCAGGGTATTTCTCTTGAGGCTGCGCTGGCATCGGCCAAGCGAGCAGTACGTGCAATTTCAGCAGTGCCGGGCGTCATTACGCCGTTTCCTGGTGGCGTTGTGCGATCTGGCAGTAAAGTTGGATCTCGTTACGCGGCGTTAAAGGCTTCCTCTAATGACGCTTTCTGTCCAGGCTTATTGGGAAGGGTCCCGACGCAGCTTCATTCCGGTGTTGTTGCCTGTCTCGAAATAGTCATTGACGGAGAGAGTGAGCAAGTGATCTGTGAAGCCATGGCGGCTGCGATACAGGCGGCAGCGGGCGAGGGTATACCGGCTATATCTGCTGGTAATTATGGTGGCAAACTGGGTAAGTTTCAATTTTACCTGCATCAGATTCTTACGGACGCGGGTTTGACGTAGTCTGTTTCGGGCAGGTCATTTTCTGTGAAACGGCCTTCTACTGCTCGCCCATCTTTGGTACTTCCCCAGATGTTCCGGTCCGTCTAGTGACCGTCCCAATCAGGAGTGGAGTCATGGAAAAGCGCCAGTCGCGTCAGGATTTTGTTGTGCCTCCAAAAGGCGTCTCAGCTACATCAATGATTATTGGTGCGGTGTTGTGTGGGCTGGCTGGCTTTGCTGTTGTGTGGCTTGCCGGGCTTGGCCGTACGGTGCCTGTCACCCAGTCTCCAATTCCGACGGCATCAGCAAACGCTACGGTGCCATCCCAAACAGAAGAACTTTTGCCTGCCGTTAGTTTCCAGCCAGCAGTAGAGTTCGAGCGGAGCCGGTTTTCCTCTGCTGGCCCAGACACATACTCCAATCCAGTTCGTGACAGTGACTATCCAGCCCAGCCAGCTTCTTTTGAAAAACCAATTAGAGAAGAGCCCTCTTTAGAGAAAGCAACTGAAGAAGAGCCGGCAAAAGATGATGCCGAACCGAATCACCTGTCTCGATTCTCAGCCAAGCAAATATCCCCGCCTGAAGAAGAAGGAGCGAAGGAACAACCAGCTGCTCTGAAGCAGGAAGAAAAAAAAGCCGCGAAAAATGATGTCTCACCTGCTGAGGAGAGTTCCGAGCCAGCACGTGCGCCAGCATTGACCGGGCATCTTGAAAAAACCAAAGAAGAAAGTACTCCACGAGTTGTTCAGAAGCAATCGTCGGAAGACAATGGATTGGCCGCGAAACAGATCAATGAAGATCAACTCAAGGTGAAGGAGGCGCCGGCTTCCATTCCTTCTGTTTCAGTGCCAGCAAATGAGCCAGACATTGATATTCAGAAAGAGTCGAAAGCCCTGGAACACTCCGTGAGAGATATGCCGATTCCGGACCAACCAGGAGTCCTGGAAGCAGAGATTGTGGGAACAGAAGCGAATGAAACAACTGCTGCAAACGATACAGTAGCAGTCACAGAGGAAGCAGATACAACGAAGTCGATTTCGGAGCCATCAACAGAAACACCTCGCTCAAAACGGCTGGATGAGGAAGGTGATAATCGTGTAGCAGCAGAACTGACTCAGCCGGCACCTTCAACACCTCGGCAGAATGCTCCCATGCCTTCATCGACGGTTTTCGATGACGTGAAAGACGCAAGTCGGCCACAGCCCCTTGCATCAACAGACACGGAGTCGCCACTTTCAACAAAGTCGAATCCGTTTGCGTCCCCTAAAAAAACTGGTGCGATATCACCCAACGATTTGAAGAAACAACCGCTTCAGAATACAGGTGTCACAATGCCCTTTGCTGAGGCTCCACCAATAGCAAAGCAGCAGAATTCTTTGAACACTATTGTTACAGATAAAAAGGCTGAACCTCTTTCGAAGACGACACCCGCCCAGCCTGGGCCTTCTGGTCAAGGTCGACCGGGCCTGCCGCAGATGGAAGGACTTCAGACGCCGCAGCTTACACTTGAAAAAAGTGGCCCCCGAGATTTGCAGGTTGGTAAGCCAGCTCGATTCGAAGTCATTATTCGAAACGTTGGGGCTGCCACTGCGCACGATACAGTTCTGCGAGATGCTGTGCCGTATGGAACATCACTGATTACGACTATACCTCCGGCGAGTCCTGGGGACACAAATACGCCTTCAGGTGAACTGTTCTGGTCGATTGGTGAATTGAAGTCGGGGCAAGAAGCACGTGTTGCCATGGAAGTTATGCCTGAACTTGAGGGTGATATTGGAAGTGTCGCAAGCGTTACCTTTCGTGCTGATGCGACTGTACGATCACGGGTCACAAAGCCCGCCCTCGAGATCACAGTTGAACCACCGCAACCGACTTTAATCGGTGAGATGATGGCTGTAGATATTACACTCTCAAATCCAGGCACTGGTACGGCAACCGGAGTGATTCTAGAAGGCATTCTTCCAGACTCTGTATCACACCCTGCTGGCCGGGAGGTTGAGTTTGATGTTGGGCAGTTGGAGCCAGGTTCATCACGATCGATCTCATTGAAACTGGCAACTATTACGCCAGGTGTTCATGAGATACGAATAGGTGCGCGGGCAGACGGTGGTATTGAGGTAGCTCGTCCACTGCGAGCAGAGATTACTGCACCAATGTTGGAGCTCCATGCAGACATTCCGAAACGCCGGTATCTTCAACGGCCAGCAACCTGTACGCTCAAGATGCATAACACTGGTACAGCACCAGCCTTAGCTGTGGAGTTAGCTGCACAACTTCCCGCTGGCATGAAGTTTGTGCGTGCAAATAATGCCGGGTACTACGACGAAAAAACACATCGGGTGCTCTGGAGTCTTGAGGAGTTGCCCGCAGGAGAAGAGGGTGTCGTGGAGTTTGTTGCCATGCCAACAGTACTCGGTCCACAAACCATCGTTGCGGCTGTCCGAAACCCTGCCGGCCTTGCCGATCAACTGTCACACTCTATTGAGGTGGAAGGCCTCGCGTCACTGGCATTGGAAGTTGCCGACAGTGAAGACCCAATCGAGATCAATGGTCTTACTGAATATGTTGTCAGAGTGGAAAATCAGGGAACAAAAGCAGCCACCAATGTTGCCCTGTCAGCAAAATTGCTTGGTGATCTCCAGCCAGTGGAGGCACGTGGTCCTGTTCCCTATGAGGTCCAGAATCTGATGATAACATTCGAACCACTTGCATCGCTTGCTCCGGCGGACGAGGCCGTATTTCATGTTCAGGTTCGTGGTCGTCGTCCTGGTAATCAGCGAGTTCAGTTCCAGCTTCAGAGTGATGATCTTCAGACGCCGCTTACTTCTGAAGAGATGACTCACGTCTACGCTGATCGATAATGGCCTGACAACAGATACATCAAATCCGCTGGGCAACAACGGCCTGCGATTGCCCTGCAATGAGGCAGAAGATGACGGTTGCTGGCTGGCCATCACCGACAGGAAGCCGTCGTCGAACAGACTCAATATCAACTGACAGACGTCGGCATTTGATTTCATAGTTGTGCCGAGGCTGCTTTATGAAGTATTTCCGAACGTGCTTGAGTCCTGCAGGCAGAATCGCTTCAACGGCAAACGGAGTCACGAGACTTGTCTCAGGTTTTTGAGAAGCGGTCAGGTATTCTTCCTCGTAGTCGATCCGAGAGAAGCTGTACTTGTCTGCTAACGTTTCAAGAAGCCCTGCGCGTATGACTGCCGGATCAGGCTCACATATGAATGCATCAAGTGGTACTACTTCTCTTGACTCAAGAGATGGATCGCCGGTGAGTGATTCCCCAGTCGTGAGGTTTGTCGCCCGTCGAGATAGGTGCCCCGCTAATTCACCGAACCAGATCGTTGCCTCGCGGCACTCCCCTGCGAGGCTTATCAATTCAATTTCACAAGAACTGGTGGCAAAGTGCTGTGGCCAGTTACTTGCCGGACCAACTTTTATTGCTCCACCTCTGGCGGTTTCAACAAGACGCTGCATCCATTGGATGTCTGGCAGATAGGCTTCAAGATGCCGGGTTGGTCGGGGGCGGTCACCACGACGGTCGGGGTCCGCGTGAACGAACCAGTCTGTCCATTCACGACTGGTCACATCGTCGACTTCACCAGTTACCTGTGACGGGTTTCCGAGTATTTCACTGTTCCAAGTCGCACGGCGAACCATTGAAGAGCTTGAGTCTATCGCTAGGACAGACGTGCTTTTTGAAAGTGCCGCAGTGTCGATACCAATGCCGCAGCAGAGGTCAGCCATCGTGTTCTGATCTTTGAATCGTTTTGCCTTGTGTGTTGCGACGTCCCAGGTTGTGGCCTGTTCGAGTCCTGTGGGGGTAAGCCAGAGGTGATCAGCATGTGGTAATCGTTCATGTCCACGCTGACGAGTCTCATAAAGAGAGACAGCTGCTCGTACAAGTTCAGGAGGAAATTCCTTACGAAGTTTCTTTTGGTTGACTCGCTCCCGGGGCGATGCGTTCTCAACGGCTTTCAGTAAGCCGGGAAGGCCACGAAGCCGCTCAAGAAGTTCAAGCGCCGTCGTCTCTGAGTTATCAGTCGGGCTCGATGCTGATTCCATAGTTTCTGTTTTCGCGAATTCTGTGAAATTCGTTTACGGAAATCAGGGGTTCGGATTGATTGCTACAGAGGGTTCACTGGAGGGCATTTCACCAAGTGATTCAAGCCACGAAACAGCTTTTGCGGCGAGCTTTTCTCGGTCAAGAAAGGTCTCGGCAAGTTTTCGAGACGCCTGCCGGAACCGAGCTATCTGCTGTTGGTCGGTTGCCAGTGGGCCAATAGCTGCAGCAAGTGCATCTGGCTGAGCGTTTACGAGAACTCCTGCAGCCGCTTTGAGAACCATGTCTGTAAGCTCACCATTTTGGGTAAGGAATAACACAAGGCCGGCGGCAGCGTAATCACTGGTTTCGATTGGAAGTGCGAAGTGGTTGAGCCGACCAGGAAGTACGAGAGCAGCCTGGCATCCAGAGAGAATTCCGACATACCGACTACGATCAACACGGCCGTGGCATTGAATGGTGCAGGAACCGGTCAATAGAGGAGCAGCTGTTTCCAGGCGTGGCATCCATCGGCCACCACCGACGACGTGGAAAACGGCATGAATACCCTTGTCACTCAGTACACGAGCAAGGTCAGTTAGTAGAAAGATGTCAGACTTTTGATCAATGTCACCAGCCACAGCGATTGAGAAAGGATTTTGTGCGTTGTCTATTGACACAGACTGCTCGTGACGTGAGCCCGGAACATGGTCAATAAAGTGGGGGGGGCGGGGGTAATCCTGCAGGTAGGCACCGGTTGGAATAACTTTGATAGGTGGCGACGGAGAAGCCGTAGCTTTGAGGACAGCGTCCCTGATGGTTTGTGATCCAGCGAAGATGACATCCACTGAGTGCAGTGAAGTTTTTTGTTTTCGAGCAATGATTGGAAACGTTATGGATGCCAGCAAGCGAGCAAACCATTCTGGTCCTGGAATCATTGGCCGTAATGGTTCCGGCCACCATTCATCTACATCGAGCAAGAGTTCAGCGTCTAATTTATTTGCGAGACGGACTGCCGCATCGACCGTACTTGAAGGAGGGAGCGTTGCGATGAGAAGATCTGGGCGTTTCAGATTGCCGCTGGCGAGTCTATCTAGAGCTTGTGTCTCAAATCCACGGGCAAATTTACGATGACTTGCAAAACGGCCAAGTGAAAAATAAGACCGATAGCCACCCGATGCAATAAGGCGGACACTGAATCCTTCCTCTTCAACAATGTTACGTGGTGGCGTTCTCGTGATTCGTCTTGCGTGACTAAAGCTGCTGGTCCACCAGATTACATCGTGCCCGGCAGCGACAAATGCTCTGGCGAGTGCCCATGTACGGGATGGAAGGAGACCTTCGCCGGGAATTGCCGAGAGCGGATCAACAAGCCAGATGATTTTCTGGTTCCTAAGTTGTTGCTCGGGTAACCACGGCTCTATCTCTGTGGAATGGTCGATGCGGCTGAAGTCATTTCGTCTATAGTTGCCTCGACGGGAGTTCTTCCCTCGATAGTTGCGTCGATAGTTGCGTCGAGGACTGCGTGGATGGTGGTTACGATGAGGCATCGAGAAATCGTAACAGACTCGTGAAAAAGTCGATGCCGTTGGCTAAAATGCCGGGTTTTGAGTGCATTTTCAGAAAAAAATCAGTTGTGAGCCTCCAACTCAACGTACTTTGTTGTAGTTTTTGGCCTAAATCCGTGACTTTTTTGTGTCGATGGACCATAATACGAAGTAGCGCAGAGGGTCTTTGCCCCCAATGTGCCTCATCGGGCCGCTGTCAGGGGCTGGCCCGATGTTTTTTGAGGCGTTCCATGTGCATGAGTCCATTCGCCCTATACGACCGAAAAGGTCTGCTGCGCTGGCGAATTTTTGAATGTTTTTGGCTTTTAGCTGGTGTGCAGATACCGTTCATGCGGGATACACTCCCCTCTGGAAAAGCTAAATTTTTGTCAGGGTATGATTGGAAGTGGGACTTGTCCCTCGTTCTTCAATTCATGAAATTTCTGAGCGGAGTCTCAGAATGTATGAATTGGTCACCAATCAGGCTCCTCGGCAGAACCACCGGGAACGGATAACACTATGAGCAAGACGTCGTCTCCTGAAATTGCACAAATCGAGAAGTTATTAAAAGTAGCTTTCGACAACCATGCCACTGAACTACGGCTATCCGGCGGAGTTCCTCCGATGCTGCGAATTGGTGAGCAACTCAGGCAACTCAAGATACAGCCGGTAGCTGCTGAAGTAGTCGCTGGTCTTATCCGAGCCGTCATGCCTGATGGTGCTGATCCAAAACACTTTTCGTTTACGTGTTCTCATGGCTCGATTGATGCTTCTGTTGTTGATGTGTCAGGAACTGAGGTGCTCGTGCTTCAGAGGGGAGCAGCATCAGCAGCACCAGATGATGCTGACAACGATTTTGAACTAGATCTTCAAGATGACGGTAGTAACGAGTCTGAAGCAGGAGTGAAGCCGAAATCAGTCGATGAAGAGTTTGCCATGCCTGAAGAGGCGGGCGGCACGATCATGATTGACAAGCTCTTGACGGCCGCTGTAAAGGGTGGCGTCAGTGATATTCATATCACCAAAGGTCTGCCCCCAGTCTTTCGTCAAGACGGTGGCATGAAGCCACAAAAAACGAAGGTGCTGACCGCAGATGATACAAACAGTTTGATGAAGTCGATTACCCCAGAACGATGTCAGGCTGAACTGGCAGAAATGGGTGGTACAGACTTTGGTTTTGCGTTTGGGGACATGGCTCGTTTCCGTGTGAGTGTGTTCAAGCAACGTGGGTCCGTTGCCATGGTCTTGCGGCAGATTCCAAACCAGATGCTTACGCCAGAGCAGTTAGGCGTGCCAGACGTATGCCAACGTCTGGTGACGCGACCTCGTGGTCTCTTTCTTGTGACAGGCCCCACCGGTTCTGGAAAGTCCACGACACTTGCGAGCCTGATCAACATGCTCAATGAAAAGTTCGATCATCATATAATTACTATTGAAGACCCGATCGAGTTTTATCACTACTCAAAAATGAGCACGGTAAATCAGCGAGAGGTCGGCACAGATGTCACGAGTTTTGCAGAGGCGCTGAAGCGAGCCCTTCGTCAGGATCCTGACGTGATACTGGTTGGTGAGCTTCGTGACCTTGAAACGATTGAAGCTGCGATTTCTGCAGCTGAAACCGGTCACGTCGTGTTTGGGACACTGCATACATCCTCAGCACAGGGCACTGTGAATCGAATCATTGATGCATTCCCTACGAACCAGCAGGAACAGATTCGAACACAACTGTCTACAACCATTATTGGTGTTGTTTCACAAGCGCTTCTGAAAAAGATTGGCGGCGGTCGTGTTGCAGCGTATGAGATTCTTGTTGTGACACCTGCTATTGGTAACCTTATTCGAGAGAATAAGACATTCCGAATTAATTCAGCGATTCAGACTGGTACAAAACTTGGAATGCAGTTGCTTGATGACCATCTCTTTCGCCTTTGGAAAGAAAAGAAGGTTGCTGAGGAAGAGTGCCTGTATAAAGCCCAGCAGCCAGATGATCTCATTAAACGGATTAACGATGCGAAAAAAGGTATCTTTGAGAATGAAGAAGAAATTGCACGACGGGCTCAACGCGAATTGAATTCGAGGTAGCAGTAATGGCACTGAAACGGCTTGGACAAATCCTGACAGACCTTGGGCTAATTGACGAAGAGCAGTTGCAAGAAATGCTCACCGAACAAGAAGCCCGCGGAGGGGAACTGCTTGGTCGTGTGGGTGTGTCGCTTGGTTTTTTCTCTGATGAGCAGCTTGGTGAGGCGCTTGCAGAGCAGTGGAACACATTGTTTGTCACACTGTATGACAAACAGATTACCCACAGCTTGGTCGAAATTATCAGTAAGACAATGGCGGAGATGTATCGGGTTGTGCCACTTACGCTCGAAGATAACAAGCTGACGATTGCGACTGCTGACCCACAGAAAATCCAGATTGCCGATGAGCTTCGTGTGTTTCTTGGGTATGAAATACATGTTGTCGTTGCGACGGATGCAGAGATCGACAAGGCGATTGATACCTTTTATTCCGGTGAACTTGACACCGTGGAGTCCATTGTTGAGGAAATGGAAGAGGACAAGGATCTCGCCGAGGCCTCAAAAGGTTTGTTAGCTGATGGGCCAATCGATCTGACAAGCGCTGAGGCAATGGCAGACTCTGCCCCGGTCCGAAAGCTTCTCAATCTTGTTCTGTTAATGGCTATTAAAGAGAACGCCAGCGACATTCATCTTGAGCCATTCGAAACCGAATTTAAAATTCGTATGAAAGCAGATGGTGTTCTGCAGGAGATGGTGCCGCCACCAAAGCATCTTTCATTTGCAATTACGACGCGTATCAAGGTCATGGCGAACTTAGACATCGCAGAAAGGCGGATGCCACAGGACGGACGAATTGAGCTGTCAGTGAGTGGTCACCCTGTTGACCTTCGCGTCAGTGTTCTTCCGACACTGTTTGGTGAAAGCGTCGTTATGCGAGTGCTTGACCGTGGGGTTGTTTCACTTGATCTCGATAAGCTGGGAATGGATGAAAATATTCTGCAGCCGTTCCGTGAGATTATTAAGCGTCCCAATGGAATTATTCTTGTGACGGGACCGACCGGTTCAGGCAAAACAACAACGCTTTATTCGGCATTGTCAGAGTTGAATGAGCCGGATGACAAAATCATCACAACAGAAGACCCAATCGAATACGATATTGAAGGTATTGTTCAGGTGCCGATTGATTCAGATATTGGTGTAACCTTTGCAGCCGCGCTGCGGGCTATCCTTCGGCAGGACCCTGACCGAATTCTTGTGGGTGAAATTCGAGATGTTGAAACTGCTGAAATTGCAATTCAGGCGGCGCTTACTGGACACATGGTTTTTTCAACGCTCCATACCAATGATTCACCAGCTACAGTGACCAGGCTGCGAGATATGGGCGTACAGCCCTTTCTTATAACCGCAACGGTCGAAGCGATACTTGCCCAAAGGCTTGTGCGTAGAATTTGTGGGGCCTGTAAAGAGGAGTATGTGCCGGACGCAGAAACGCTGACTGATCTTGAATTAACGAGTGATCAGGTTGCGGGGAAAAACTTTTTTCGTGGTCGGGGTTGTGACAAGTGCAGTGGCAGTGGGTACAAGGGACGGCTGGGTCTTTACGAGCTCTTGGTCATGACAGATGAGATTCGTGACCTGGTTGTTCGGAATGCATCCACAGAAGAGATTCGTGATCTTGCCCGAAAGGCCGGCATGGTCACGCTGCGTGATTCGGGAATGATAAATATGTTCGAGGGCCATACGACAGCAGACGAAGTTATTCGTGAGACAATCCTTGAGGCATAAGCAAATATTTTAGTACGTCCAGTTTCCTTTTGATTGAGATACATCATGCCAACGTTCATGTTTGAAGCCATCGATGCGGCCACCGGAAAAGAAATCCGAGATACCGTCGATGCAACCAATGAGAACGAAGCCCAGGCCACAATACGGTCGATGGGGTACATGGTCACGAAGATCAAGGCTCAAAAGGCGAGTGCTTCGGCTGCCGGGGGCAAAAAGCCTGGTCGAACATTTTCGCTGGGTAAAGTCAAACAGAAGGAACTGACACTTTTCACGCGACAGCTTTCGATTCTTCAGGATGCGGGCCTTCCAATTCTGCGAAGTTTGAAAGTGCTTGCTGAAATGCAGAAGCCCGGTGGTCTCAAGAACGCGTTGCTTGATACGTGTGATGAGATTGAGGGTGGGTCGACGCTTTCTGAGTCGATGGCAAAAAGCCCGAAGTGTTTTGACCGGCTGTACTGCAACATGATTCGTGCTGGTGAGGCGGGCGGTGCGCTCGAAGTCATTCTTCGACGGCTCAGTGAGTTTATGGAGCGTGCGAGTGCCTTGCGTAGGAAAGTCAAAGGCGCGATGGTCTATCCGATTGTGGTTATTTCGGTCGCTGTCGGCATCTTGTCGTTCATCATGATTACGATTGTGCCGCAGTTTAAAAAAATCTTTGATGATTTTGGCTCCGAACTGCCTGCAATGACGCAGAACCTGATTGATTTTTCGTCTCTTCTTGCCACAGGGTAT
>CBFIHW010000048.1:0-18120 GCA_965662325.1 uncultured Pirellulales bacterium | reverse complement strand
GTATTCAAAAGAACACCATCAACACCAAGCTCCATAGCAACTGCAACGTCACTTGCCGTACCAACACCCGCATCGACGATCACTGGATACTCAGGATCACCGTCTTTCAGGTATTCAAGACAGATGCGCAAACTATTTGCGTTTAGAATTCCTTGACCGGAGCCAATGGGGCTTCCTGCCGGCATAACACTCGCCGCCCCAAGGTCCTTGAGTCTCTTGGCAACAATTGGGTCATCACTGCTGTACACAAGCACCGTAAAACCGTCGTCTACAAGACGCTGGGTCGCTTCAATTGTACCAACCGGATCTGGCAAAAGTGTCTTCTGATCACCAAGGACCTCAAGCTTAACCCACTCACTACCTTTGTTTCCGAGATCACGAAGGAGTTCACGACCAAGCCGTGCGACACGTACCGCATCATCTGCCGAAAAGCACCCTGCCGTATTCGGCAGCAGCGTGTAGCGAGCACGATCAAGATGATCAAGAATGTTTTCTCCGGCAGTATTCAAAAGCCGCTCGCGACGCACGGCCACGGTAACACAGTCTGTCCCGCTTGCATCAAGACATTCAGCCATTTCTGCATAGCTGGCATACTTGCCCGTTCCTACAACAAGACGACTTGCAAGCTCAAAACTCCCAACTTTAAGTACAGACTGTGATTTCTTTGCGGTTGCGATATCAACTGTTGTTTCTGCCATACCGTTTTGTGACTCCTCGATGGGATGGTTCATACTGGTTTCAACCGCCGCCAACAAGCGTTACAACCTCTATCTGATCATGCTCGCAGAGAACGTGACTTGGAAGAAGTGCTCTTGGAATGACTTCCTTATTGACCTCAACCGCAACAGGGCGTCTTTCAAATCCTAGATCAAGAAGAAGATCATGCGCCGTGTGACCATTAGAAATCTGCGTTTCTTGGCCATTTACAAAAATAATCATCGAGCGTTCTGTCTGGGTCTCGTTACTACTCATTATTGACTTTCACCCCCTCGAGGCTGAGCGACATCAAGAAGAACCAATGGCACCGCCACGCCACCAACTGCCCCACGCTGGTTGCTAAATGGAATACCGTAGGCTGCCGTTGTCCCAGAAGCACAGTCAGTAACATAGAGCACAGCGGGCGCCATTGGTGTTCGACCGCGGAGCATGTCAATTTGTCCCGCAACAAGCAAAAACTTTGGGTTTTTCGCCTGTCCGGGCTGGAAACCCAGATCATTCAGCACATTGTGCCGAAAACTCGCCCCGAAGGTGGAGGTCGCAGGATTGATCACTCCACCCAAAAGATCACCCGTTAGAAAATCGAGGATAAAAAATCCCTCCAAACCTGTTGTTAGAGGCACGGTACAGGCTGCAAATGAGTCATCTGCCTGTGAAGTCATTGCATGGATGACGGGAAACTGCTTCCGCGGCACATTCTGGACAGGAACAACATAGCCAACAATATATCCTCCAATAAAGACAAGGATGAATCCGGCCAAAAGATACAGTTGCCGTGTTGGAATAAGAGGCGTTTTGATTTTTTCTTGCATCATATCTTTTTCAAATGAGGAAGGGCGGCAAGCAAGCCTTCCGTTAACAGGCCGCTTGCAATCAGAGAACTTTACTATGGTATTCGTTCTACGAATTCGGTGCCTTCTTTTTCTGATTATCTTTTTTTACAGGCTGCTCAGGAACTTTGACAGCATTAGACCCCGGCTTTCCCTGCTCAACAAACAATCGGAATTTTCCTATCGAGTGCTGGCCATCTGAAAATTGCTGGCTCATCGTGAATACCAGTGTCGTTCCTGCCTTAATCGGCGTTTCTGCGGCCGTTTGAAATGTTGCAATGTGTGATCTGCCTATGGATCCAGCAATACCCCAACCGGTATCTTCCTTCTGGTCTCGTGCATTGGCCACAGGCCACCCATTCTGGGAATAGTCTGCAGTCACATTGGAAAAGTTAATGATTTTTTCTGCCTTTTCTGGACCATTCGATAGGGCCTTTGCATTGAATTCACTGAGAACAAAATTGCCATTTGCTGCACGGCCTGGCCCCCGAGCAGGCAACGTCTTATCTGGGAGTACTTCAAGACGTATCGCTGTCACAGGCGGGCCCTGTGGGACTGTTGCTGTGACCGTGTACGTATCTTTTCCTTTTGTGCCAGATACAAGGACAGTCCCATCAGCTGAGATTAATCCTGTGGCTCCCGCCAGACTTTTGAAATTAGTCGGCACGAATGGTTTCAGAGCTACTTGGGAAACTGGCTTCGGGGAAGGCTTGCGAGGAAGCGGCAATAGTTTGGCTACTGGTGTCGAGACCACCTGACCACCACTGTGCATACCAATAAAAATTGATTGGTCATCTGGCTTAAACGCAACACACCAGACGCTTGAAGACTGGCGTTTCACTCCTTGTTGCTCACGTTGCTTCTGGACATCCCAAAGTTTGATAACACCATCTAGGCTTGCTGTTACCAAACGAGTTCCATCACTATTAAACGAGGCACTTGTTACCCAATCTTTATGCCCCGTAAAAACTCCTGTCTGCTTAAAAGATTCTGCAGACCAGACTCGAACTGTCCGATCAGCACCAGTTGATACGAACTGAGATCGCACTGGTGAATAGGCAATTGACCAGATTGTATCTTCATGACCCACAAGAGTTTGTATCGCCGCACCATCAGCAGCATTCCAAACTTTCACGAGGTTATCTCCTCCCCCTGTCACAATTTTTTCTCCATCTGGTGAAAAGGCGACCGCAGTCGCAGGTCCTTTATGTGCATCCACGCTGAAAGCAGCCTTGCCATCCTGAGTATTCCATAAGAAAACTTTTCCGTCTTCTCCTGCACTTGCTAATCGCAAACCGTCTGGAGAGAAAGCCAGTGATCTCACCCACCCCTTGTGCTGTTTCAAATCTGCTTTCAACTTCCGGCTTTGCAGATCCCACACTTTTACAAGTCCGTCGTATCCGGCTGTGGCTACTAATTTTCCATCACTGGAAACATCAACAGCCCATACAGCTGTTGGATGCCCCGACAATTCACCAACACGGTTTCCGTCAGACTTCCATACAGCCACATCACCGGGACGATAAAGAAGACTCTCTCCTCCTGCTGTTACCAGAAGCGACCCACCTGCTGCATAATCAGCAGCGATCACCCACCGACCATACGATGAAAGCGTTTGACCTTCTTTTTTGACCAATGCTTCATCAGCAACGACGACCGGAGCAACAAAACAGGAAATTCCGACAGTGATACGTAGTAGTAAATACATCGCACGTAGTCGCATTTGGTCACTTCGCATGCACTACTCTCCTTGAAGATGTCCAAGAGAAAACAGAAAAGAAACGTGGCAATCAGTATAGTTACCGACGCCACTGCATTTCCAACAAACTATGGATTCACCAGAATCTGTTGCCCCCAATGACTGAAACCACGCCGTGACCGCATTCTGATTGTCATAGTGCAAAGGAATGGCATTCTACGCCACCTTTTCCTGAAGTGATCCTGGATATTTAGCTAGCTATCGATAGAGTCCAATAAAAAACAACGAAAGACCTGCTCCGGCAATACACTTCCACTTGAAGCGTTAAGCGATTACAAAATCGGAGTATCCACTCATCGAATTCGGCGATCATCTGCTTTCACCACCACTTTTTCAGTGGGAACTAAAGGCATGGTAAAACATCGATTATTGGGCACGTGGTAGGGACTCCTGTGAGTCAGCAGAAAAATTCTGGGCATGAAATTTCATCAAGGCATCACCCTGCCGCTCATAAATTAATCGCGCACTATGGGGCACATCTTCAACGATAAGCTTGTTAAATCCGATGCCAAGCTGTTTGAGAAACTTCATATACGCCAAATTATTTTCGTAGTTAAAGCCTTTTGTTCCAACGTGAATAAGAATACGAAGCGGATAGTGCTTGTGCTTTTCACTGCTGGCATAGACCCGAGCTGTGTCGTACGCGTTGTAGCCCTCTGCAAATACAACGCGATCACTTTCATGGCCATCATTCTCACTGATTTTCTTCTCAGTCGCGAACCCGCCACCGCCAGGGGCGGCTGAACAGAAAAGCTCGGGATGTCGAAACATTATTCTGGTTGTTCCTCGACCCCCTTGGCTAAATCCCTCAATACCACGACCCTTTCGGGAGGCAATTGTTCGATATGTTGAATCAACATGGGGAATCAGTTCTTCAATAAAGACTGATTCGCCCTGACCATTTTCTATTTGAGGGTAATCATAGTGACTCATTGGACCACCATTGATGAAAACATAGATCATTGGTGGTATACGACCCAAGCGTATCGCCTTATCAATAAATGCTGACAGACCTACTGACTTTAGTTCACTGCCGGGCCGTCCACCATGAAGGTAGTACACAACTGGGTACCTGGTTTCCGTTAGCTCTGATTGATCATAGCCCGGAGGAAGATAGATACAGTACCCAACGTCAGTCCCCATTGACTGACTACGAAAGGTCTTATGCTGAATCGGCAAACCTGCATACGCTTTCGATGGCAGGTTCACCCAGTTAAAGGGCGTGTTTGATTTTTGTTTTTTCTGCCCTTGGGCCTGAGCTACTTGATTTGTGCTTCCGCTCAATACTAGTAGAAGGGCCGCAAGGCCTG
Source organism: uncultured Pirellulales bacterium (assembly GCA_965662325.1). GTDB lineage: Bacteria > Planctomycetota > Planctomycetia > Pirellulales > UBA1268 > UBA1268. The sequence continues at coordinate 13,504 of CBFIHW010000048.1, read as the reverse complement.
CTCGTACAACAATTCTTGGCATCATAAGATCTCAATGTTCTGTGAGGATCGCATACATAAGGCACGCCACCTTACTTTGATGGTCGTAAAGACGTCACATCAACCGGGTCCTGCAACTCATTCTGAAGGGCAACAAATTGATCAAATAATTGATTCATTAGGTCAGCGTACTCCGGCTTACCTGCTAGATCGACCGTTTCATGAGGATCATCTTGGACATGATACAACCGAAGCACTTTGGCATCCGGATAGATTATCAGTTTCCACCCATCATGCGTAATCGAACGCTGAAGCTTCAGGTAACTTCCGTAAATAGACTCATAGGGTTTGGAGGATGTCCCTGACTTCGTTTGATCCAAACGAGAAAGCAGACTCTTGAAAAAAACATGCTCCGGCTGTTGGGCGCCAGCCAGTTCAAGTGTCGTTGGCATCACATCCTGGAGATAAATCGGTGTCTGGTCAGTCACGCCCTTGGGTACACCAGGACCAACAACAACAAATGGGACACGAATCGAATGGTCATACTGATTCTGCTTTCCAACAAGACCATGATGACCAACTGAAAGACCATGGTCGGCAGTAAAGAAAATCCACGTGTCATCTGCTTTCCCTGATGCATCAAGTGCTTTAAGAATGCGGCCAATCTGAGCATCAAGGTGCGTCATAATGGCGTAATATTCCCGACGGTGAACCGCAACAGCCTGCTCCGTCCTTGGGAATGGCGCAAGCCTTTCATCTCGCAATCGTTTGCCCGCTCCAATTTCCTCTGCATATGGATATTCGGGCAGAAACGGCTGCGGGATCGCAATTCTTTCGAGCGGGTACCGATCAAGAAATTCCTGAGGTGACTGGCGTGGATCGTGTGGAGCATTAAATGCCACATAAAAAAAAGCCGGGCGCTCTTCAGTCTTGTCTGCTTCAAGGAAATCGATCGCGTCGTCTGCTGTAACTGCACTCCAGTGACGTCCACCTTCCCAGAATCCACCAAGACTTGTGTCTGTTGGACTCCACGGATCTTCACCTTGTGCAGGAGGTCTGTTGTAGGCACTTTCAACGCTGTTCGGCATACCTGGCCTTACGTGTCTGGCAACATCAAAACACTTCTCTGCATCTGTTCTGATATGCCATTTACCCGTCATAAACGTTCGGTAGCCAGCCTGGCTTAGAAGCTGGGGCCACAACACACCTGCCTGTCGCTCTTTATCGGTTGTCTTATAAATATTATTTGCGTCCCAGACACTCCGACCTGTGATCAACATAGTGCGACTCGCAACACATACTGCACCACTCCAAGAACCCATGTTGTAGGCATGGCTAAACGTGGTGCCACGATCTACAAGTCGATCTATATTTGGTGTATCAATGTCCGTGTGGCCAAATGCTCTGATGGCTTCATACGTGAGATCATCGGCAAACAGAAATAGAATATTTGGTTGCTCACCCGTCTTTTGCTGTGCTGCTGGAAGGACACTACATGTCAAAATACTTGTAAGAAAAAGTACATACCTAAATGCCCAGTACATTGTGACGGTAACGTGATTCATGGTTTTTCTCCTCTGACTCATCTTCCTGCCCCAAACACTTGGTATGATTTTTTCTCTATAGAAAAATGTTCCTCTCTAGAAATCTTACTCTATGCGACACGACATTCTTTTGATTCCTCTGAGAACGCTTGCCATTATCTCTCTTTCATATGTAGCTGCGTCTTTATATGCAGCAGAAAACACGGTTCTTCCACTCTGGGAAAACGGTGCACCCGGCTTTGAAAGCAGGCGAGACGAAGCAGAAGTCGTCGAGAGAGGAAGTGTGACAAATGTGCACAATCCTTCGCTTACTGTGTTTCTTCCTGAAAAAGAAAAGGCAAATGGAGTGGGGATTGTTATTGCGCCGGGAGGTGGTCTAAGGAAATTGGGTATCCGTGGTGGTGGTGAAGAACCAGCCCGCTTCCTTGCTGAGCATGGCTTTACTTCATTTGTCTTGAAATACCGACTCTCAAGACAACCCGGACAACCATATAAATTTGAAGAACACGTGCTTGCAGATGGTCAACGTGCGATTCGCCTGGTTCGCTATCGGGCTCAAGAATTTAATCTCGACCCAAAGAAAATCGGCATGCTTGGATTTTCTGCGGGAGGTGAGGTTGTTTCAATCACATGCTATAAACCCGGAGAAGGAAATCCGAATGCTGCTGACCCAATTGACCGTGAGTTTGCAAAGCCCAACTTCCAAATGCTTGTATACCCCGGGCCAGTCGGCATACCGTCAAAATTACCGAATGATACACCACCAGCTTTTATGGTCATTGCGGCAGATGATGCACATACAAGTGTCCTTCTGAACTTAATGCACCACTTTCGTGAACTCGACGTCGACTACGAAGCACATATTTTCACCCGTGGAGGACATGGCTTTGGCATGGGAGAACGGTCAAAGAGAAAGAGTATTCAACATTGGCCAGACCGCATGCTCGATTGGCTCCACGACGAAGTCCTCAACTCACTACCTAAATAATTTTTATCAGCTGACCGGTCTCTCAAGCCGAGTATCAAAGCCCCTTACCCGCTTCTACTATTCAATGAGTGCAGCAAAGCCTATTTCTGGCATCTTGACCCCACTTATGGTTCCACTTTGTACTCATGGTGAGATTAATGAGGATGAACTACGGTGTTATATTGATTGGCTGATCGATAAAGGAGTGCATGGGCTTTATCCAAATGGATCAACTAGTGAGTTCACACGCTTTACAGCACAAGAACGACACCGAATCATCCAGATTGTTTGTGATCAGACAGCCGACAGGGTTCCAGTTCTTGCTGGCGCAGCTGAAGCAAATGTGCGCGAAACACTCGATACCTGTAATGCGTACCGTGACTTCGGCGCTCGAGCAGTCGCTATTGTCTCGCCGTTCTACTACAAACTTTCACCAGAAAGTGTCTTTGCATACTTCAGGGAAATTGCTCTCAACAGCCCAATAGACGTAACGCTTTATAATATTCCGCTTTTTGCCAGCCCAATAGATCTCGAAACAGTCTGCCGATTGGCAGAATTTGATCGCATTATTGGCATTAAAGATTCTTCTGGCGATCTCGCCGGCATGACCAGAATGATCCAGTCTATTCGTCCGCTTCGTCCAGACTTTTTATTCATGACCGGATGGGATGCGGTGCTTGTTCCTATGCTGATGGCTGGTTGTCAGGGAGGCGTACACGCCACGAGTGGAATCGTTCCTGAAATTACTCGGACAATATATGACCTTACGGAGAAGAATCACTTTGATGAAGCATTATCACTTCAGAAGCAACTGCTTGAACTCTTTGATGCTACATTTTCTGCTGCTGATTTTCCTGAAGGATTCCGTAGTGCGATAAACCTGCGTGGGTTTGACTTTGGAACGGGAAGGCAGCCACTGACCGAGAAACAGTCTGCCGTACTGACAGGTGCTACCGAAAAGATCAGACTATTGATTCAACAGATGGTCGACAATCCAATATAAAATTAGGTATTCAAGCCATTCCATTCTCCACTTATTTCTTGAAGTAGCGACAGACATGAAAACCAACGGCTTCCTCGGTATTGATATAGGCACGCAAGGTCTCTCCGTCATCTTCACAGACACAGAACTGAAAATACTTGCGAGCGGTGAGGGTGACTACGACATGGTGTCTGGACTGGATGCTGACTGTTATGAACAACAGCCAAGCGATTGGGAAGGCGCCTTGAATAACGCAATGACGGATCTGCGAAAAAAAATATCGTCAATGCAAGTCGACATGGAAGTTCTAGCAATTGGAATCTCAGGGCAGATGCACGGGGAGGTTCTTACGAACAAAGATGGTGAACCAGTCAGTCCAGCTCGGCTTTGGTGTGATGGAAGAAACGAAGCAGAAGGCAATGAACTAACAGAGCGTTTTGGAACGAAATGTCCAAAACGTATGACTGCGGTTCGGTGGCTGTGGACAATTCGTAATCAACCTGAAAAGGCTAACCACGTTAGTCACTTAACAACACCTGCCGGCTGGATTGCATACCGACTAACGGGCTGTTGGAACCTTGGAATCGGTGATGCAGCTGGCATGTTTCCGATCGATCAGCAGTCTCTCACATACAACGCCGACATGCTTGCCGATTTTGATTCGATCGCAACTGAATCTGCCAGAAAGTCCGGCTCTAAGATCACATCTTTGAAACTGAGCGATCTTCTTCCATCCGTCAAAAAGGCAGGTGAAGATGGCGGTTCATTACATGCACACGGAGCAAAACTGCTTGGGCTACCAGAAGGTATTCCGGTTGCACCCGCCGAGGGAGATCAACCGGCGGCACTCGCTGGCTCATTAATCGCAACGCCTGGTCAGGTGTCAATGAGTTTCGGCACGAGCGTTGTTGCCAACTCAGTTGGCGACCGAGCATTTGAGGGAATTTCAATTTCTATTGATCACTTCTGTGCACCTGATGGTCGCCCAATCAACATGGTCTGGCTTCGAAATGGAACAACAGCCATGAATATGGCGGTGAACCTTTTTGGCGGTGACTTTTCCACGATCATGCCACAGGTTCTTGCCGCTGCAGATGACTGCGGTGGCCTTTTGGCACTGCCATTCATGGACGATGAGCCAGGACTGGGTGTTTCTCAGGGTGGTACCGCGATGGTGCTCGGACTGAATAATGAGACGGCCACCCCTGGCAATGCGGTAAAAGCTATGCTGCTCGCGACAATTTTCAATTTACGGCTTGGGAGCAAGCAGCTCGACGAACAAGGGTACCCACGAACCGAGATTATTTTGTCTGGTGGACTTGTAAAAACACCTGAACTGGGGCAACTCGTTGCTGATGCCTTCAATACTCCAGTGACAATCTTTGAAGGAGGTGACGAGGGAACCGCGTGGGGAGCAGCTTTGATGGCAAAATTTCGTTTCGAATCATTGGCTGGTCATGCAACTGACTGGAAGCAGTTCCTTGAAACCCAAAAAACTGGAACGCCAACCCGATTTACTCCTCGCACTGAATCGGTAGAGATACTCAACAGCGTATTCGAACGCTACCAGAAATTAGTCCACATGCATGGGCAGTTTGAATCAGTGGCGATCCAGTAAGACTTATAATTGAAGGGGCCCAAGCAGACAATTCTGCATGCACTAATCCACAACTGGATACAGAACTATCCTGCGAACATCTGCAACAGATTCTCCTGGCACATGAAGGGCCGTAAGCCGCAACTGAGTCTTACCTGCTTCGAGCTTTATGTCACCAAGAGAGAGCACGTGAAACGGCTTTGCGTAACTTTCACTACCACGATCAGCACGGTCTTCACCAGTGTTCAGTGGTGGATCCCACGACGGAGTCACGCTAGTCGTGATTCGACTTTCCCCACAGGAAAGCTGGATGGTCGATCCCACATCTTGTGCAGGACATGTATACCAAATTTTTGCAGTATAGGTGCCTGCATTGAGGACATCCACATCCCATACCAGCGAGTCCTCTGTGTTCTTCCAGTCTGTGAAAAATGAACAATTTGGTGCGCGTCCACTATGAACGACACCCCCTTCCCCATACCCATCCCTTGCTGGAAGTTCGGTTAGAGGTGCCCCGGCATACCCAACAGGAAAACGTTCGACATCTGGCTGCGATATATGATCAAGAATATCTTTTTTCCAATCATCAGCAATTGTTTTTAGTCGCTGTCTCTCCTCAGGCTGCTCCTCGGAGATGTCTCGTGTCTGACCAATGTCAGTGACCATGTCGTAGAGGTGCCCTTTATCATCGAGGCGGAACCGCTGCGTGCGTATACTTATTCGCCCGCGCTGAGAAGCAATAATATGTCTACCAGCAAGCTTTAAGCCAAGTTCCTTTGGCTGCAATTTCTCTTCTGCATCTTTTTTAAGAATCGCCGTCAGATCGATTCCATCAAGTTGTTTTGGAGGATTGAGTTGCACACCAGTAAGACCTGCAAGCGTCGGCAACAAATCAATTGCACCAGTGATCTGAGGGATCCGTACACCAGGAGCAATCTGACCCGGGTATCTGATACAGCAGATACTTCTGGTACCGCCATCATCTGTGGACCCTTTCTTGCCTCGCATGCCACCACACCAGCGCAAACTATTTGGTCCGTTATCTGAAAAGAAGACAACAATGGTTTCACGCGATACTCCTGCTGTATCAATTGCCGCTAGGATTCGGCCGACGTTTCCGTCAAGGTTTTCGACCATTGCCAAAGCAGCACGAGTAAAAACCGGGTCTTCTTTTTTGATATCTGGCCCTCTCTGCCGAAGAGGTCGCTCTGCAAAACGGCTCCATTCTGCATCAGGAACACACATCGGCGAATGGGGCGTGTTGAATGCGACGTAGCAGAGCACAGGCTTGTCAGCCAAACGTTTTACGTGATCACTGAAAAACCTAATTGCTTTTGTGGTGATGTCGTCTGTGATGTATCCCTCACCCTCCTTAAAGGTTGTGTCGTGCTGCATTGGTGGATTGAAATAATCACCCCAATGCCCTTCTGTGAAACCGTAGAAGGTATCGAACCCACGTGCCAAAGGATGGTACGGCCACTGTGTGCCGTTGTGCCATTTGCCAAAACAACCTGTAACGTACCCAGCGTTTTTGAAAACATCAGCAATCGTTTGCTCTTCAGGGGACATCCGCTCTTCCCCTCGTGTTACACCACGAACACCACTTCGATCATGATACCGTCCTGTGAGAAACTCAGCCCGTGTTGGAGCACAGACCGGCTGCACAAAAAACTGCTCGAGTAATGCTCCGTCACGAGCCAGAGAGTCAACCGCCGGTGTTGAGATTGTTTTGTTTCCGATGCAGGAGAAGTCACCCCAGCCAGCATCGTCAGCAAGTATTACGACAATGTTTGGTGGCCGAAATTGGTCTGCATGAACAGGGCCTCCGCACACCACAGTGCCGATAATAAAAAAAGTAAATGGAATGAATTTCTGCATGAAAGTATTTCGGACGAAAGAAGAGGAGGAAAGCTTGAATTCTGTGACACACGAACTCTATAAAAAATAGCTGACAGCGAAAAGGACTCTCAAAGAAGCCTGACCGACCTCTTAATGCACCGAAGCCCTCGAAAATAAATTGAGTATGAGAACGCCGACAACAATACACCCCATTCCTAAAACTGCCGGTACATCAAGTGTTTGGCCATACAAAAGCCATCCTACGAGTGTAATAAGAACGAGGCCAACTCCGGACCAGACTGCATAGCCAACCCCAACAGGAATTGTTTCGAGCGTCAACGACAATAAATAGAACGCAAGCCCATAACCCGCAACGACAACAAGTGAGGGTATCGGCTTCGTGAAACCCTGTGATGCCTTGAGGCAACTCGTACCAACAACCTCAGCTAGAATAGCAAATGTCAGATAGATCCATGACTTCATAAGACAGGCTACTTTCCAAGTAAAATGGTTTCTTGCACGTGTCCGAAGGTTTGTGACACTTGTTGCCAAAGAAGTTACTGCTTCTGATACACCCGAACATAATCAATCTGCATTTCATCAGGCAGTTTTGTTACATCAAGCCGTGGTCGTTCCCAATGCGAACAGAGAAGACTTAGGACCACGTATTGTGGCACATGAGAAATTGCTTTGGTGTCTCGCATGATTTCAACACCATCGCAGAAAAAAACACACTCCTTATCGGTCCAGAGCAGACCATAGACATGAAAGTCTTCACTAAGATCACCTATTGGGCTCTCCGGACGACCCTCAACTGGCCCTCCCATTTTTGGGAAATCCGGAATCGATGGACTCCTGACTTTTCCAGGCATACCGTCGTTTGTTGTGCCCCAATAGTAAATATTCATGCCGGCCCAACCACGACGGCGACCTGCACCGAACCATTCAATAATATCCATTTCAGTGCCACTCTTACCCGGTTCATCGACAAAACTTTGGAACTGTGGCGTCTGCACCCAGAACGCTCCATGATGTCCTTGATATTTTTGGAACTTCAACCGGCACTCAAAATAACCGTGCTTCCAGTCGTGCCGGCCACGCGTTTGGATATAACTGGCATGAACTCTTTCATTTCGCCACAGAGTTCGAAGGTGCAGAAGCCCATCGGCGACACTGATTGTTCCCTCAGAGTTCAATGATGCAGCATCTCGTATGTTGTAAGAAGGCATTGTCCAGTTCTCTGGTTTGAGAACTTTTCCGTCAAACTCATCATGCCACACCACCTGGTAGTCAGCTGTGACGCCGGCGGGCAGTTTCGATCTGTCAGAAAGCTCAGAATCCACCTCCTCACAAATACCGTTCACACTGCTTCCCAACAACATCAGAGACACCACACCCCGTGATAATAAACATTGGGCCAGCCAATAAATTCGGAAGACCGTCTTATGATTGTGTTGAGCAACATTCATAAACTTTTTGTTCTTCATGTATTTGCTTGAAAAAAAACTGAATCAATAGGAATGGAAAACTCACTACGCACCCACTAGAAGATCTCTAGTAGCAATGAGTTCACGGGCCATACCCGCAATAACATCTCCACTTGCGACCCCCGGCAAGACAGGCCACGTATAGGTTTCCACTTCGAGGTGCGGCTCGTAGGGCAGTTGACCAAGAGCGTGAAGTGCTCGAATAAGTTCTGGCCTCGTTGTCCCTAATGGCCCAAGACGATCTGCATCGACCGGCACATGGAAATGCACTCGCCACTTTTCTGCCTGCTGCCAGTCGTAAGGCGGATCGAGTGCAAGTTCTTGGGACAGGTCAGTGTGGCTGATAACTCGGCCATCCGAATGCCGTGCAAAGGCCTGATGAAGATAGCGTTGTTCAGCGAACATTGCTAACGCCTCACGCGCCTTGTTATCTGATGGCTTATCAAGTTCGATAGCACAGCTTATCTGCACCTTATTGATACGAATATCAGTCGCAGCCAACTCACGAATCGCCACACTCGCATTCTCAAACTCAACAGCCTGATGACAGACGTCGTAGCACACGCCGATGTGCTGGCGAACCAGCTCACCAATCCCTGCTTTATCAGCAGCATCCCACAGCATCTCAAAAAACTGAATAGTCTCGGCAGTCGTCTCCAAAAGACAGAACGGCTCAGGTTCAATGGCCAACCGAATAATCTTTCCAGTCTCATGACGTAATCTGTCAAGATCGCGAGCCAGCTGTATAAGTTGATCGATGGCCCTTTTATAAAATTCAGTCGATTGCACTGCTTGCTTATACGCAAGTGGTAGTGTTGAAATACTCCCTTCGTCTTCTCCTGTTAATACTCCTGCAAGAAAATCGCTACACAGTCGGGTGTACTCAAGACGACGTAAATCTGACCAGTCTGGAAGGTACACCTTTTCCTTCACACGTTCTGAATGAAAATCACCAAAAGGAAAGGCATTGAGTGAATAGCACTGCAGCCCTTGGTCAGCAAGAAGACTCGCGATGCTTCTTGTCACAGTCTCGTCTTGAGCCACTTCCGAAATGACAACTTCGGGCAACCAAAGGCCAATTCCAATATCAAAGCCACATTGTTCTTGTACAGAACGAGCTTCTTGGGAAATTATTTTCTCAAGATCTTTGCGTGACCGACAAGGATGGACGTTTGTGCAATACGACAAAGGATAATGCATGGTGTGCCCTATTTAGAAAAAGTGACTTCCGTTGTATGAAACCTGCCTAAAGCATTGAATAGCTCCTGTCTCAAAGTTCCGTTTAGCGAGATCACTTATCGGCTCTTGTTGTTCACGCGAGACGTCTTCCATCTTGATCTCTTACCCCCCTTATGAAGCCATTCCTAAGACACGCCGCCCAACACATCTAGCCTTGCTTTGATGCTGTTACATCCAGCATTCGTTCGAGAGCGACAACAGACCAGTGTGCCGTGTCTTGATCAACACAAATCACATTCACGGGGCTCCCAGACTCAAGGTGCTCAAGGCTCCAACAGAGATGGGCCAGATCAATCCGATACATGGTCGCACACATACAAACCGTCGGAGAGAGAAATCGGATTGTCTGTTCAGGATGCTCTTGCTCGAGGCGTCTTACAAGATGAAGCTCTGTACCTATTGCCCACGACGTGCCGGGGGCAGCAGCTTCAATCTGATTAATGATGTAACTCGTTGAGCCCGCCAGGTCAGATTTATCAACAACCTCCATCGCGCACTCCGGATGGACAAGAATTTTGATATCTGGAAGGTTCTTTCGCATCGTATCCACATGTTCCGGACGAAACATTGCATGCACACTGCAGTGACCCTGCCAGAGAATCACTCGACTCCTTTCCAAAGTTGTTGCATCATTGCCACCAAGTCGTGGATCATGAGGGTTCCATACACACATCTGCTCAAGCGGCACACCCATTGATTTGGCAGTGTTTCGGCCAAGGTGTTGATCCGGGAAGAAAAGGACTCGCCTCGTCCTGGCAAAAGCCCATTCAAGAACGGCGCGTGCATTGCTTGATGTGCACACAATACCACCGTGTCGACCACAAAATGCTTTCAGGCTGGCAGCCGAATTAATGTAGGTCACAGGTGTGATGTCATCGGTATCGATAATCTCACCAAGGTCAGCCCACGCATCTTCTACCTGTTCAATTGCTGCCATATCAGCCATTGAGCAGCCCGCTGCGGTATCGGGCAAAATAACATTGACTCGCAAGCCATTTCGATCTGCTACCTGTTCTGGTCGATTGACAAGAATATCTGCTGTCTCCGCCATAAAGTGAACACCACAAAACACAATAGCTTCACAGTCTGTTCGTTCCGCCGCAGACTTGGAGAGCTGGTAACTATCGCCTCGTAAATCTGCATGAGCAATCACTTCATCTTGTTGATAGTGATGGCCAAGAATCAGCACACGGGACCCGAGACGCTGTCGAACATCGTCAATCCGACTCGCTAAAGTAGCATCATCAAGTTTTCGATATGCCTCTATCGGGCCAGCAGACAGGGGCTCGTTTGTTGGTATTTCCACTCTCATCATCACTACAGTATAGGCTGTCGCGGCGGTCCCTGTGCGGAGACCGTCTGGCATCTTATACTTCTGGCCTCTCGTTGGAATCAACGAGACAGCCATCCTCCGTATGATGGCTAGCGTTTTAACTACTCCTTTCACCGTTGCACAGAAGGCTGGCGAGCGTCCATGGCGAAAAAGATCGCAAAGAAAAAGGCTGCCAAAAAAACCACAAAGGCTGCCAAAAAAACCACAAAAACAGTGAAGAAGGCTGTCAAAAAAACGGCCAAAAAGAAGGCTGTCAAAAAAGTTACAAAGAAAAAGGCTGCGACCAAAAAGGCAGCAAAAAAAGTAGCCAAGAAAGCCGCCAAAAAGCGAGCAACCAGAAAAAAGGTTGTAAAAGAAGCGCGGCTAAAGGCGTACTGGGGAGTTTTCAACTCCAGCCTGAAGCGTCTTGCTGTCTTCGAATATGCTGACAAACGGGCTGCCGAAAAGAAAGCAAAAGAACTCTCGAGTGGATCAAAGGGCAATCACTTCATCCAACTCGTCAAAGAGCCAATCACTGAGGCATAACTGCTTGGCTGTGGGGCTACACAATCATGTGCTAGCCCCACGCAGGTGCTTAGCCCCACGGACTCTGCCAATCGCCCCACGCTTCAAGATATCGTGCCAATCCTGGTGACTCTGTCGCCTTACTCCGTATCCAGGTATGGGCTGATTCAATCAGCGACTGTTCATCTGCAAGAGAAATAGCACCGGCTACCACACGGCTTCGCAGATAAACAAAGTACGTATCGAGAACATCACTTCGACAATAGTCATGAATTTCACGTGCTCGACCTCCGTCCCAAAGATCTTGCACCATGTGGCCAGCCACATCAAGTTTCCCAGGTTTGCCAATGAGATTGGCTGCCAGGGAGAGGCCTCCAACAAACCGGCTGGCACCGTTATTCGTTAAAAATTCGTGTAGGTCGAGATGTGCAGAACTGTTAAATCGATTCCGTGGTTGCTCAAAACTGCGGCCGTTTTCGGCAATCCACTCAGGTATTCCTAATCCATACCGAAATGCGCAAACCTCAAGTAGTGGCATATCAAAACCACGACCGTTGAATGACACCAGTTGTGGCTGACCATTTTTTCGCCACCCTTCCCAAAATAATCGCACAATTTCGTGAGGACGCGATAGTTCTTCATCAAGGGCTACGAGATCAATCAATGAATAGTCATCTGCAACTGTAGCAACAACAAGTGACACAGGAAGTTGAAATGTATATGGAATAAAATCTTTTCCATTTTGCTCAAGAAGTTCGGATCGATACCGCTGGATTGCTTCCGTCGATGAGAGCTTTTCTCCCGGATAGCGAATTTTGGCAATGAGCTCTCCATCTGCCGCTGACTCGATATCAAAAACAAGTCGTGCTGTCCTTCGTTTTGCCATTCAGAAAATCTCCTTCTCATTCAAGTCGATAGCAAGGTGATGATCGTCATGAGAATTTCGGGGTATGAATTTTCATTCTCTTCCACCGCATGCCGACGTCGACAAATTTCAAGACTATCTATCACTTCCGCAACGACACTCTTTCCGTCGACCTGATACGGTTGCTCATTGAGTCTCATGATCATTGATTACTGGATTTGATCAAGTGGAACAGGTGATCGCTGTTTGTCAGATTCGACCACTGCCGAGAGCACCTTCTGGACCTCATACGCATCGGCAAAGTCGGCAAGGGGTACTACTGGCTCACCGCCACTAATCACGGTCAACATGTCGGCGGCCTGATTAATAAAGCTATGTTCGTAGCCAAGGATATGCGCGGCAGGCCACCACGATGCCGCGTAGGGATGGTTGGCGTTGCCATCCGTAACATTTATCGTATTCCAACCCTGCAACTCTGCAGGGAGTGTTGCGTCGTACCAGTCGAGTTCATTCATACGCTCAAAATTGAAACGAATCGCCCCTTTTTCACCATGTATCTCTAGACGATTTGCATTCTTACACCCTGTGGAGAGACGCGATGCCTCAAACGTGGCCACAGCACCACTGGCCATTTTGGCGATAAACAGCACGATGTCATCGACAGTGCTTGCTCCCATTTTCTGACTTGTCGCCGCGCCGTGTCCTGAAATTTCACCGCCGCCACTCTCCAGAATCACTCGCTCCTTGATCACCGTTTCCATTGTCGCTCCGATCACCTCACTGATTTCATCACCCGTGATGAATCGTGCGGTATCGATGGTATGAGCACAGAGGTCTCCCAGTGCTCCAGATCCAGCTACATCACCTTCAAATCGCCACATAAGCGGTGTATCTGGTCCAGCCCAATCTTGAAGATAACAGCCTCGAATCTGATAAATTCGACCGAGTTTCCCGGCTGCACACAATTGATGAGCGAATGCTATTGCAGGACATCTTCGATAATTATACCAGACGAATGTTTTTCCAGTCGCTTTCTCTGCAGCTTCTACCATCTGACGCGCATCGCCTAGCGTCCCTGCCAGAGGTTTCTCACAGGCGACATGTTTTCCAGCTTCGAGGGCCGCAATCGTGTGCTCGGCATGCACGTTGTTGGGGGTTACTACATCTA
>CBFIHW010000047.1:0-18316 GCA_965662325.1 uncultured Pirellulales bacterium | reverse complement strand
GATTTTGAACGGATGCCTAGAATCAAAATAAGAGTTTATGGAGTTCAAGGATTATTATATGTCTGAAGCAGAATGGCATCTCGTTCGTGCTGGTCGGCCGCAGTTGATAGGTTCACACCGCCGAATGACGGGTGACGCGTTCCAGTTTCTGCCGCTCTTTCGTACACACCGTGAGGCGGCTCATTATTGTCAACAGTCGGGCTTGTGGTGTCAGAATATTCGCCCCAGGCACAACACATTCACAACCAAGCAAAACACAAGTCATGATGATGGGCTGAGGCTTCTTCTGGCCCAAGCCGCAGCCGAGGGTGTAACCGTTGTCGGAATTTTCGTGGGTTTTAATCAGTCACATGAAAGTCGTTGGGAATATCTTCGGTCACCTACCGAAGGTGTACCGACGCCACTTCGACTTTCGGCGTTTGAACTTCTTCCGGAAGAAGATGGACCACTCGAAAGCGGTTAAAAATTCAGTGTGAGTGAACGTTGCTCTACGACCACCACCAAGCGAGAAATGCGTAAACCAGTCGTCCTGGACCGAGAAGCAGGAGTGGGATCGCTAAGCCAAAAAGACACCAAAAAATCAGTAGGCGTGCCCCGCGTACAAAGCGACGTCGAGTTTTGGTTGGTGAAACCTTCATAGACTATGAGGTTTTCTGAAGGGTTAATCGATTAGGCATAAGATCACACAGGACCCAATTATCGCTTGCTACGGTGCCAACGCAACAACCGATGGCGTTTGTTTCTACGTAGTCAATTGATCAGTGATGTGAACGAGAGCTGCTGGCTCTGAGACAATGAACTCACGTTCACCACTTTCATTTTTGAAGAGGGCGACTTCTGTTGGATCAAAAATGCAGCTGACAATTCCTGCCGTTTCAAGAGTGTATCCAGGCTGATGACTGAGGAACTCATATGCATAAAATTCAGCCACCGAAAGATCGTCCGTCCATGAAATACCAATGGTATTGGCTGCTGTCGCATAGCCTCTATGGAGGGTTATTGGTGTCTGGAGTTGTTCGTAAATGGCTCGCTCCGCTGGTGTCATGGCAGCTGATCTATGGGGACGGTTACACCAGAGATGGTCGTGCCACCAGCCGCGGTCGTGAGCGAGGTAATCGGTCACCCAAAGGGTTGCCAAGCATGACCAGTAATCACGATCACTCAAGTCATCTGCATGCATATCAAACCAGAGTTTGCGCCGGATCGGTGGTGTGGATCGCATCTGGTCCGTTGGACGCGTCCGTCTGTTAAACTTGTGAATAGCACTAACCATCGATTCCGCACTCACAAAATTGGGGGCGACGTGGGATACCAAAATCCCAACCTGTGTGCTTTACGTATGCCAGAGGGAATTTGCTCGTTTTTTCGATGGAACGTAAGCTGCGGAGCGAGCGAAAGGGTGGCCGAAAGGGCATTTTGCAGCGTTAAGTGCCGCTTTTCGTCCCTTCTGGGGCTTCTTCCCGAGGCCTTGAAAACGCACGGTACACTTAGAGTCAACAGGGGAACCGCCGTGTGGCATCTCACGTGTTGCATCGCAATAAATGTGCGGACGTTCCGCTGGTATGTATCCGGTTTCACAATGAGGAGAGAGTAGTAATGGGTCTACTATCATGGGTCGTGTTTGGATTAGTTACGGGCGCAATTGCAAGATTTTTTGTGCCAGGCAGTGGCGTATATGGCCTTGTTGTCACAGCAGTTCTTGGTGTTGTGGGGGCACTGGTCGGTGGGTTTATTGGGGCACAACTTGGTATTGGGGCAATTGATGGATTTGACCTCCGAAGTATCGCAATTGCTGTGGGTGGCAGTATTATTCTACTACTTGGCTATCGAGCATTAGGCAGGCGGTAATCCGCGTCAGGCTTGTTCAGACACCAGATTGGCTTTTAGCATCCAATGTAGTGAGTGGTGGAGACGGCTCCATTGTCCACATGTAAAAGATGGTGGGATTGAACTGGTAGCCTATGTATTCGGGGTTTGGAGTCGCTCGTGCTGATGCTGGTGCAACTCCAGAGACCTCGAGCCGTTGAAGTAATCAGTTGGGTGTTCGCCCGTGGTAGTGTACGAGCCATCGAACCATAAGAATAATCACGTATCAATCATGAGGAACCGAAAATGAAACTCTGTGTTACCAGCATCCTGGCTCTATTTATAATCGGATATTCGGTTGTGTCTGCTGATGATTCATCCACAGAAAATACGAATGAAGAAAGTACATCGCGAGCACGACGTTTCCGGCCCGGTGATCAGCAAAATGGTGAACGGACATCAGGGCAGAGACGCCTAGGGCAGTTTGCGGGTGGATTCAGTCCAGAACAGATGGTCCAACGAATGATAGAAGAGTTCGATGCAGATGGTGATGAGAAACTGAATGCCGACGAACTGCAGAAGATGATGGTGACAATGCGTGAACGACGCGGGGGAGGAATGCAACGACGCCCAGGGAACAATGGAAGCCCATCAGGTAATTCCAATGCAACACCTGGAGGTGAAAGTCCAAAACGTCCTCCTGCAGCAGAGTGAGCAATACAAAAAGTAGCTGGTTCGCCAAGACTGTCACGACAAACAAGCAACTGAAAGAAGTTTAGTCATGAAGAATGTCCAATCTTTTATTTTCAGTGTTTGGTTTTTGTTGTGTTCAGCCGTTGGAGCAGAGGAATCGCTTTCGACGGACGAGCTTGCATTTTTTGAAACAAAGATTAGACCGGTACTTGTTCGCGAGTGTTACGGCTGCCATTCAAGCAAAGCAGGTAACGTGCGTGGTGGGCTGCGGCTCGACACGAAAGAGCGGATGCTGTTGGGTGGTGCCACAGGGCCGGCTGTTGTACCGGGCGACGTCGAAGAGAGTTGGTTGTATAACGCAATAACACATCAAGACTTTGTGATGCCGCCGAAGCGCAAGCTTCCGCAGGATGTTCTTGATGATTTCAAAGTTTGGATAGAAATGGGCGCACCGGATCCACGGGTGTCTCTGCAGGAAAACGTTCAGGCGGCTATCACGGCTGATGACATCGAAAAAGCGAAGGCAGAATTTTGGGCGTATCAAAATCCCAGGAAGGCGGTTACTCCAACTGTTAAAAACGATGCGTGGTGTCAAACTGACATTGATTACCACATTCTGTCAGGACTCGAGAACGCTGGGTTCGGTCCCGCGGAAGATGCCGAACCGAGGGCGATTGTTCGTCGGTTGTATTTTGATCTTGTTGGGCTGCCTCCAACACCAAAAGAGGTTGCCGCGTTCGAGACGGCCTGGTTGAGAGGTGCGGAATCTGCAGTGCGTGCTCTTGCAGATGAGCTTCTAGCGCGAGAGCAGTTTGGGGAACGATGGGGCCGGCATTGGCTTGACGTCGTGCGGTATGCGGAGTCCACAGGCCGAACAGTGAACATGACATTTCCGCATGCATGGCGATTTCGAGACTATGTGATCGATTCCTTTAATGGAGATAAGCCCTTTGATCGTTTCGTTCAGGAGCAGATTGCTGGTGATCTCCTGCCGGTTCAGACAGATCAAGAGTGGGCCGAGCATCTGGTCGCGACGACATTTTTGGCTATTGGTGCAAAAAACATAAATGAACAGAATCGTATTCAGTTCAGGGCTGATCTTATAGATGAACAGATTGATACCACCACACGTGTGTTTCTTGGTACGTCAGTCGCGTGTGCTCGATGTCATGACCACAAGTTCGACGCCATTCCACAGAGCGACTATTACGCGCTTGCTGGTGTGTTCGGAAACACAGAAACCTACTTTGGTAATGCGCAATCATCCTACGGAAGGTTTGCAGGAGCACAGGCCAAGCAGAACAGTAACCTTATACGTCTTCCAGTGAACGATCCGAATCCTTTTGATAAGACCCTGTCAAAGGAAGAGGTGGAGCGTTTACGTGGAGAGATTGAAGAAAAAGTCTCCAGCCTTGCGAGTTTGAGACGAACATCGTCGCAAGGAGGTGTCGCAACATTGCAGCAACAACGTAATCGCATGTTGAATGAACTGGAGCAATTATCAGGTCGGCTCGGGAATGTCGATGAGAACGGCAGCCCTCGTAGTTTTACGATGGGAGTGCAGGAGCGTGGGAAACCAAAGGATCTGCCGATACTTGTTCGAGGTGAAATTGATCAGCCGGCACAGATTGTGCCCAGAGGGTTTCCGCAGGTTCTTTGCGAAACGCCCATTTCCATTTCTGGTGACAAAAGTGGGCGGCTCGCGTTCGCTCGATGGGTTGGAAGTGATCAGAACACACTCCTCGCTCGCGTGATGGTGAATCGGATCTGGAAAACGTTAGTGGGCAACGGCATCGTTACGTCCATGGAAAACTTCGGTGTGACAGGACAACCTCCAAGCCATCCCGAATTGCTTGACCATCTTGCAATCATTTTTATTGACTCTGGGTGGTCAGTGAAAACAGTCATACGCGAGATTGTGAACTCACGGAGTTACCGAATAGGTACGACATACAACGAGAAGTACCACGCGAAAGATCCCGACAACGCCCTCTTGTGGCGAGCGAATCGACGGAGACTCGACGCCGAGGTCGTTCGTGATTCGATGTTGGCGATAAGTGGCAAGCTCGATCTGCAACGCCCAAGGGGATCCGAAGTAGCCAAGGCAGGTTACACACGGGTGCGCGGTGGTATGGTTGGTGACCCGCGGCAGATAGGACAAGAGATGTTTGCTGCAATGAGATCGAAGCAGCACTCAGGGCCTGGGGAGTTTGACGGCCGACCACGGTTTCGTCAGCAGCGGGATGAACGGGGAAGAATGCCGGAAGGTGTGTCTGGGGCTATGGGCTATCGGGGACGTAGGGCGAGAGGATTTGACCCCGAAATGGCACAAGCTGTGATGCGTAAAGTAACGCATCAACTCGATATGGAAGATGCCACGTTCCGCAGTGTGTATCTCCCGATTGTTCGAGATGAAGAACCCCGGGCGCTTACCGTGTTTGATTTTGCCGATTCAAGTGCGATTATCGGCCAACGTGAATCATCCCATACTGCAGATCAAGCCCTGTACATGCTGAATAACCCGTTTGTTATTGAGCAGAGTCGTGCGATGGCAGACCGAATAGGTCGTGCTTATACCAATGAAAATGAAAAGGTGACGATGGCATTTAAACTTGCCTACTCCAGGGGTCCATCGGAGACTGAACGGTGGGATACAGAAAAGTTTTTGGCAAATTTCTCCGATTCATCACAAGCGGGCGCGGGTCTTGCGGCTCTTTGCCAGAGCCTTTTAGCATCTGCTGAATTTCGGTTTGTTGACTAAGTGCAGTTTCAGAAGTTTGTGGGCGAAACAACTACAGGAATAACAGGACGCGGAGGAAGCACTATGTTCTCACGAAGGGACACATTGAAGACTATATCGGCAGGGTTTGGATATCTCGCCTTCGCTGATCTTTTGCACAAGTCTGTTGCAACTGAACTACATGAAAATTCACCATTGACACCCAGGCCACCTCACTTTCCGGCACGGGCAAAGAGGATCATATTTCTCTGTATGCAAGGTGGTCCTTCTCATGTTGATTCGTTTGACTACAAGCCCCAACTGCAGGCGGATCATGGCAAAGCGGGTCGATATGGAGGTTCGTTATTGAAGTCACAGTGGGAGTTTCGCCAGCGTGGTGAGAGTGGTCTCTGGATTTCGGACTTGTTTCCGGAAGTGGCTTCAATGGCAGATGATCTGACGCTCATTCGTTCAATGCAATGTGACCAGCCCGTACACCCCGGTGCAATGACACAGATGCACACCGGGACAGCACAGTTTATTCGGCCATCGCTTGGAGCGTGGACGCTCTATGGACTTGGAACCGAGAATGCCAGCCTGCCAGGGTTCGTGTCATTGAGCCCACCATCTGGCAGCGCGCGAAATTATGGGAGTGCATTCCTGCCGGCAATTTTTGGTGGGGCAAAGGTAGGCCGGGGAGGTCGCTCGTCCCGGGCTCCCAGACTGGGAAGTGCCGAAAGTGTACCTGATATCAAGCCCGCTGTAGAAAAGCACAGGCAGCGAGCGCAACTGGACTATATCCAAAAGCTCAACCAAGGAGTTCTCGAAAAAGAGCAGTATCAACCAGGTGTCGAAGGCATTATCGAATCATATGAACTGGCCTTCCGTATGCAGGATGCAATGCCGGAGATAATGGATGTTTCAAAGGAAACACCTGCCACGCTTGAACTCTATGGAGCTAACAGTGGACCAACACAGACATTTGGACAGCAGTGCTTATTAGCGCGGCGATTTGCTGAGGCAGGTGTTCGTTTTATCGAAGTAACTCATGGGAATTGGGATCAGCACGCGAATCTGACTGCCGACCATAAAGCAAGGGCTGAGGGTTGTGACAAGCCAATAGCCGGTCTTTTGAAAGACCTGAAACAACGAGACATGCTTAAGGATACCCTTGTTATCTGGGGTGGTGAGTTTGGAAGGACTCCCGCAGCCCAAGGTGCAGACGGACGGAACCATAACAATAAGGGTTACACCACATGGATGGCTGGTGGTGGCGTCAAGGGCGGATTCAGTTATGGATCAACGGATGAGCATGGGTACGAAGCTATTGAAAACCCGTGTCACATACATGACTGGCATGCCACGATTCTCCATCTCCTTGGATTAGATCACGAACGGCTGACATATCGGTACGCCGGAAGAGATTTCAGGCTAACAGACGTGTCTGGTGTCGTTGCGCAGGACATTATCGCATAGAAAAATATGATTCGTTACTTCACAGTGAGATCAAAAGTCTGCAACCCAGAACCATGTTCATAGAATCCATCCCTGCTGCGACCGAGTACAACGTTGTTATCAGATTTTGGTGTCGGTAGATCAAAAACAGCACCAAGGCGGTACGAAGTTTTATCGATCGGCTTGTAGACATAGGGTATTTTGGTTATCGAATCAGATGTCCGGTCAACATACGTGTCGGGGGAATCCTTCAATTCGCTCAGATTCTTTGGAAGTCGCTTTTCTTTGTTGTGGAACCGACTAATTGCTCCCTGCAAACTCCGGAGGTCAGAGATTCGTTGCTTGTCTAGGCGTATAAGCCGCTGATTAAATGGATTGCCGGCGATCCACAGAGCCAGTACAAGGCCGAGTGAAGCCGTAAAAAATCCGGCCCAGGCCAGCGCCGGCCGCCATTGAGATTCCTGAATAGGCCGTACCTTTGGCCGAGAGTCACCCATTTTTTCTTCGAATGTAAGGCCGCTGATGTACCAGAGAAAAATACCGCCCGCGAGCAGCAGAACAACGCCACTTTTTAGAATAAACGTGAGCGTCAGATCACCATTCAAGAATCCCATCAAGACGACTATCATGTCGCAGACCATAATCAGACTCGTGATCAGGAGTGTGATATAAGCAAGTGTTCGCACGACCGGAGCAATGCGAGAAGCCGGATTGCGGGCAACGTCCCGCATGATTGCCCGACGGACAAGAGCGAGTACTGGTAGGCTGGAAATGAGAACAGCTGCATTGAAACGCGCAAAGCCACCAAGATCGAAGAAAGCTCGGCTTGCGGGATCTTTTATAAAGATATCAATCGCCAGAAAGAAAATAGCCCCGGTTGAGAATGCCGTCATGTAGAGAAGGAACAGTGCGAGGAGGTGCAGGAACGCCTCGCGAGGACCACTACTCACCCGCTTTTTTGGTACGGGTATAGGAAGTGGTGACTCTGCAAAACTGTCAAGCGCAGCAGTTGCCTCTCGATCCGTCCAACCAGCATCAATAAGTGCCTGTCTGATTTCCTTCCTTTCAACACCTCGGGAGAGACACTCTCGTGTGAAGTTCATTAAACTTGGTGGTACTGAAGCCATGGGGGTCTCCTGTGTCTCAAGGGCGGCCTAGTGGTAGCTATCTTGTATACGCCAACAAAACGACTTGATAAAGTCTCATCCTGTAAAAGCAGGAGAAGGGATACTGCGAAAGAGGCGTTGCCATGAAGCACAGGTATTGGTTTTATACAAAACAATATGGATGGGGGTGGGGCCTACCAGCGACTTGGGAAGGTTGGTGTGTCATGTGTACGTACCTCGTGATTCTCGTTCTGGCATCCATATTTGTCCCTCCGCACCGACTTCCGGGTTGGTTTACAGTTGTAGTTACCGTGGCAACCACAATTTTTGGAATTGTCGCGTGGAAGACGGGTGAGCCACCACGCTGGCGTTGGGGCAAAAACACCTAGCACCCTCATTCCGCGACTACAGATTCAAAAAAGTTCCCGCGTAAATAACTTGTTTGGCGATTGTCCTGAAAAGAAAGTGAAAGGCTTGAGTTTGCCTCAGGAAATAAGCGTTGCGGTAGGGTTTCGGCGGAAGGTACTATTTGGCACGTAGAATGTTTGGAGGGATGTGAGCAAGGGTTTGGGAATGAGACTCATCTGAAAAGAGGCATCAGAAAATGAATAGCCACAATAAAGGTTCCGTAGGACGGGAAGCGAAAGACCTCGGTTGGTTGGTTCGTTGTAAGACTGGATGCGAAGGAATCTTGCACGATAGTGTCCCTCGTATTGGAGACCCCTGCCCCCTCTGTACATGTGCGCAGCAAGACAAGGCCCGCCTTACATACTGTGTCAGGATTGCAGCCGCGGGTGATGCGTATGAAGAAGTGTCACTGGAGGGCGGTATTTCACTTGAGGGCGATCTGGTACAACCCTGGGATGTAGACCTCGGAAGCTTTCTTACATGTGCTGATTCTGAGAACAGTACTCTCACGCTTGGGAATGGAACAGGAGACCTAAGTGGGACTTCGGTTTCGGTGACTGAGGGCTACAAGCCTGAAAAGGCATATGTTCCGGAGGTTCAAGTTCCTCAAGAGGGAACAATTTGGCAGAGCCTGGATACTACAGAAGAGGAGACTGCTCAATCGCCTGAGCGGGAACAACACAATATTGAAGATGACGATTCGCCAGACTCACTGGATTTAGTTGACGGAGTCCGTTTTGGCAGGTGGCATGTACTTGGACTCATTTGCTGTGCAGCACTTTTGCTCATTGGGGGACTGCTCACATTCGATATTGTGCGAGCCCTCAATAGACCAGGTGATACGACCATCGCAAGTCCGATACTCCGAGTGTTACGGTAAGTCACGGAGTGCGATAACGGAAGATAATCTAGTGGCAGTGTGTATGGGAATGTCCGGGGTGGATCCACATCCTCAACGGTGAAACGAAAAGAGTTCAGGAACCTCTCTAAGTTTCGTGTGGCATTTGTTAACCGTCTAATGGACTGCGTGTGTGGATGTTCTGAGACGGATGAATATAAAAATGCCACACGCCATATGCAATCAGTGAGCAGGAAAATGAACCAACGGCAATCCAAAAAATACTAGATGGCACCTCACGGAGAAGGCCGGCCACCGCGATGCCAACTAAGAAACTGAGAACGCCCCATTCTTTAGTGGTCATTGGTAAGTCCTTTACATATGTACTACAAGGGTCTGCGCATTGCGTTGAATACCATTAGAAGTGGAACGTGCATCATCCGTTTGGAAAAAGAATGTTCAACAATATACCTGCCGACTGGCAGTGTGCCCTGAATGGTAGAAGTATCCAGAATTGGTAGGTTGCTCGTCATGGCGTGGCCCCTGTTTTTTGAAGAAAAAGTGGGAATTTATCCACTTAGCGAAACGAGGCTAACCATAGTGGACACAACAAAAAATGAAACGTTTCAGGTGTTTGAGTCCGGCCGCTTGTGTCAAAAACTTTTCAAACTAATCCAGACTTTGTCAGTGGCCTAGACTTATTCTGAATGAGAATGTTCTTGGCATTCAGAAAAGAGATGCATATGCAAAGGCCGAATGATATGGGATCAACAGAGGTTGACCTGCCACCCGATGGGTATGGTCAGTGGAATATTGAGCCACCAGATACATATGCAAGTTGGGGCGAGTACTTCGCATGTGTCTCCCATCTGGCCATTGAGTTGCATAAACAGCGGAATGGTCAATCCTCTGAACCAATATAGTCCTGTCCCGAAAATAACTGGTTGACTCTTGATAATCTGAAAGCTGATTAGTGAACCCAGTATTTAAAAAGCAACAGCCGGGAGATCAGCTCAAAGGGGGAGCGGTCTCGACCGGCTGTTGATCGGTGTTCGATTAATCATACGCAGTGGCAAGGTGTCTGGGCAACATTTTCGAAAGGTGGGTGCTGTACAGGGGCAAACAGCTGTATTAACGCTTTAGACACGTGGTCACCTAAATACCAAACAAACCGTGGTGGTAGGACGCTCGGATGCTGGTTGTTGGAACGTGAACGCAATTTTCTAAAGAATGCGTTTTCATCAGGGATCTTTATGTTGCGATCCACGAAAGTAAAGAGCTGCGGCAATCAAGGCAACAGAGAGTACAACGCCGGCAACAACCATAAATACAACATGTTCTGTTGCCTCGGCTTTTGTCTGTGCGACATCTTCAATGGTTTTGCTGATGAGCTCTCCCTTGTCAAGAAGCCGTTTGACAACTTGTGCGTGACTGATTGTGGCATGAATGAAGGGTGCGGAAAATCCACACCAACGGAATGAACGATATATATTTCTGGCGGTCATCACCGGCTCCAATTGTTCAAAAATTTTAGCAAAAGAGGTGTGTGTTGTTTCCTCTTATTACAACCAGTTTTAACCACTGAAACTATCCAAGAGTGAGATAACCCATGGGCCGGAGGCTATTAAGTCCAGAGCATGACGAATGCCGTGAAAAATTCAAGCAGCATTCAACCAGTTTGTTATCAGTCTTAGATTAACAAAGTAGATTCCTGTAATTACAACTCATAGTAGAGAAGGTGAGAATTTAAATTCGTATTGAGATCAGAGTTCTTATCAATTTAGCGAAATCGTGAAACGAACAACAAATCTACAAAAGTCAGCGGCATTCCTGTCAGCGTTGAAGTGTAGGTTGGCGTGTGCTCTGGCACCCTGCATAAAGTGGTTTCAATATCGAGTACAGCCAGGTTCATTTGCGAAGAGTGAAAGAGAGAGACAAACCAAGCTTAGGCGTGTTGGTATGCGAGCCAGAGAAATTTCTGAAAAAACCAACTGAACGATGTGTGCTGATGGTGCGTAGTACGATGTATTGGCCGTGGTGTGTCCACAACGCATTTTCAGCCGAGATGGGGGAGTGTTGTAGCGAGGGGATTCAGCGTGTTGAAAAAATACGGTTACAAAAGTTATGGATGATTGAAGCGGTACCGTCGAGTTAAAACATGATAGAAATCAATTCTGCTTAGAACGTGTTGGGGAACGATCAAGGGAAGGAGTTTCAAGATGGAACCCATATGGAAGAAGAATCTTGGCGAAAAACTGTCTGGTTTTCGGTCAAAGTTGGAGACACAGAGAATCCAGCTCGACTTTGATGACCTTCGCTTAAAGCATCTCATAGAAGTTTCAGAAAGCATTCGCCTGTACACCACAGAGTATGGCTATCCCATTGAAGATGTGGCAGAGGTCATAGGGGTGCCCCTGCCCCTTGCACTAAGACTGCACTCTTTTCTGGATGATGTTGAAACAGTGCCGTCCACAACTAGTGATCGCGTTAAATTCTTGGAATTCTATGGTGTAGAGAATATGAGACGACTTTCAACGGAGTTTGAAGAGATTTAAATAGACGTATCTGAAGGGGCGGTTAATACTAGTAGGTGGTTCGGCATCTCTTTCGCATTAGTCATCTGATCAAATAGAAACCGAACGAAATGACACCCGATACGTATTGATACTGGTTCAGGGGAACAGCCGCTTTCTTGATGCGCGATAGATTCTCGAGTTCACAGACCTTCATCTGGCATTTCATTAGCCAAAAACAACCAAGACACACGGAAAAAGATAATGTTGTTACTTCGTAGGGAGGTTGGTGGCTATTGATTGTTGGTCTGTTAGCGTAAGTGGTATTTGACTTAGATAATATTTGCTGCCCAAAAAAGCTACCGTGGACAAAACTAGAATCCCACAGGCATACACTCCGGCTATGCCTAATTGTTTAAGAGAATTTTGTATCCACTCTTTACGTTCTGCGATGTCCTGAAGGCTGTCGGTGAGGGGTACGGCGCTCATAGTTATGCCTCTGTACGGGTTTGTAAATCTGATATAATTACTACGACATCCTAGGTGTCTAGGTTCGAAGAATTCCCTATTTATCAAGAAACCGTACGAATTTTGTGAATAGGTGGATAGTTCGTACCTTCGCATCGTTCGGAAAGCACATGATGAGTTTAAAATCATTGAGTTACAATTACTTTTCAGGCATCAGCAAATGGCTTCTCGCATATTTTTGGCAGAGTCATTACGCTAGCTGCCAACGGGTAATGTAAAAATCAATGGGGAATTTAGTTATGTCGGATTCTCACCATGATTTTGATTTAGTTGCTGATTCGCCAGATCAACACAATGGACCAAAGACAGAAGAGCTTGATAGCGGCGATTATTTTCATGCGCCTGAACGCCACTGGCTCGCTCGCTTTAGTGTCGTAATATTTTGTGTGGGCCTTCTTGTAGGGGCATCCACTACGACGGCAGTTTCAAACCAATGGATATCACAGAACACATCGGTACTGTGTATAGCGCTGTCGGCAGGTTGCATCATTGCTTTTTTTGGAGTGTTATGGTGGATAACTCTGCGCGAATTGAAGTCACATAGTAAAGCACATGCAGCCATGAGGCGATATCGAGTGACGTCACTCTATTTCTGGTGTGGTCTCTTTATCCCTGTGGTTGTTGTTTCGGCAGCTCTGTACTTTCTTATCTACTATAAGGAAACCATTTAGAATTATTTGGTTCCCTGTATTTCTACTTAATGGGATGACCAGGTTTGTGTCTTGAGGGTGTGGTACTTGCAGGTTGCAGGTGTGAATCAATTTCTACTTCTCTTCCAAAATGGTAGCCCTTTATTTGTAGGGTAGGCTTTTGGGAAGGCAGGCTTTTGGGAAGGCAGGCTTTTAGGAAGGCAGGCTTAGAAGTTCACTACGAATTTTGAGCCTCTGACAATACGTCCGGGCGTTCATGGATCAATGCTGTTCGCTGAACAGATTCTTCCCCGGTAAAATAAATATCAGGATTTGAGACAGCGTTTTTCAATTCCCGTATTGCGTCAAGGTCTTCAAAAACACCACCTGTCTCCGTAACCGACTCACTTATAAAGCTAATTTTTTTCATAGCCCCGATTGTAAAGAATGGATGCAAATTTTGTCGACTGCTCTATAAAACCTTCCGCGCGAAATTGAAGGTCTGACAAATTAGGTTCAAAAAAAGACGGGAAGAAAAACAGGGCTTTCATTTATGAGATTTGTGTGAAGAGCTGCGAGTTCAGCATTCAGAGAAGCAAATGAGACGAATAGCCAAACGGTTGGTTTAGCAAAATGTCGGGCATCTAACGCGCTTACAGAAAGCCATGATGATTGTAGAAATAGTAAACCCGTCGCAGCAAAGATTATGGTGGCGTTCGAGTTAAAGCTGCCCATTATCCGGATTGCCACATCTAGTGTCCAACAACGTGTTATGAGATACGCCCTGTGCCTGTTGGAGAACCATCAAACTCTCTTTGCTGTATTGACACCCATACAGGGAAGACATTCTTAGCAGGTGCGAGGTTAAAAAAAAGAACATTCAGATCACCACAATGCATGGCTGTTTGTCTCAATGGTGGTTGGAACAGTCTGTGTAATTTACTGAGACTGCTTGTTTTGGTGTTTTGGCCATGACCAGAACAATGTTGTTTCTAGTGGAAGCGAACAAACCAGGACAGTCGGATGGTCTTTGCGGCGTAACACTCTACAGTGAACTATCAGTCACGAAACGCGTGATGAGTAACCGTTTGAATGCCTCTCAGTGCAAAGGAAAAATAATGAAAAAAAATCAGGTCTTCTTTCTGGTGGCCGCGTTTGCAAGCTTCGTCTTAAGCGTATCGCTTTGGTTTCTTGGTGACCCAGCGGTTGCGAAGGAACAAGGAATTTTTGTTGGGCTATGGGTTCCAAGCATCCTCGCGTTAGGCGGATATTTTAATGGATGATTTCACACTCTTTGTTTGTGGTGTTGTGGTGACATTAATTGCCGGGATGGGCGTCATTACGTCACAGGTTTTCATGGGGTACGGCAAGCATGTATCTGAGCCGACCCAAGAAGCAAAGGCAAAACGTGATGCATCGCAGGCAAAACAAGAACAGGCAGTAGACGATTATTGATGATCTGCCTCAGACGTTTGAGATAACAAGAGTAAGAACGTTACGGTCAAGATACTAGAAGATTCATGAAAAAGAGCTTTGGGGTAATGGAGCCAACCCGTTCCTGCGTCTGACTTGCCGTCCAAGTGTTCTTCGCTATCTTTGTTTTCAGAAAAGTTTCTCGTGTTATTCTTCAGTATCATCAGAGGCAACATGCGAACCTGCCTCTACGAGAGTTTTCAGACTTGCGAACATATCTGCGAGAAATTTTTCCCTGTCGCTCTCAGATTCGAAGGCCTCACACTGCGTTAACGCGTCTTCTGCATAGTGGCGACCTTCGTCATACACGGACCGGTCATCCACTTCCATTTCCAGGTTGTCCAGGAAGCTATTGAAAAAAAGATCTTGTTGGTTTTCGTCGAGCTCCTCCAGTCGTGACAAGAGTTTTTCTATGAACTGACGTGAGATTTCTTCCGGTAGTTTCACTTTTTTCCTCGTACTATTTCAAATCACATAGTGCCCATTGATTCACCAGGCTGGTAGAGTTCATCTCGTGATTTCTAGTTTTTTGTCTTCGATAAATGTCGGCCTATCAGTCTGACATCGTTAAAAGGTTCGTTTTCCAAAGCTGCTATTTAAAGCGTGGAGTAATGCAACAAACAAACGCTTTTTGAAGCTGATCGCAGGAAGCTAGAACATTCGTAGTTTGGTTGAGTCAAATATTAGATTTCTATGTGTAGCATTCCACTGACTGATTGGGAACCTATACTAATCTTGCATGCGGTTGCTCCTAGGGTTGAGTCACTCCCCCACTCGTAGACTCCCCTAGGGCATACCCGCAGGCAGTCTTGCGACACATGTGATGCTGTTGCTAGTGCCTCGCGATCTTGTTACGTCTTGCAACCAAAACCGCGGCGGTGTTTTGTATAAGACCCCGGCCTAGCCAGTTTCTTATCCGCTTTACATAAGGGGTGATTGATCAATGGGCACCTTTGTCTGAGGGCGTACTTTCGTTCTTTGCGTCAAGGTAACAAAGATATGTATTGAAATACCATCTCATTCAGACGAGTGCTGTGTTCTTTGTAAATGAGGTAATAAACGTTGCACAAACCATTGGGTTTCTTGAATGAATGGCAACTCCATAGCCAAATTACAATTCAACGCAAAACTACTTACGGTTTCTAGATTAAATTTTCTCAAAGTGACTATTTTGTCCTACCGGCTACCTAGAAACCGCTGATTGCTTGACATGTTTTCAATAATTTTAAAAAGGCTAAAGCAAACCGTCGATCGGCGAAAGATCGAGGCGGGTAAGAGTCTCATCATCAACCTCAACAGCGTCGTACCCAACTGAAAAATTTAGCACCTGCCTCTGCTGAGGTGTGGAACCTAATTCTTTAAAAATGTCCACTGCCGTGTCATGTGGTTCACGTAACTAATAGCCGTTTTATTGGTACTGGACCGGTGGAAACGGTGGAATTGGTCTAAATCGACGACAAACAGATGTTGATTCGCCCTCGGCAAGCCTTGTATTATTAGAATAGGGAAACGCAGTGGGAACCTGTCAAGAGTACTGTAAGTGAGGGGAAGTCATGGAATGGCAAGAATTCTGGCAGATGTATTTCAGCCAACTGCAGGCTAACTTTGAAGCAGTTGTACAGATGTTTTCTGTATAGTCTGCCAAGGTGTCTAAAAAGTTCTGCTCGCAGGAACCATGAAAACTACGGATGGGCTAGGTTGCGTAGAGATATTACGACCGCAGATACAGCTGGTTCAGGGCCGATTGACGTTTTCGAAAATCTGCACGCAGGAAGTCCGCATTTGTTGTTACGAATTTGGGACGGCGGATGAATGAGCCAGAAAGCGAAACAATCAAAATGCCACCGGCCTTAGACAGAAGAATGGCGGCAGCGGTTATTCGTTGCCGCCCTTTTGTATTATTCCCAAGCAAGCGGAAAAGGTTCCTCCGTGTGATGTTCATACTTCTCTTTTAAAAAGCTTCGAAATGCGTCTGTTAGTTTAGAAGTTTTTAGGAATCTGTATCCGTCAGGTGTGGTAACAAAATTCAGAACATATTCCTCACCATCTATTTAGTATGCGTACACAATGAAATCTTCAGTATGTAACTTTTTGTTTGGTTTCCCGACTTTTCTTAAAACATCGTCCTGTGTACTTGTTGTTGTTTCAAAGCTTTCTAAATCCTCAATAGACACCTTGTGCGAACATCCGCCCAAAGTGACAGACACCAGCATGGCAACAAACAGAAATCTTATCGTTGGTCCCCATATTGGTTTGGTGGCGTAGGGAGTACGTCGTCCAGATTGTCTGACCCACCACCATACCTACAGCTTAAACATACCCAAGAAACATATAGCTTAGAAAGATTGCGTAATCACCATAACAATGGTGCAGGCAAATAATGAAAAAATGGCAGCGTGGAAAAACCCTCGTGCTCGTGCGAATCAAAGAACTCGTCGTCTTCCGGTTCGAGTTGTGGTGGGTCACCTTGCATAGATTGGTCTGACGTAAAAGTTGAGAAAGTCACCGACTTGAAAAATACAGACCGCCATCAGACCAATCGCACCAAAAAATCATGATGGTTCAGTTCTTGAGCAAACTTCAGTAGCAGTCGGTACTCTTTCTTATGGGCTTTTTATCGGTCTGATTTTATGAAATAAATTTTTCCGTCTTCCACCGCAAATGGGATTCCTTCAATTGATACTTCCCCTTCGTAGTGGCGTCTCCCAACGGTAACTGCTCCGGTCTGTGTAGTGGCACCCATTGCCATGACAATAAGAACGGCAGAAAGTACGCCGATAATAAAGCTCTTTGTATCGATTGATCTTATTACTTTTGGCATGCGTTGCCTCCTGTGGTTTGTGTAACAGTGTGCAGTTTATCAGACCGCTACAAAGACAGTTGGGCTGGCTTGTCAGCAGGTTAGCAGCTGCAAAGTCTTCTTTGTTTTCTGTTTGCAGCGATGGCGGTTGCTGAGGTGCTGGTTCAGGTGAACACCAATTCTGACGGTACATTGCACAATGAGCAGCGTGAATTAATTTGCAATATTATTTACTGGGGGTCTGTTTGCCGGTAGGCCGACAGGACTGCGAAATCCTAGGCTAGACCAGCCGTGCAATAACTCAGTTATTAGAAAGGGCTTTGGGGGGCGGTGGGTTGACCCGCACCCCCGCAGCGCACTGGTTCCAGTAGCGCTAGCAGTGGGTGAAAGCCCAGAGGAATACCGCTGCGTTAACGATAATTAGGCTAATTGCCAAAGCAACCCACTGACTTTACCCCTTTCCCTGCAATAACTCGGTTATGCGAAGGGGGCTTAGGGAAACAAGACGACGGGTTTCTTTACCCAAAGAGCACTCAACTGTCTCTAGAATCACCTTTTTTCTCTTGCTGTAATGCTTGATGAAGATTCATCATCAGCTCTTGTATTGCTGACATTGCACTGGTTTCTCGTGCATCTTTAGTCGTCATAATAAACTCACTGTCGGGTGGAATATCAAGCCGCCTATGATGATTAAAGAAGTTTTGTACACCGAGAATGAAAAGAAAGCAATATTGAGATACCATCAGACAATACACCCATGAAAAACCCTCACCGTCTTCTGCCTACTCGCACCTCCCGTTCTTGCTACGGACACAACAATCGTTAAATCGTTGGCAAGGTCGTTATGGGCGTTGATCCCCAATAGAGAAAAAGAAGATGGCAATCACAACACTCGTAATGAAGTGAATAATCCGCAAACGTCGTGACAAGTTGTCAGCAAGGATAACTTTTGTAGAACACATTATTCCAAAGGCAATATAGATTATCCCTAACAGAACAGCGGCCTGACCCGTCCACGTATATCCAGACCTCGGGTGGGATTTCCACTCGCCATGTCCCGCCGTCATATAAAGTCTTTGAAACAAGAGGCCGTGGAGCCCCATCCCAGTAAAGTAGGCAGCCACCACAACTCCCACCAGCCAATCATCGGCACTGAATGCCTTGTCTTTTGGTCGGTCTGTTCGAACAATGCTGTCTGATCGAACGATTCGGTGAAGTCTTTTATGAATCATGTGAGACGAACCTTATAACGCGAAATGTTGAGTGCATTATCTATTCAGACAGTTTGTTGTCAAAAAAACGCCACCCCTGTCTGACCAAACGGGGGTGACGTTCTTTTATCAAAAGC
>CBFIHW010000046.1:0-18920 GCA_965662325.1 uncultured Pirellulales bacterium | reverse complement strand
CGAAAATTAACACACCTTAGCCGAGACATACTGTCTGAGCTATTAGCTTTTAATGGCAACTTACACCTGCCAGATGTGATGACCTTGCAAGACATAGATAACAAGGTGGCCTTCGAGTCAAATCTAACTTTTCTTTACCTTGATGGTTTAAAAGATATATCTCCCAAACGGCACGGTGCATATCTAAATATCAGTGCGCCAATCTCACTTTGTGGCCTTCGAAAAATTCCCACAGAAGTTGCCCATGTGATCAAAAACCGGAACCTTCCCACTGTTCTCAATGGCATTTCCTCTCTTGAAGCGCCAGCCGCTAACCTTCTCGCAACGACACCAGGGATACTCCGGCTCGACAATCTCTTTCAGGACGACTGTCCTCTCAAATTACAGGGCCGCTTTTTTGCAAAAGAATTAAGAGAGTTTTCTGACAAGTTAACCGAACTCTCACCTACGCTCGCAAGGTGCATGCGAGATGCCGTCACGAACAATACCTTGTCCCTCAATGGAATCAAGAAACTTTCTGCTACCTCCGCCAACGAACTTATTGGAAACCACGACTTACACCTTGGTGGGTTAACTGAACTCAATGAAGAAGCAGCTGAAGAGTTGGGCCATCACAAGGGCTCTTTAATGTTAGACAATATAGAAACTACAACCGCTAAAGTATTTCAGTCGCTTACAAAGCATCCCAAAAGGATTTCTCTCCGTAGTCTTAAATCACTGCCATTCAATGGCCTTAAGAACCTAGAAAAAAGAACTCATGTAACATTGCGACTCTTTTCTCTAAAAAAACTCAACACAACTAAAGCACAACAACTTGCTCATCTCCCTATAGATGTTGAACTTGATTCGGGTGCAGCACTTTCAATAAGAGCTGTTGAAATACTCAAAGATGGCAATGCCCGATTTACCATCATGACACCTGAAACAATTGATCCAGAGGTAATGCAGAGACTATCGGAACCTGACATTAAGAACATCTCTGTAGATACAACGACAGAGTTACAGCGAAAAATCTCGTCTCAAAAACAAAAGCTGCTTAAGGACCCGAAAATAGAACTTAGTCTACAAAAAACATTTTCCGAGCATGACCTTGGGGCCGTAAATACTTTCCCCGAACATCTCCGAATCATTTTCAATAAAACAGTGCCGTTTGATTTAGAAACAGCATCTCGAATATCCCAATGCAGGGCGGATTTTGTTTTTCTAAAAGCTGGCAGCCTAACCGATCGTGTTTTATCTGTGATACTCATACACAGCAATTTAATCATCTTCGGTGCATTTGAAGCAACTGAAGAACAATGCAGAATTATTCGCATGGAGAAAAAAGTTGGTGAATTACAAATACCATCGTTTCTGAACCTTGATCTGACACTGAGCCAAATCGATGAATTAAGACAGAACAAAAGAGTCAAACTGAACTAAAAAATCAAGGGAAATGTTTGCGAACCGCCGTCAGCTTATCCACCACGGGAATTGCAAAAACTAACCACGGACACTTAAGCACAAATCACTCGCAATTCACTCGACAAACCCATCTTCCCCAAGAAATATTTTTATGAGCCTTTATGTCTTTGGACACCGAAACCCCGACACAGACGCAATCTGTTCTGCAATCGCCTACGCTGACCTCCTCCGTCAAACGGGACAACCCGATGCACTTGCTGCCTGCTGTGGAGCACCAAACAAACGCACAGAATATGTCCTCAGAACGGCTGGCATTGCTCCTCCAAGAATAATCATGGACATACGCCCTGAGACGGAAGATATCTGTCGAAAGGAAACCATCACTGCCTCTTTTGGCGATGCCTTCTTCGAAGCATATCGACGTATGCAGGAATGGGACCTACGAGCAATTCCCGTAGTTGACGAGGACAACCGGGTCGTTGGTGTTCTGTCAGTGCTTGACCTGATGGAACTTCTCTTCCGCGATGAGGGCGACCCAATTAAATCAAGAACTGTCACAACGAATCTCAAGAAAATCACAGAAGCCCTTGGTGGGTCTTTCCAGCATGAAGTTGATCCTGAACGAAGCGATGAACTTCTTGTTATGGTTGGCGCAATGAGCTCTGACGGCTTCACTGCAAGAATGCAGCAGTTCGACAAAGATCGTGTCATCGTCGTCTGCGGTGACAGACCAACAATCCAGCTTCCAGCGATTGAACAGGGTGTTCGTGGGCTTGTGATAACAGGGGGTTTCGACCTCAGTCCGGGACTCATAGAACTGGCGAGAGCTCGAGGCGTGTCGGTTCTATTGAGTCCTTTTGATACCGTCAACACAACGACGCGGATCCGCTCCTCTCAGTTTATTGACCCTGCAGTGAACCGCCAGGTTGTTACCCTGCCAGCAAAGATGAGAGTGTCAGAGGCACGGGGAATTGTCGAACGTTCGAAACAACCTGTCTTCCCCGTTGTTGGTGACGACGGGCTCCTTGCCGGAATCTCATTTAAGTCAGACATCATCAACCCACCCCGCCAAAAACTTGTTCTGGTTGACCACAATGAACTCACGCAAGCAGTTGCTGGAATTGAGGAGGCTGATGTTCTGGAAGTCCTTGATCATCACCGGCTTGGGGGTGGCTTGAAATCGTCACAACCAATTCGTTTTGTGAACGAACCCGTTGGGTCGACCTGCACACTCGTCGCACGACAGTATCGAGACGCCGGAATCGAACCGGACCAGCCAATTGCACTGTGCATGGCCTCTGGAATCATCTCTGACACGCTATTTTTACAGAGTCCAACAACCACCACTGTTGACCGGACGATACTCGAATGGCTGAAGCCACGATGCTCCGTTGACCTCGATGATTTTGCACGAACCTTTTTTGAGATTGGTTCAGCGCTCCGAACGAGCACACCTGATGGCGTCGTCCAAGAAGATTGCAAGGAATTTGTGGAACGAGACATCCGTTTCTCAATTTCTCAGATCGAAGAAACGGGCTTCGATCTCTTTTGGGAAAGAAAGGATGAACTCCGAGTCGCACTGGTTGCTTATGCCGACCAACACCGACTTGACTTCTCGGCACTTTTGATTACCGATGTTGTGAGCAATGGCTCACTTCTTCTTTTATCACGGGAAACCGAGGCCTGGGAAGAAATTAATTACCCGAGAATCGACCCGGGTCTTTACGCGCTCAAGAACATAGTCAGTCGCAAAAAACAACTTCTGCCGCTGGTGACACAACTGATCCAAAATGCTGTGCTCTAAAACACTGCACAAGCATACTTATTGAGCGACCGACTTACTTCCCTCGGCTGAACCACCGATTGGCGCACCCTCTGGCAGCGGACGACAGGCAGCAGAGACGCCGAGACGATGCAACTCCTCACGGATGGCCCGATACTCTTCGAAGCTATCCGGATAACACCACAGCGTCACTGTTGTTGCTGGCGTAACGCCCGAAAGAATACTCCGAAAACGTGACTGCCGTGCGAGTGCGTCATCTAATGTCTCACCGATGTCATACCGAGCGGGTTTCACAACCCATTCGCGACTACGAACGTACACCTGACCGGCACTTCGGTTAATCTGTACCTCGATGACATAATCAAGTGCATAGTCTAGAACTGGTCCAACTGTTTCAATCCTCGATTCCATTGACGAAAGAGAACTCCCGCTCTTCCTCTGTGTTCGTGCTTTCGCTCGATCAAACAACTCAGTCAGCGGAATGTACGAAATACGGCCAGCGGCAAGACGGAAGTGCAATTCATCTCCCGTTACTGTTCGACCAACCGGTGTCGGATAAGCAAGGAGTTCCTTGGTTGATTGTGGAGCATGGGCAATTCCTTCCGCCTCGAGGTTACACTGCGCTATTTCATCTTTTATCCGCTGCTGCTCAGCGGCTCTCTCGACTCGTTCGGACTTCTCTTTGTCAACCTTCTGTTTCTGATCTTCAACTTCCCATCGAGCCGCTGAAACGGCTGTCGCAAGGTGGATTCTCGCATTTCCAGCATCCGCGACAGTGCCGGCAAGTTGTATGCTTTGCTCATCAAGATCAACTAGTTCACTTTCAGACGCGACGATAGCATCCTCCAGTCGTACAACTTCCATCATCAACTTTTCGAGATTGGGACTAGTGACCTTTTTTGGCTTGATCGAAATGCTTTGAACACGAGCACCGATTACCATCACAAGGATGATGAGGATTCCGACAATATTCGTCACAATGTCAAGAAATGAATCCTGACTTCCTGCATCGGTACGGCTTCCACGTTGTCTCATCATAAACCCACCTCCGGCATCGTGGCTGCTGTTTCAAGCTGTGCTGTGCGGCGGAGACGCCTCGTCTTTGGCTGCGCGGGAGGCAACGGTCTGACAGTATCCGAGTCCTGCTTTTGCCTCGTTTCAATACCGCTGTTTACGAGAAGCGTCTGCACATCTTTGCGCCGCCCGACGCCGTCCTCGGTTTCGGTAAGCACCAACTCAGGTTTCCAGTAGAGCCGGTCTCCTGCGAGGCCCCAACTGTCAACCCGTCTCCGAATCGCTAGAACAAGAGAATCAATGGATTGATCGGTTGGCCCCATGATTGGAATTCGATAAACAACACGTCTGCCGCTATCGTCAAACAGACGTAACTCATCGGCAGCACACTCAATCTGAATTGGCCGGGTGAGGGGTATATATCGCTGTGATGTTGCAAAACTGGCCCAGTCACTCCCCCGGACCCCAGCAAGTGACCCACCGGCACTGGGCTGTTGCCCAGAGGTCCCGTTTGCCGTCTGAGATGATGCCGAATCTGCTCCGACTTGAACACCAATTGGCATCGGCATACCTCCAGCAGCAGTGCTCGGAGTACCGCCACCACTGCTACCGCTACCACCTGCGGCAAGACCCTGACTTTGCGAAGAGGGTGACGAAGACATACCAGAAGCTGTTCCACCTTCACTGGAACCTGAACCCTGCTGATTCGCTGAGGAGCCTTGTTCTGTCCCGCTAGGCGAACCGTTCACTGCCCCCTTCGACTGGTTTCCCCTGCCGCCGTCTGATGTACCATGCCCATCAGAAAACCCAACGTCTGATGATGCCAGTTCATTGCCCGAACCGTTTCCGAAGTGCGATTGACCGGACTGCAAACCACCATCTTTGCCGACCTGCTGCGCGACACGTGAGTCACCGGTAAGACTACCCGTCTCTGTTGCCGCGCCACGACCGTATCCAATCCCGGTAGTACTGCTTCCACTTCCAAGTTGACTGCCACCAGAAAACTCTCCAGCGTTCAATGGACGCCCAACGGGCCCAACTGATGACGCCTGCTGCCCCACCGTTCCGTTACCTGTCTGCCCCTGAAGACTGCGTGCTCCTCGCGACACGCCATTTTGCGCCTGTTGCTTCGACCAATCCCATTGAGACTGGTCCCCCAAAACAGATGGCCCACCAACGGCGACAGCACCACCACGAACTGAAGATGCTCGGTATTGTTTTTTCGCGGGCTTGTTCCGCCGGACCGCAGATCGAGTCTGTGCCAACCACTGCAACCGCTCTCGAGCCTCATTGATTGCCTGCATTTCAATATCGCGTAAAGCTAGGTCCTTTTCAGGAAAGGCAAGCCGCCAATCTTCCTCAATAAGCTGATACCCAAAGTCACTACCCCAGGACGCAATGGCATCTCGTGCTGCGTAATAGGCCATGACACCGGATGGCCTTACAAGTAACAGGGGATACGGACGGAGACCCGGATCATCTGCCGAGATGGACTGCCGAGCGAGATACTCTCGTGCCGCACGCAATCCACTCGCTAATGGGTTGCCCGGGCCTGGTGGACCTTCAAAATCTTCCGGGTTCAGCCGAATACCTTCGGGCTGCAAGAACACTCCGTCCAAACAACATTCAATAAAAAGAGGCCGACGATGTGTTCCTGATGAGCCTTCATAAGGAATGACTGCATATGCCGGAGGATTTGAATCCTTCTCCTTCCTGGCTTCATCGAGACATTCACGTGCTGAAGCCAACTCTGTCTCGAGCTCACGTAATTCATCAGTTGTAATGGCTGCAACTGCTTCTTTGCTGAGAAGATCTTCTCGTACTTTCTGCAAATCCTCTAGCTCTGCTGACAAGCTTCTTGAGTTCTCCTCGATGCCGGCCAACTGCAATCTCAACGTCTCAAGTTCATCATTTGTCTTTTCCCTCATACCCTTCAATTGCTCAAGACGCCATGAAAGACTTTCTACTCTCCCTTGCAACTCTGTTTCCATTTGCATCGCCTGCTCAAGAGCTTTGCTCTCGTCCTGCTGACCAATCGAGTGGCCAAACAGGACCAATAAAACAAGCAGCGCACCCATCGTGCACAACAAAACTGCAAGAAAAGGGAAAAGCGAAACAGCTATCCCATCTCGTGTACGCGATCTTCTCATGCAACTTTCTCAACGGGGGAAGTGTCCTCGGCCAGAACGCTAGGCTTACCACCAGAGACCCCTGAGCTACGTGCTGCCAACAATTGCGTGGCCGCCGAGAGTGAAATAATTGCCTCCTCAAACCGGCCGCTAGCCGTCACCGCATTCAGATTGCTCTCAAGCTTCTGCTCCATCGCCACAATCTCATGTAACATGGAGATGACTTTCTCGAGCGCTGCTGCCTGATCTGTGACAGCTGCCTGCTGCTTATCAAATGCAATTGCCGCATCAGCCATCGTCTGTCCCGCAAGTTCCCAGCGACCGTCTCGCTCGCTTGCCAATTGACGATGAGCTTCAACCAGCGACTCGCTCCAGGCATCCAGAGTCTCCCCAAGTGAGTTCGATAGCGTTTCTCGAAGCCGCTCACCAAGACCACCAAATACATTCTCGAGGCTGCTTGAGGCAACATTTTGAAGCTCTTGCCATGACTGCGTCTGCGCTTCAATGAGTTGGGCGGAACTTCGTCCCACGGCGTCCCCGAGCCTTGCAACAGCAAGCGCTGACCCATCTGCAATTCCATCGGTTTGGAAACGTCCGGCGAGCGAATCCCAAGATTGCTCGTCAACCTGATCGAGCAGTGATTGTTCCATTCGCTCAATGACAAACTGAGTAAACATTAATATCATCGAAAGTGCTAATGCCGTGGCTGTTGTATCAAATGCAGTACCCAAGCCAGCGACAACTCCTGAAATATTTTCGAGTTCCGTCGGTGACAGATTGGCGATCGCCACGGTGATTCCAATGACTGTTCCAAGAAATCCCATGATCGGTATCGCCCAGACGATAAATCGAACAAGACCGTAGCTGGCATGAGCTCGAGCCCCGTCCACATCAGCAAGATATTTGAGATGATCTTCAAGGTCATCGGCCTTCCCTGTCCGTGTAACAAAGTCGAGACCATCACGGAGTCTTTTTGCGAGGTAGCTTTGCTCATCATTCACATTTTCAAGGAGATGCCGCTCCAACCCCTGTGCCTCAGAGGGATGCTGGCCGCCAGACAGAGCCACGGGTAGCGAACAGGTTGTCAAACTACTCTTCTGGCGAAACGTGCTCGACAGTTTCATAGCCAAGCTACTTAAGCCGACGCAAAACAGACCGACTTCGATATATTCAACCCAGTGCCCGGCGAGATACCGAACGACATATTCGTTAGTGATAACTCCCCGCTGAATTAACGCAAAAAAGCAAAAGGCTAAACCCGTGCCCCATAACAAGGGCGATCGAAGTAAAAGTTTCGATATCTTAGTCAGGAACGACACTGGTCACCTCCGTGAACGGACTTGTTCGATGTTTTCTCTTTTGCACAAAACGCAGATTTATCTACTTGATCGGAACGTGCTGCCTAAATGCTTAAACCGAAACAATCGGTGCAATCGCATTTCTTGCCCCGAGCAGTAGCGAGCAGGCAGACGAGGAGGTCTGAGCAAGACAGGGAAGCCTGTGTTGGGCTTTGGGCATGGCAGAACATGGAAAGCCAGATTTCGATCTGTTTTACGACGCACCTCCCCTGCAATACTTCTCTATTCAAAAGGGCGCAGCCAGCCTGAGGATCTTCTTTTCCTGAAAAGAGGTTTTCAAACTCGTGCTCAAAGAACGACCGAGACCCCCACATGCACCCGAGACCGAAACCTATGAATACCAGAAAACACCATGTTCTAAGCTTTGCTGGAGTGGCATTTGCTGTGTCGTACCTTTTCGCATCCACTGGCCTGGCAGAGGACGCGCACGGCCTGTTTGTTTCGACATCACCAATTGATACTGGTCGACAGATGCTCTTGGTTATCGACCCAGAAAGGCAAGTACTCGCCGTCTATCACATTGAAACCCTCAGTGGTGAAGTTTCGTTGCGGAGTACTCGTGCACTTGCCTATGATCTTCAACTCGAAGATTTTAACGCAGAAGACCCAAAACCGGCCGCTATCAAAAAAATGCTTCGCATTGACTCCACACCAAAGCCCCCAAGCAGCACAATCAAAATAATTCCTCCTTCGCCTCAAAACACGAAGTGACGCCCACTCTATTCCGAGCCTTCTCAAATTGAGAACTACTTTCAGGAAACTCGCCCCCGCCCCGTAAATCGTTGTCTGAAGCCACAACTACTGAATCGTGCTGGTTAGGGTGATTCTGCCGACTGGATCGGGGCAATCCGGCCGCGTAGACTTTCCTTTATCGAATGGTCGAGTTCGATAATGGACATAGATTTATGTTTTTGAGCAAGTAAGGCAGGCTGATTCATGGCTGGTGGGTTCTTGAACATTGCAGAGGCGGCCGAACATCTCAATATTTCAGAAGATGCAGTGAAACAACTTGTGGACCAACGAAAACTTTTTGCACTCAGGGATACGTCTGGCTACAAATTCAAGCAGGAAGAGCTTGACCGTTATCTTGAGGATCAGAAAGACATCGGTGAGACAGATGCAACAGCACCAAAAACACCAGATGAGAGTGGTCTCTCACTCGATGGATTAGAACTCGATCTCTCTGATGATGCCGCTACTTCTGAAGAAAACGATACTCAGCAAAAAATTACTGATGCTCCAGCAAATGTAAATGATGAAGAGAAGCCCGGCTCCGAAATTGGTGTCGGAGAACTTGAACTCGAGTCTGGGCTTTCGCTCGCAGACAGTGGAAATATTGAAGATGGACCAGCGATCGAAGATACCGGTATTTTGCCAGCTCAAGAAGCAGAGGCATCATTATTGATCGGTGGAGACCTTGATGGGTCAGACATTGATGTTCCGGCCACGCTGCTTGGAACCAATGAGGAAATATCTCGGGCGGAGAAAGAGAACAACTCATCACAGGAACAGGATATTGCGAACGCCCAAAGTGTCGTACTCGGAGATGATATCCAACTCAGTGGTATTGACGTCGATCTAAGCGACCTAGGGAGCGAGCCTTCTGCTGGAGGGGAAGAACCGGCGCAAAGCCTTGTACTCGGTGATTCACTTGCTGGTGATATTGAAAGTATCGTTGCGAGTGATATTTTCGTCGATGAAGCCCTCGCATCAGTAGTGTTAGAAACTGACGGATCCGGAAGCCTTCTTGTTCAGGGTAGTGGAGTAAAGGAAAACAACCAAACAAGCGGCATCGAATCGAGCGGTATTATTGATTCCGACCCTAGCATTGAGGGTTCAGATGTTGGTAGTGCTATTTCTGGCGAGAGCGGCGTCATTATGGAGGGGGGCCTTTCACTTGAGGGTGATGAGGTAAAAGCCTGGGACGTCGATTTAGGGGAATTCCTCAATGACATTGAAGAAGACCCCGATGCGGCAACTATGTTGGGGACTGCCAATGATTTTGACCTCGATGCAGAGGGCTCCTCAGTAGGAGGCTCCTCACCAGATGACCCAAGCCAATCAGCCGACCTTGCTTCATCTCAAACTGGTGACTCCATGTTTGACAAGTCAGCCGGACCAGGCGACTCGAGTTTCTTTGGCGAGGAAGTAGGACAAGAAGCAAACCGACTTACAGACGCTTCCGACATGCTCTCGAGTTCCCAACTCATGGGCATCCTTGACGACACGCAGTTCAATAGTTGGCAAGTCACCGGGTTAATCTGCTGTGCGCTGCTCTTACTCCTGGGTGGACTCATGACTTTTGATCTCGTCAGAACCATTGGAAGTTCGGCTGATACGTCCCTGTCAAATCCTCTTGTCGGCAGCCTCTCACAGCTATTCGGTTGGCGCCAGTAAAACGTGAAATAAATTTCCCTAATCTATAAAACGTTCCTCCACCCTGTGGGCGCGAACTGACGGACGGTCATCGTGTCATCAGACATCGTAATTGACACAGCGCCACGATCTGACGGTAGTTCGCCCGCGGTTGTCAATACTGCCTGCACGCCCATCCATCCTTGGTGCAATTGACGGTAGACAAAAGGCCAGCTGCGTCCGCCAGACCCACTTACAACGACTACGCTTGGCTGCACCTTAGATGCGATCTCTCGCGGAAGCCCCGTTTTACTTCCATGATGAGGTGCAACGAGGATATCAACATGTGGCAAGCCAGAACGTAAGAGTGCGATTAGTGCATCACCTTCGATATCACCAGTCAATAACACCCGTTTTGATTCAATTGCGACATCAAGCACAATGCTGTTCTCATTATCACTTTGCACACCCGTCTTGGTCGGAAGTTGTGGATGCAGAACCCGCGCGACACATGATTTTCCAACAGCAATGACATCTCCACTCAGAACAGTTCGGACTGGCACGTTGTGCTTAACAAATAAACTCTGGAGTTCAGATACAGAACGAGAGGGACTGGCAAGAAATTGTGGTGACACAATTACCTGCTCTACAGAGAATTCATCGAGCAGACCCGGCACGGCATTAAAATGATCTGTGTCAGCGTGCGAAATCACCAGATAGTCAATCGTATGAAGTCGCTCACTGAACAGTGTTGCTCTAAGTGACCGCAGGGCTGTCCCCGACGCACCAAGTCTTCCCGCATCATAAACGAGGCAGTGTCCTTCCCGAGACTTGAGCACGACACCACAGCCATGGCCCATTGCT
Organism: uncultured Pirellulales bacterium; assembly: GCA_965662325.1. Lineage (GTDB taxonomy): Bacteria > Planctomycetota > Planctomycetia > Pirellulales > UBA1268 > UBA1268. The sequence continues at coordinate 8,013 of CBFIHW010000046.1, read as the reverse complement.
GCAATAGTCATTTGGCTTTTTTTCAGAGTCGGCGGTATTAATTGCAGGCCTACCCCCACCATACCAAAGACAAACAAAAAGATTCCAAATGCGTACATCTTCCGTTGAAAGACATACCGATCCAAGTCCCTGTGCACGCTCTCACAACGCCTTCCGCGTGATTTCTTCAACACTCTTGAGCGGTTGCATAGATGCAATAAAAACATCGATAGAACGACGTACCATATCACAACCCACCACATCGGCAACGCATGAACCCGTAGCGCACTTGCGGGAAGGTTCGCTACCCCAGCGACTACCCACTTCAGGGTATCGAACAAGTACCCTGCAAGCATGCCCAACGAAGTGCACCACCCCACGGGTAACCCAGTCGTTAAGAGACAGACAAAACCAACGGCCATAACAACGGGAAGAAGGGCGGCAATGAGCAGATTTGTCCCCACAGCAACTGGAACAAATCGATGAAATTCAGAAGCTACCAGAGGAACGGAAGCCATCCATACCGAAGCACTCAAAAGAATACACCGATAAAGACTGCGAAATAGTCGAAGCGCTGTTTTGCTGAAAGCCCCTCGATTCTTTTCAATCAATCGTTCTATTGGCTCACGCGTTGGTTGATCTCGAAACCAACCTCCGACCGATATCAATACTGCTGTTGCAAGGAAAGAAAGTTGGGTCCCGATTGACACGACCGAAACAGGGTTCCACACAAGCAAGATGGCAGCAACTACTGCAAGCGCATGGATGCCGGCAACCCGTCTCTTCATCCATACCCCAGTGCATGCAACCCACATAAGTAATGTTGCACGCAGCACAGGGATCGCAGCACCCGACAGTCCAGCATAGATCGTGACGACACATGAAACAATGAGCCAATTTGTCCGCAAGGGACAGCCCAAGAAACGGAACACATGGAAAACCGCAGTCGCCAGCAGCCCTACATGGAGTCCCGAAATTGCAAGAATATGAATACTTCCCGTATCAGCGAACGCCCGAATCGTCTGTTCCGGAAGGGCACGTCGTAGCCCCAGAAGCAACGAGTCAGCAAGTGCTTGACTCTGGACCGGCACGATCGCATGAAGTCGGTTACGACAACACCGCCGCAGCCAATCAATACAACCTGCTGCGGACAACGTAAACTGATTCCGGCATTTAACAATTGAAGACCACTCACGTACTCGGATGATCGCCAACACTCGGTTCAGCCGTGAATGCTCACGAAAATCAAACTCACCAGGATTATCCGGTGCTGATGGCCTCAAGGCTCGTCCGTAGACCTGCACATGAGTGCCAACTGATAGTGTCTGGGCTTCACCGTCAACGAAAACCCGGGCTTGCCCAGAAACCGGCACCCAATGGTGCAAATCTCTGGCAGCATTCAACTTAAGAACCCAGACTGACGTCTCTCGAAATCTACCGCTGCCGAGAATTCCTTGTGTATTTCTCATTTTTTCAGGAGCCACAACCACAATCCCCCGAACCACGACTGGCTGGGAAGACTTTGTCAGACTCCAAGAAAATTCATTTCGTGGAAACAGCCTTGCAGAACACCAGGCCCAACAACACATTGCAAACCCAATACCAACTAGGAGAATCCACCACGCGACACGATACACCACCATTCTGTGCTTTTTAACGCGGAGTACCTGTGATGACAGAAAAACACAGACTCCAGATACAACAAGAAGCGTGACAACCCACAATCCATTAAACCAGGGGAGCCTACTTAAGAGTGTTCCACCCGCAGAACCGAGCCCAAGAAAAATGACCACTGACACCATCAATGGAACTGATGGGACAAGACCTACGGGAAAGACCGTAGGTCTTCCGGAACGGAAAGCTTTATTTGTCCAAGCAAAACCAAACACACACTGTACCGTTGCAAGACCAGATTTGTATTATCCGCACACGCGCAAGAGCTGCTCCTGCCGGTGCTTACAAAAGAAAGCGAGAATGGACTCTGCAAGGGGCAAAGCACTTATACCGCTCGGGCCTGTACGATACGGGGCAGTCCCGCACTATCCTTCACTGTTGGTGCCCCGACTAACTCCGTCGTATCAGAAATAATTTTTTCTACCGCCGACACTGTTGAGGGTCCAACTTCAATAAACATCCACCCCCCGGACGTGAGACTGCCGGATGCCTGCTGCACCAGCCGTTGTACTATTTCACATCCCGTGACACCTCCTACGAGGGCCTGTCGTGGCTCATAGAGCCGAACGTCGTCAGGTAATCCATCGAACTCATCTTGACGGATATAAGGTGGGTTACTGACTATAATGTCCCATGATCCAGACAGATCGGGATGGTCGAGCACATCTGAACGGAAAAGGTTAATGCGTCCATCAAGAGAGTGCTTGCTCACATTACCACACGCAATCTCAAGAGCCGCTTGTGAGATATCTGTGGCCGTAACAATGGCATCCGTCATGTGGTATGCAAGTGCGATCGCAAGTGCACCAGAGCCGGTGCCAACATCAAGAACACGCATTCCTGCTTTCCCAGAAAAATCCTCCTTCCAGACATCAAGTGCTCGGACCACCAGTCCTTCGGTTTCCGGCCTAGGGATTAACGTCGCCGGCGTCACATCAAGTGACATTGAGAAGAATTCTTTAATTCCGACAAGATACGCCACAGGCTCGCCCTGACCACGCCGACGCACAAGCTCTCTGAAGCTTTGTCGTTGCTCGCCATCAACAATCTCATCGAACGCTGTATAAAGCAGAATTCGTGGACAATTTCTTACAAAGGCCAGCAGCACTTCGGCATCGAGCCTAGGCGAATCACTGCCACGTGTTTTAAGCCACTCAGTAGTCCACGTTAGCAGCCGACCAACGGTCCAGACTTCATCCTCATTCGTATTTTTATTCGAAGAATGATCTGCCATGCGTTCATCACATCTTGTCACAAAGGAGGAAACCGACCCAGCCAGACTGTTCCTGTTAGCGAGCCACAGCACCACTCCGCCGCTCCTGATGCACCCGCTCTGCCATTGCATCAAACAGAAGATTCAATCGTCCCGCGAGAATCTGATCAAGATTGAAATTCTGATTCAGCCTATGATCAGTCACACGATTTTGCGGGAAATTATATGTCCTTATCCGTTGACTACGATCACCCGAACCAACGAGACCCTTACGTTCACTTGCCCGTTTTTCATGCTCAATTTGTCGTTGCCGCTCATAAATCCGTGTCTTCAGAACCCGCAGCGCTTTTGCGAAGTTTTTATGTTGGCTTTTCTCATCCTGACACTGCACGACGATGCCGGTCTCAAGATGGGTGAGCCGCACTGCAGATGTTGTCTTATTGACATGCTGCCCACCCGGGCCACTGGCACAGAAAAGATCTTTCCGATATTCATCGGGCGAAATGGTTACCTCAACATCTTCCGGCTCGGGCAAAACTGCCACAGTTGCTGCTGACGTATGAACTCGGCCCTTGGTCTCTGTGTCCGGAACACGTTGCACTCGATGACCACCGCTTTCGTACTGAAGAAGCCGAAATACTTCACTCCCAGACACACCAATCACGAGTTCCTTAAAGCCGCCAAGTTCAGTCGGGCTGGCATCCATCACTTCGACATTCCACCCTGTTTCAGTCGCGTACCGCCGATACATTTCAAAGAGATCACGGACGAAGAGCGCGGCCTCATCTCCGCCCGTACCTGCTCGCAACTCAACAATACACCGTGCACGATCGGCGTCTGGGTCGTCGAGACAGACATCAAGAATTGCATCCCATTCCTCATCCCGACGTTTCTGAAGATTGGGTAGTTCAGCTTCTGCTAATTCACGAAAATCCGCGTCGTCACCAGAAAGCATCTCCGTGTATTCCTCAACTTCTCGACCAATCGCAAGGAACGCCTTGTATCGACGCACGATGCGGGCGAGCCCGCCATGCTCCCGCGCAACAGCCGACATCCGTTGCGAATCAGCGAGTACCTCCGGATCGGCCAACAGCCTTTCCAGTTCCTCAAACCGTGCTAACTTGGCATCGAGTTCTTCCCGCATCACATCTCCAACTGCCGATAGATATGACGTCGGCTAGCATCCTTGCCACACGCGATGAAAAATCTTTTTTCGATCAGCCTCTCTTTGATAAGGAGGGCCAAAAATAATCCACACCTACAAACGCGACGACTCAAGATTCCTCTGAGGACTTAGCGGCTTTTTTCTTCTTCAAACTCGCATAGCCACTCGTACCAAACTTCGTCTTAAACTTTTCGATCCTGCCAGCAGTATCAACGAACTTTAGTTTTCCTGTGAAAAAAGGATGACATACATTACAGATATCAATTTTTATCTCAGGTACAGTGCTTCGCGTTGTGAAGGTATTGCCACAACCACACTTCACTACAGATTCCTGATACTGTGGGTGGATGGCTTCTTTCATCGTGTCATTCTTTCGATTAATTAGGCGCGTCGAGGCGGATATTGATTGCTGATTTCATTTGATATGCAAATAATGATAATAACGCTGGTGAAGGAACTCGGCAATTGGTCCCTCCGTTAAAAGGGCAAAACGACCTCTTACTCGGTTAAGCGCGGCTTCGTTTCGTCCTCAGGTTGTGCCTTGGGGGTCTTTTGTCCGCTGTCTGAGGCTATCTGTCGAGCACGGAAACGGCTTCCAAAACGTTGCGGCGAGCGATCCTCCTTGAGCAGTTGAATGGCCCCTTGCGCGTCTCCGGCCTGGATCTTTGCCTCGGCTAGGTTGACCCGTGCAGCCGAAGCCCAGCGGCCATCTGGGGACGCAAGCAGCGTCATTCTACCGAGGTAATCCATCGCAATTTCGTAATCGCCCTCTGCAAGTGTTGTTATTCCAAGCCAGTACGTCGCGTCCTCCTTCATCTGTTCGTAGACCTTGCGAATCGCTTCTCGTTGCCCTTCCGGAAACTGGTCTACCAACTCAACCACGGCTGCATTACTTGGTCGAGAAAGCAGGTACGCTTTTTTTGCCCCATTCGGACCGTCCAGCTCGCCTCGGAATCCCCGGAGCCGTCCAGCGTAGAGTGGGCGAATCGTTCGTCTGCTTCCAGAAAGATCGCCTCTCTTTCGCTTCTCCTCTATCACGATACCCATAACTCGAAGTTCCTCGGCCAGCGCCTGAAGCACCGCCATTTCTTTCGCTTGTCTCCTTCGTCGCACTTCAAACGGAAACGACCACAGTGCTACCGGGGTTTCTTTCTCACCTCGAGGCAGCGTATCCGCCGCGGACGAGCCCAAAGCAGAGGCATCAATAGCTAAACGCACCGCGGAACCACCAAAAAGGCTCTGTTCAAGAAGGTTCATCCTTCGTGATAACGACTGTGGATCGGCAACAACCAAGACAACAAGACTACTCATGTCGTCTGAGGCGACCGGGTATCGCCGAGAATCATCATCGAGTTGCGTCAGAACAGCCGGGTCTGATGCAGCCTCCCGAACCGTTGCAACTCCTAGGCCATCTAAGCTAGGTACCGGGATGCCGTAGGTTGGTTCAAATAAATAGGCTTCACCGCCCGAGATAAGTGCCGGCAGCCACGGGCGGTAGCTGCCGTCACGGTCAACCGTTGCCAGCATCACGCCTTGCAGCCCAGCCTGCCGAAGCAGCTCAAGAAAAATCCAACTTCTTTGAGCTGCACTTCCTCTACCGGATAAAAGAATTTCACCCCGTTCAAACCAGCGAACTCCTGAACTACCAGCCGTTGCCAAAAGTGGTGGATCGCTGCGAATCGCCAAAGAACGAATCGTCCATTGAAAAAGCGACGTTGCTATATCAATGTCATCGAGCGCTTCGCCTCGTGCGGTTTTTGCAATATCTGCAAGCCACCGCTGATCCCGAATGGCAACAATGTCATAAGTGGGATCAAAAACAGAACTCCCAAGCTTCTCAGTAGTGCACATATACTGATAATCGTCTGGCAAAGAAGTTCTGAGACTATCTTCTTTCCACGCTGCACTCGCGGCTGCATCACCAACAGGATCGCCATGGATCCATTGATTCAATCGGTCGAACACCTGCTCTAGTGCCAAGGCTTCATCGTAATTTTCAAGCTTGTCAAGAATCGTTATTGCCCCTTCAAGCAGTTTGCCGCGAACCTCCTCTGATATGTGTGGAACAATGGCAACCTCTGAGGGCGGATCGACTGGTGGCTCGCTACAGCCCACCACAAAGAGCGATACAGGAAGAAACAGACCGCGGACGCATCGCTGCAAAAACATATTCACTACGTGCTGAACACGCCTCTCTCAAACTGCCTAATGACCCGTTAGATAATCCCCTTAGAAGAACCCGGATTTAGCTCTCGCCCACTTTCCGCTAAGGAGATCTTTTCTTCCATTGAGCCACGAACTGCATGAATTTGCAACACCCGCTCAAGCACCGACCGAAATTGTGCCAGTGGCACCATATTCGGGCCATCACTCGGACTGGTATCAGGTTCTGGATGCGTTTCAAAGAAAACGCCGTCAATACCTACCGCGGCTGCGGCACGAGCAAGTGGCTCGACCAGCGTTCGATCACCACCAGTGGCGTCACCATGACTGGCCGGCCGTTGCACAGAGTGTGTTGCATCAAAAATCACTGGCACTCCAAATGATCGCATCGTCAACAAGCCACTGAAATCATTGACTAATCTACCGTAGCCGAAGAATGTACCTCGCTCACACAAAAGTGCATTGTGGCAGCCACCCGCATGAAGTTTTGCCAACGCATGCTGCATATCTGCCGCCGCCATGAATTGTCCTTTTTTAACATTCACCGCCCGACCTGTGGCTGCTGCAGCCACCAGTAGGTCCGTCTGCCTACACAGAAAAGCTGGTATCTGAAGCAAGTCACATACTTCTGCCGCAACTCCTGCCTGTTCTGGCAGATGGATATCTGTGGTCACGGGTAAGCCAGAAGCGGCTTTGACGGATCCGAGAATCTCTAATCCGTCTTGAAGGCCAGGACCTCTCCTCGAGGATGCCGAAGTACGATTTGCTTTATCAAATGAAGCCTTGAAGACAATGTTGACCGGAAGACTTTGGCTTATTTCAACCAGAACCTGAGCAATATCTTGACACAGCTTTTCACTTTCGATGACACAGGGTCCAGCGATTACGAGCAGGGGTTGGCCAGGGCCACAACGGTAATTACCAACCTCAACACAAGATTCAGCGTTCATAGATTTTTATATTTCATCGAGAATTGTCGCACTTCCTTAAGCCGAACCGTATCCAATGAAAGTCGTTCTCATCCACCCAAAACCGAAGCAAAAAGCCACGCACCGACGCGTTTTGCACATTGTTTTCCGTCTCGTTGACAGTTTCTCTCAAATTGAGACGGGTTGGAGAGCAGGGTGTTCTACTTCCGGAACTCCATTCAATTTCTCGCAATATACAGGTCTTCAACAGCTTTCTACACCCCAGCATTATCCGTGCACAGAAGCATTTATTGGAAAAAAAAAAAGCAAAACGTTTTGGCACGGCAAATGCAATCTACTTCTTTCGACGAGTCATTCCGAGGCTCGTCACCCACACCTTAAAAAAGTGGGGTCTTCGGCTTTTTTTGGTCGAGCGGTCGCCTTGCCCCTGACCCGCTTGACTGTGGTAGGACGCTCCTGCCGGGTCGGGATCCCGCTTTTTTTATTGCGCGGTGTATCAAGGAAGCCCTTGGTAAAAGGCTCCCACTTGACGCTCAGTTACTCTCTGCGCTAGTTTAAAGGTTTCGGCGGTACGGCGTTTTCCTGCCGGATGCCCCCGCCAGCGTAGCTTCAATTGGCAGAGCACCGCATTCGTAATGCGGGGGTTGTGGGTTCGATTCCCATCGCTGGCTCTCGACAATTTAGCCCCGGTCGCCTTCGGCAAATTCCTCAACTATGCTGTATCTTGTCACGTTCTGAAGCAAAAAGGCAAATAAAACACCATGCAAAGTTCTATAACTCCAAGTCCTACTACTATCGATGTGCGAGAACTCATTGTCGGCAGCGGACCTTTTGGACCAAATGAGGTTCGGGCAATTGCTGAGTCGCTGGGAACCACGACAAACACACAC
>CBFIHW010000045.1:0-18966 GCA_965662325.1 uncultured Pirellulales bacterium | reverse complement strand
CGGTTCCAGGGGCTGACAAACTCCGACTGATGAGTGAAAGCGCCCGTGGTGAGGGAGGACGAGTCTGGGTCCCACGAAAACCGCAGGATGCCCGTGATCCGAAGGATATCCCAGTAGACGAACGGTACTACTTTCTTGAAGAACGATATCCGGAGTACGGCAATCTCGTTCCACGTGACATTGCTACTCGTGAAATTTTTGATATCTGCACCACTGACGGTCTGTCAGTTGAGAAAGATCGTCTTTGTGTGTACCTCGATCTCACGCATATACCTCGTGAGACACTCGACAGAAAACTTGGTGGGATTCTTGAAATTTATGAAAAGTTTCAGGGTGTTGACCCACGTAACGCCCCAATGAAGATTTTCCCAGCAGTTCACTATTCGATGGGTGGGCTCTGGGTCGATTATGAAAAGAGTGATACCGGCGGTTTGGTTGAAGGTTCCCCGCGTAACCAACAGACAAACATTCAGGGTTTATACGCGATTGGTGAATGCGACTACCAATACCATGGAGCGAACCGACTTGGTGCGAACTCATTGCTGTCATGTATTTTCAGTGGCCTCTTCTGTGCATCTGGCGTGATTGCTGGTGGCAAGAAAAATACACGTGATGAGACAAGTCCAGATTTTATTGCGGCGGTGAAAAAACAGGAAGAAATTCATCAGGCAATTCTGTCGCGGCCAGCAGGGGAATCAAACCCGTATGATATCCATCGACAGCTTGGCGATATCATGACCAGAACGGCTACCGTTGTGAGACGGAACGAACAACTTACTCAGGCATATGATGATGTGTGCCAGTTGGAAAATGTTTGGCAGCACTGCAGCCTGTCAGATACTGGCAACTGGACAAATCAAAATGTGGTGTTCACGAAAGCCGTCGGTGATATGTTTCCACTTGCGAAACTTATGTTGAAGGGTGCGTTGCTTCGTGATGAGTGCCGCGGTGCCCACTATAAGCCAGACTTCTCAATGCCAGGTATTGAAGCAACCGAGCCAGTCGAGCAAAGAGCGGAGGCAGAACGTTGGTGTGATCGCTTTGAAGCGAATACCAGAAAGTGGCTCAAGTCCACAATCGGTGTTCACGGAGATGATGGGCATCCGGTCATCACGTACGAAGATGTTGATACGACGCTCATTCCACCTCGGCCACGGCTCTACGGTCTCGTCGGCGGAGAGGTTATTGAGCAGGTTTGGAAAGAACGGACCGAAAAAGCGACTGAGGCAGCAACAGTAGGGTGACACATAACAGGCTTCGAGATACTTTGTGTATCCATAGATAATTTGGAGTAATCATGATTACGGCATCTACATTACCGAACTCGGAAACAAGTGCTGAAAACAAGCAGTCTCCGCAGGAAATTCGTGTTCGGGTCTTGCGACAAGATGCGCCAGGTGAAGAGAGTTACTGGCAGCAGTTTGCTATTCCCTATGAGCCAAACATGAATATCATCAGTGTGCTTCAAAGAATCGCTGCGATTTCGAAATCACAGGATGGCCGAAAGGTTGCACCAGTCGCTTGGGACTGTGCCTGCCTTGAAGAGGTTTGTGGTTCGTGTGCAATGCTGATTAACGGTCGTGTTCGGATGGCCTGTTCGTCTCTGGTAGATAACTTATTTAAAGAAACACCAGATGAAATTGAACTGAGGCCCCTTTCAAAATTTCCTGTCGTCCGAGATTTAAGTGTTGATCGAGGAAGAATTTTTCATTCACTCGAGCGGGTTAAGGCGTGGGTGCCAGTTGATGATTCGTATGATCATGGTCCAGGGCCAAGAATTTCACCAGAAGAGCAGGAAGACGCGTATCCGCTCACCACGTGTATCAGTTGTGGATGCTGCATGGAAGCCTGCCCTCAATTTAATAAGATCGAAGTGGTCAAGCGAGAAGACGAATCAGAGGATGAATTCGAGTCCCGCAAGCAGTCTGCATACGATCAACAGTTTCTTGGACCACATGCGATCAGCCAGGCTGTTCTTTTCAATAACCATCCAACTGGCAGCATGAATGCAGATGAGCGAATGAAGTCACTCACTGGCCAGGGTGGCATCCAAATGTGTGGGAATGCCCAGAACTGTGTCGCGGTGTGCCCGAAACGGATTCCTCTGACGAGGTCTATTGCTCGTGCTGGAAGGGCAGCAACTGTGTGGGCAATAAAGAAGTTTTTTGATCGCTGAGAGAGATCGGAGACGCCAAGAGATCAAAAGCCATCGTTTCAGGTTCTCATGAATGGCTTTAAAGAAATATATGCTGACTAAGCTACTTTCCAGCTCGATTATGCAGAAAAAACGGAAATCAGCTCGAATTGCGTACTGTTCGTTTGTATGGTATCGTCTCAGAAAAGAAGAGATTTTGTAGTACTTTGCTCTCTATGAGCCGGTTGTTCCCGCTGAAAATTACCCGGATGGAACCGGAGGACTTTTCAGAGTTGGTGTAGTCAGGCCGGGCTGTTTATTGTGGCTTGCACAAGAATGATGAGAGCAACTCACATGAGAGAAGGTTCGGAGTGACGAGTCAAGAAGAGCCCCGGCGGCGTCGCCCTGCCGAGGCAAAAAGACGTTCGTCCCAAGGCACGGAAGACCGGGGGAACGCACGAAAAGATGTATCGCCATCTGTGAATACTTCCACACCGTCAAGTGAAGCGGCAAACAACAGTGGAGACTTCACAACACTTGGACTCTCTGCCACTACTCTCAAAGCAGTGGACCGAGCCGGGTACACACAGCCGACACCAGTTCAGGCAGGTGTTATCCCAAGGGCTATCGCGGGAGTTGATGTGCTTGGGCAGGCACGAACTGGTACGGGTAAGACCGCCTCGTTCGTGCTTCCAATACTCGAGTTACTCACGCGAAGTCCAGGACGAGGCCATGGTGTGCGAGCGCTTGTTTTGGTGCCCACCCGTGAATTAGCCGTTCAGGTTCGTGATGAATTTGAGAAACTTGCAGCAGGATCCAAACTTCGATGTGTTGCTGTCTATGGTGGAAAGCCCATAAAGACGCAGATCGATAAGCTCGCAAAAAATCCGGAAGTTGTAGTTGGCACGCCAGGAAGGGTTCTTGACCACATGAGTCGTGGTACTCTCGTGCTCGGCACGCTCGAACTTTCTGTGCTCGATGAAGCTGACCGGATGCTAGACATTGGCTTTCGACCAGACATCGAAAAGATTCTTCGCCGCTGTCCTCAAAGCCGACAGACTTTGCTTCTCTCTGCTACCGTTCCGCCGCCCGTTGCGAAATTAGCAACTCGCTATATGCGAGACCCAGAGATTCTTGACTTTTCAACGAATGAACTTTCTGTTGAAACCATCGAGCAGCTTTATTTTACAGTTGATCCCTCACGTAAGTTTGCCTTGCTTGAACGACTACTCGAACGTGAGCAGCCACGGCAGGCGATTGTTTTCTGCCGTACAAAACGGGGAACTGACAAAATTCATGAACGTCTACAGCGGCGTAAGAAAAACAAGAAGGCCAGCGTTGCATGTATCCACGGGGATCTCGCACAGAATGTACGAGATCGTGTGATGCGGCAGTTTCGTGAAGGTCAGATACAGGTTCTGGTCGCAACCGACGTCGTGGGTCGCGGTATTGATGTTTCCGGTGTTTCGCACATCATCAATTACGATATACCAGAATTCTGCGACGACTACGTTCATCGCGTAGGTAGAACTGGCAGAATGGGCCGCGAGGGCATCGCATATACGTTCGTTGCTCCCGAGGAAGGCACGCAACTGACTCGTATTGAAATGCGGATCGATAAACTTTTGGAAAGAAGCGAAATTGAAGGATTCTCTGCGCTTGATCCGAAACCGACCGCCACGCTTCCTGCCGACCAACAATCCGGAGGTGGTAAGAGATTGGGCGATTCGGCAGGAGAAGTTCCGGCTGCTCCGAAACCGGCCCCGTCACTTCTTGGCCGGAAGCGTGGGCCAAAGCGTTTTCGTAGGGCTTTATAGATCTCGGAACTGTACGGGTAAGGCAGAATGTCAGAACGGGCAGTACGGCAGCGATTGCAGAGCTTGGAATTAGCAGGAGTGACGTGCCTGCCAAAAACTAAGAGGCATCAAGAGGCACAAACAGGATCTGCGAAGGTTCAAGAACGAGTCGATGCTTCGCGGAATCCTGATCAGCTGCTTCAGGTTCTTTGTGATGATGTAGCCGGGTGCCAGAAGTGTCCGCAGCTCGCCTCTTCTCGTACACAGACAGTCTTTGGTACTGGCTCAACACGAGCCCGACTCTGCTTCTTTGGCGAGGCGCCAGGAGCAGATGAAGATGCTTCAGGCATCCCCTTTGTTGGTCGTGCCGGACAACTTCTGACTAAGATCATAGAGGCCTGTACCCTTTCTCGCGAAGACGTCTATATCCTGAATGTGCTGAAATGTCGGCCCCCTGAGAATCGCCGTCCCCTTCCCGAAGAGGTAGAAAACTGCCGTCCTTTTTTTGAGCATCAGCTAAAGATAGTACGACCAGAATTCATCTGTTGTCTTGGTGCAAGCGCTGCTCATGCTCTGCTTGAAACAACAGATTCAATAGGATCACTTCGGAGAAGATGGTTTGAATACCAAGGGAGTCGTGTCATCTGTACCTATCACCCTTCCTACCTCCTGCGGAACCCATCAGCGAAACGTGATGTGTGGGAAGATATGAAACGACTTATGCAAGCAATGGAAATACAGCTACCAGCACGCTGAGCGAGCTGTACATAACAGCATCACGATTGATTAAGCAATGCCTCGGTGGCGAGTTTGATTACAGACAGTGCCTGCTGTTCATCAGACGCCTCTGCAATGATCCGCACAATCGGCTCGGTATTGCTGGCACGTGCGAGTAGCCACCCGTCAGCGAATTCAACCCGGACGCCGTCGAGCCGGCTCACATTTGCCTCAGGAAACGCTTCAGCAACACGCTGAAAGGACTTGCTAACGTCTTGTTTGGACCAGCCGTAAGGAAGCACGATCTTTGTTTTCTTGATCAAAAGGGGAGGGAAGTCTTCGATCAGGTTGGTAAGGGGCGTGAGTGTCCCACCCTCGGCCATACGTTCGAGAATAAGGGCCATCGCGACAAAAGAGTCTCGAACAAGGCCAACACGAGGGTCAATGACACCGCCGTTCCCCTCACCCCCTAAAATAGCATTTCTCTTGAGCATCTCATCGACAACGTTCGCTTCACCAACAGCTGAAAGCGTGCATGGTGAGCCGTGTCGTTTAGCCAAATGTGCAGTGAGCTGGCTCGTCGAGCAGTTGATGACGACTGGCCCTGGTGATTTCGTTAATACGGCATCGGCTGCAAGGGCAAGCGTGAGTTCTTCCCCCAAATAATTCCCTGTAGGACTGGCGACAGCAAGTCTGTCTGCATCAGGATCTTGAAAAAAGCCAATATCAGCCCCGGCTGCTGGTATCTGTGGCAACCAGTCAATTAGATTTTCTGCTGTTGGTTCAGGTGCATGTTCAAACTGGCCGTCAGGAGGCTCTCCAACAACCGTGACTTCGCAGCCAAGCGCCTCAAGAAGTGGCCTTGCAAGTCGACTACCTGCACCATGACAGCAGTCAATCCACACCTTTGGTTTCACCTTGCGAATTGATTCAACGTCAACAATTTCAAGAACCTTTTGAAGATGAGGCAGTGTGCTTTCAATGGCACGAACACGTCCATGGGCAGACTCCTTTTGTATTTTTGGCGGAGTCCTTCGAAGAGCCTCAAATCGTAATCGCACCGCTTCGCCCGCCACAGCAGGAAGAACACGCCCTTCTGATGAGAAAAGTTTGAGTCCGTTGTATTGTGCTGGATTGTGGCTGGCTGATATTTGAATGCCACCGGCAGCATTATTTTCAACAATAGCAACTCCGACTGTTGGTGTTGAAGCGGTATCGCAGTCAAGCACGTCTCGGCCACTCGCAATAATTGCTTTTGCGATGGCCTCTTTAAGAGCTGGCCCAGATTCGCGACCATCTCTACCGATTACAACAGGCCCGGCAGGAAGGGTTTCGGTGAAACTACAGGCATACGCTGCCGCAACATTATCAGTGAGCGATTCCCCCACTATTCCTCGGAGTCCCGAGACGCTGACAATCAGTGGTTCAGAACGCTTTGAATTCGTTGCGGTATCATTCTTCATAGGTTTTCCAGTGGAAATAGCTGCATGTTTTGGACGTGCAGAGTATAAATCCAAACAAAACCTAACGAACACCCGTGTTTCTATGGAGTTTATTGATGGCGTCAATGTCTGCTGATTTAGTGACGGATTGTCTCGCGTGTTTAGATGAAGCCCATCAGAATGGAATGATTACTGACCATTCTCTGGTGACCATGCAAACGTGGTTAAGGGAACCGCGATATGCCGAGTTCGCCGAGCAGCTTGCTGATCTCATAGTTCACGCAAAAGTGGATAAGGAGATTTGGAAATCACTGGATGACGCCTATTGGACAGTTATTCCCTTTGGTACTGGGGGACGGCGAGGGAAAATGTTTCCCGTTGGATCAAATGCGATTAACGACCGCACGATTGGAGAAAGTGCCCAGGGGCTTGCTGAGTATGTCATGGCAATCCGTACGGACGGGAGTGAGCCTAGTTGTACGATTGCGTATGACACACGGCATCGTTCAGAACATTTTGCTAAGCTGTGTAGTGAAATTCTTTTAGCAGCGGGGTTCAAGATTTTTTTCCTGCGAGGATATCGGAGTACTCCAGAGCTTTCGTACGCGGTTCGCTATACCGAGAGTACGTGCGGCATCATGGTTACGGCGAGTCATAATCCACCCAGTGACAATGCTGTGAAGGTGTATTGGTCTGGTGGTGTTCAGGTATTGCCGCCTCACGACAAAGGCATTATTGAACGGGTCATGCAGGTAAATGAAATCAGCCGACTCCCGTTTGATGATGGGGTGAACAACGGACGAGTTGTTTTCATGGAAAATGAGATTGACCCGGCTTTTGTGCACGCCGTGTTAAAGCAAGCAACAACTGGTTCTCGTGATCTTTCAGTTCTATACACGCCGCTGCATGGTGTTGGTGCTACCGCTGTTATTCCCGTATTGGAAGGAGCAGGTTTTCAGAATGTGAGGCTGTACGGCCCACAGGCTGAACCCAACGGAGACTTTCCTAATGTTCCTGGACATGTTGCGAACCCAGAAAACCCGGAAGTGCTCACTGGTGCAATTCAGGAAGCACGAAACCAATCCGACGACGTGGTTATGGCAAGTGATCCAGATTGTGATCGGCTTGGTGCAGCTGCTGCCTTAGGAGCAGAGAAAGGCAGTGATTGGATAACATTCACAGGAAACCAGCTTGGTGCCCTATTGGCGGAGTGGGTGCTCGAAACGAAAAGACGACAGAACGTTCTTCAGCCAACAGATACGATTGTCACGACTCTTGTTACGAGCGGTCTTGTTCGGCACATTGGCGAAAAATATGGAGTGAAGGTCATCGATGGGCTCCAAGTCGGCTTTAAATGGATTGGTCGAACAATCGATGACATTGGACCAGAACATTTTGTTTTTGGTTGTGAAGAGTCTCACGGATACCTGGCAGGAACACATGTCCGTGACAAAGACGCAAGTGTTGCAGCATTGCTTTTGGCTGAATTAGCAGCAGAGCTAAAAGCACAGGGCAGGACGTTGCATCAAAAACTGGATAATCTGTTCTGTATACACGGATGTCATCTCGAACGGCAGATAGCGATCAAATTGCCGGGTGCAGCAGGTATGGATCGCATGCGAGAAATTATGGCAGGCCTGCGGTCCAATCCACCAACAGAATTGGGAGGCCTGACCGTGAGGCGAATAAGAGACTACGGTCAATTGAAAGTCCATGATCCCGATCAAGGGGAATTGTCATTTGAGGGCGAGCAAGGTGATCTTGTTATCTTTGATCTTTTTGACGCCGAACGTACAGAAAAGAAAGACTCGGGGCTTCAGTTTCCTCCACTTGGCAATGCGGTAGCAGCCAGACCCTCGGGCACCGAACCCAAAATCAAGTTTTATCTTTTTGCCGCATCCGAACCGATGTCTGCAGAAGCACTCCCAGCTGAAAAAGCTGTATTAAAACGCCGCCTGAATCTCCTAGAAGAGGATTTACGGAGTCGAGTTGGAGTGTGAGAACAGACGTGCATGTGCCGTGGGACCGTCAAGTGACGGTATTTTGAAACCAATCCTCTTCTGAGTTGCCTGGCAAATGTCATTTTCCTCATAGAATGCATAGATGAGCGATTCCTCTGATTTACCTTCCGAAACATCTCCCGCAGATACTGATGAATTGGCCACGACCGCTGACTGCGCTGCAGCGGCGAAGAAGGTACGAGACTTTCCGCAGACGGCCGGTGTCTACTTGATGAAAGACAGTGCCGGTCGAGTGATCTATGTTGGAAAGGCAAACAATTTAAGAAGCCGGGCTGGGAGTTATTTTCTCAAGGCAGCAGAAGTTGATCGACGCACAGCTGATCTTGTTCGTGAGATACGAGACATTGACTATCTGGAGGCCGATAGTGAAGTCGATGCACTTCTTCTGGAAAGTCGGCTGATTAAAGATGTGCAGCCACGATTTAATTCGTTGCTCAAAGACGATAAAACGTTTCCATATCTGCAGATTACCACGCACGAAGATTTTCCTCGGATTGAATTTACGCGATCTCCGGCTTCAAAGGGCGTGAAGCTTTACGGTCCATTTCCAAGTGCAGGAAGCCTTCGTGGTGCGATCGTAGTGCTTCAGAGGATTTTTAAGTTCCGTACGTGCTCGCTCGATATCGATGCAGATGATCCCCAATGGAAGTGGTTTCGTCCGTGTCTGTTGGCGTCGATCGATCAATGTACAGCGCCCTGTAATCTACGGATTACAAAGGCGGATTATCGAAAAGATATCAACCGACTGAAGACATTTTTAGAGGGAGGAAAAAAACAACTGTTGAAGGAGATGCACGCTGAAATGTTGGCGGCATCGCAAGGGCTCGAATATGAAAAGGCGGCAAGCCTTCGTGATGAAATTAGACTGCTTGAACGGCTTCACGAACGTGGTGATCTTGAGGAGCACGTTCAACCCGAGGTGTTTCTTGTCGATCCAAAAAAAGGACTCGC
The DNA here is from genome assembly GCA_965662325.1 of uncultured Pirellulales bacterium. GTDB lineage: Bacteria > Planctomycetota > Planctomycetia > Pirellulales > UBA1268 > UBA1268. Next base: position 9,905 of record CBFIHW010000045.1, on the reverse strand, counting down.
AGGCCTTGAAAAAGTTTTGGGTCTTTCAGGGACACCACGAGTTATTGAAGGTGTTGATATTGCTCATCTTGCTGGCAATGAAACAGTTGCCAGTCTGGTCCAGTTTATTGATGGCCTGCCCTTTAAACCTGGTTACAAGCGATACCGAATTAAAACGGTTGACGGCATTGACGACTTCAAAAGTATTCACGAAGTTGTCTTGCGAAGGTTCTCCCGCCTGATTCGAGAAGGGGCATCACTCCCAGATATATTTCTGATTGACGGTGGCAAAGGTCAATTGTCTGCTGCTCTGGATGCATTAAATTCCTTAGGAGTCGTGCCCCCATGCATTCTGTCAATTGCCAAAAGGGAAGAAGAGATTTTCCTGCCTGGGAAATCAGAACCGTTACGTCTATCTCGCGATGCATATTCGTTGCGCCTGCTGGAATACGTGCGCGATGAAGCCCATCGGTTTGCCCAGCACTACCATCATCTCCTTCGAGGCAAACGAACACTCGCCGATGACACCTGATGGATTTGATAGGTGTCAGCCGAAAAAAGTGTGGGTTGAGTGTTGCCTGCCGAAAGACGAATTATTCGCCTTGTAGCCATGAGCGGGCATTGTCAATTTCACTTTGATCAAAGTAAGCAATTTTTGCCGTTGTAAAAGGCTTGCAAAACCATGCCATACCCTGTTCCCACTTCTTTTCACCAACCATGGCAACCCGCTCAATTTCCCCGAAGTGGTTCATGTCAAATTTGATATCTTCCCACAATGCACCGGCATCCCAGCCGGAAAAGTCGTGCATTGAAAACAGAATCTTCACTTTCCCCTTTTTCATTTCCGATTCGATTACAGGAACAAATTCGTCGTAGTCGGCACGGGTGAGTTTTCCGGTCGCAGCCACTTCGATGGTTCGATCGTTTTGCAGATTGATTACCTGAACAGCCATACGATTACCCCTCTTTATGGTGGTTCAGCTGGTTTTTTCGATACTGCCCCAGCTGTTTGCACTAGAAATCTAGTCGTTTTTATGCCCCTATTGGTGCGTAATAGGTGGCGGATAGCTAACATTAACGCAGGTATACGCACCGTTCGATGAGTATACGTAAACTATTGCTTCGAGACTACTAAATAAGGGAGACAGCCCGTGAATCCTCATGACCATTCGCATGCGGTGAGCGATCGTTGTAATTTTTTGCGTCAACTTAAATCAGGAAGCCGAAGAGAATTCCTACAAGTTGGCTCACTCGCTGGTTTTGGTCTTTCATTAGGGTCGTTCCTGACAATGCGGTCTGCCCAAGCCGAGGCAAAGCAATTTGAGCATTTCGAAGGTACGGCTAAGAGTGTTATTCACATCTGGCTTCCAGGTGGTTGGTCACAGCAAGAGACGTTCGACCCCAAGCCACTATCTCCTCTTGAGTACAGGGGTGAGATGGGAACCGTTGAGACAGCGCTGCCTGGCGTCCGCTTCAATCAACATCTCAAAAACACGGCAAAGATTGCTGATAAAATCACAGTTATCCGGTCAATGACTCATGGCGAGGCCGCTCACGAGCGAGGGACTCACAATATGTTTACCGGGTATCGGCCAAGTCCAGCAGTCACCTATCCAAGTTTCGGTAGTGTGGTGTCACACGAACTCGGTCCACGAGCAAATCTTCCGCCGTACGTCTGCTTGCCAAAACTGCCGGCACCAGATGCAGAGGCTGGCTACCTTGGAAGTGCGTATGGTCCTTTTACTCTCGGTTCAGATCCAGCGAGCAACAACTTTACAGTCCGAGATCTTTCGCTACCTGGTGGTGTTGATACAAAGCGATTTGAATCTCGTCGCCATCTCAGAAATGTTGTAGGAAGACACTTCAATCGTCTTGAAGGCTCAGACAACATCATGGCGATGGACAGCTTCTATCAGCGAGCGTACGACCTCGTGAGTTCGTCGAAAGCGCAGGCAGCGTTTGATATCAATGCTGAGCCTAAAGAGTTGCGAGATAAATATGGTCGTAACCAAGCTGGGCAACGAATGCTTCTTGCCCGACGACTTGTGGAAGCCGGTGTTCGCTTTGTCACAATGTCATATGGCAGCTGGGATATGCATCAGAAAGTGAAGCAAGGCATCGATCGCACGCTTCCTCCCTTTGACCAAGCATTCTCTGCCTTAATTAGTGATCTAGAGCAGCGTGGCTTACTTGATTCAACACTTGTTATGGTGTCGAGTGAGTTTGGTCGCACGCCAAAAATTAACAAGGATTCCGGACGTGATCACTGGCCTAAAGTTTTTAGTACGGTTCTTGCTGGTGGAGGGGTCAAGAAGGGCCTGATTCACGGTGCTTCTGATTCAATAGCAGCAGAGCCATTTGATAGTCCGGTTACAATCGAGGATCTTGCGACAACCGTCTATCACTGCCTTGGCATTGTTGCAGAGAAGGAGTTGATGGCTCCCGGCGCACGCCCTGTCGAGATTGTCGATGGCGGCAAGGTGCGGCACGAGTTGCTCGTGTAATTCACGATTCTTGCTAAGTGAATAATGTCCCCCAACTGATTACTCGGAAGGAAGTCATTTTTCTTATGGAAATAAAAAGACGTTACATCTTTCGCAGAATATCAGGTGTCGCATTCCTTCTTTGCGGTTCCTGGCTTCTTGCTCCTTGTTGTCTCGCGGCTCCAACGATCGGTCCGGTGTCACCTGCTGGTGCTACGCGTGGCAGCGAAGTTGAAGTAGTGGTATTCGGTACAAATTTCCATGAAGTACAGGAAATATTTTTTGAAGACGGAATTATTCAGCAAAAAAAGATTGAGGCAGTCAACGACAAGCAGTTGAAAGCAACGCTTTTTGTTCCAGAGGACGCACCGTTTGGTAATCACCGCTTTCGTGTCCGTACCAAAAAAGGTCTTTCATTGCTTCGCACGTTTCGAGTCGGACCCTTTCCGCAAGTTGCTGAAACAGAGACAAATTCAGCGAAGCCAAAGGTAATAAACAATACACCTGATACAGCGCAGGAAATTCAAGTTCCTGAGACCGGTGGCGTAACCATTTCTGGTGTCGTCCGACAAGAAGATGTTGACTGCTACCGAATCCCGCTTGAAAAAGGTCAGCGATTGTCTGTTGCAGTTGATGCTGTGCGACTGAATTACACACCTTTTGATCCCTATATTGACGTGATTGATGAGGATGGATTTGTGATTGCAGCAAGTGATGACCATCCTCTGATGGAACAGGATGCGATTTTGGCGGTCAATGCGCCAGAATCAGGAGACTACTTTGTGAGAATCCGAGAGAGTGCGTACGGTGGTAATGCCGCGTGCAGTTACCTTCTTCATTTGGGTCGATTTCCAACGCCTTCTGTTGCGCTTCCCCCTGGGGGTAACCCTCAGTCGGAGGTGCTTGTAAAGTGGCTGGGAGATCCGGCGGGAGAATTTGAGTCGAAGATAAAGATTCCAAAAGAATTTCCTCGAGCTTCATCCGAGGTAAGCAAACTGCTGGCGGTTCATCCAGAACGAGACGGTGTCATGTCAGCAGAAGCAGTCCCGTTTAGAGTAACAAGCCTGCCGGTGAGTAGAGAGTCAGACGCAAATGATTCGCCCGACGTTCAGTTGCGTGTTCCTGCTCCCGCTGCAATTTGGGGTTTGCTCGAAAAAGCAAATGATACCGACTGGATCAGGATCGAGGCGCCGAAGGGTTCAAAGTGGTCAGTTAAAGGATATGGAAGACGTCTAGGTTCACCGATTGATTTAACACTGAATGCATATCGGGATAACGAAAAGCACACTCGAATAACTGGCAATGATGACTCAGGTGGTGGTCCAGACAGCGTAATGAATGTAACAACACCGGAAGAGGGTAGTTTTCTCGTTCGAGTGAGTGATCATCAGAGGCGTGGAGGAGATACTTTTGTTTGGTGGATCGAAGTAGAACCGATTGTGTCTGTTGTGAAACTTTCAGTCCCCCCTTCTCAAACAAAGTCCCAAAATGATTTGTTTCCTCAGGTTCCACGTGGGAATCGCACGGCCGTAATCCTGAATGCTTCGCGTAGTAACTTCAGTGGCGAATTAAAGCTGCTTTCTGAGAACCTTCCAAAAGGTGTTACGGCTACATGCCCAAACTTTCAAAACGGTGCCCCGGGTAGTTTTGTTGTATTCGAAGCAGCTGAGGATGCACCGCTTTCCGCAGCGATGGCTGGGTATAGAGCTGTCGATGCGACTGATCAAACAAAGGTGCTTGGGGGTCTTGAGCAGGGCACCGAAATGATTCATGGCAATCCAAATCGTACACCATGGCGATACAGCCGAAGTGCAGAGATGCCTGTGGCAGTTGTGGAAGAAGTCCCGGTTTCTCTGGAACTCATTCAGCCCGCCGTTCCGCTTGTAAAAAATGGAAAAACAGATCTTCTGGTTCGTGTCCATAAAGACGAAGGATTTAAAGGAAAGGTCCGACTATTCTTTCCTTTCAAGCCACCTGGAATCGGTGCTGCATCTGGCGTCGATGTACCTGCTGACAAAACTGAAGTGGTGTATCCGATTAACGCAAGCGATAAGGCTCCCATTCAGGATTGGAATGTTGTTGTGTCTGCAACGGTGACATTTCAGGGAGAAGATGCGAAGGGTCGTCCGACAATACGAATCTCATCTCAACCTGTAAAAATCACGGTGGCTGAGCCATTTGTTCAGGTGGCATTAGACAAGGGAATGACAGAGCAGGGACAAAACACGACCTTTACCGGTACGGTAACAGTACCGACAGCCTTCAAAGGTGAAGCGAAGGCTGTACTGCTGGGGCTTCCTGCCAAAACAACGGCGGAGCCTCTTGTCATTACTTCAGAGAGTAAAGAGGTTGAGTTTCCAGTCACGGTTGCAGCCGATGCACCAGCTGGTCGACATGCAAACATTGTCTGTGAAGTACACGTTCCTCAAGATGGACATCAGATTGTCCACCGTATGGCTGCAACTGAATTTCGAATCGATAAGCCACTTCCAGTGAAGGTGTCAGCTGCTCCAAAGCCGGAACCACCAAAGCCGGAACAACAGAAGAAAAAAATTTCACGTCGTGAGCAATTGAGAATTCAGGCACGGTCGGTTTCTCAGGCCGTCCCAGTCAAGGAATCAAAAGGAGTTGCTCAGTGATAGGAGGAGGTGCATTGCTTAAAGGATCGATGAGACGTCGAATTTTTTGGACGTGTATGGTTTCACTGCTTGTTTGTAATTCCGCGGTGTATTTACTTGCTCAGGAAAAAACAGTCAGGGAAATAAATGTTTTCCCACCTGCAGTTCAGCTCGATTCAGCACGAGATTTTCAGACCATTATTGTTCAGGCAACCCGCGAAGATAGTGTGACGGAAGACGTCACAGGTTCCGCCAAGATGGCGTTTCAGAATCCGGAATGTGCTGTGCTTGAACGGATTGACGGCGAGGACGCTACATCGCTCCGGCTCACTCCGAAGCAGGATGGTGATACCGTGCTGGTGGTCACGTATGAGGGACACCAGTTCGAACTTCCGGTGAGTGTTCGGTCGGCAGCAGAGAACCCCCCACTCTCTTTTCGATTGGATGTGATGCCTGTTTTTGCACGTGCTGGATGCAATATGGGAAGTTGTCATGGAGCAGCTCGGGGGAAGGATGGATTTCGGCTCTCTTTATTCGGGTTCGACCCGACTGGTGATTACCATCGGTTGACGCGAGAAATGCCTGGTCGCAGGATTAATCTTGCGAATCCAGAAGGGAGCCTGTTGGTTCAGAAAGCGGTGGGCGCAGTCCCGCATACAGGTGGGAAGCGTTTCGAGAAAGATAGCGAACTTGCAGATCGTCTTGTTCGTTGGATTACAGCAGGAGCAAAAGACGATCCAAATGCTGGTAAGGATGCACCGAAGTTACAAGCGGTAGATCTATATCCACCCACAACGCTTCTTGAGGGCAAACAGGCTACTCAGCAGTTGGTGGCGGTTGCTCGATTCTCAGATGGTACTGATAGAGATGTGACAGACCTCGTATGGTACGGATCGAATAATGATTCATCTGTCGCCATCACTCCGTCTGGAAATGCTGCAAGTGGCCAGCGAGGAGAGTCATTTGTGATGGCTCGATACGATACGATCACAGTCGGCGTTCCAGTAGTGGTTATTCCAAAGGGTCTCGCCTTTGAGTATCCCGAATCAGAGGGAAATACATGGGTTGATGATCTCGTTGATACGAAACTCAAAAGCCTTCGCATTACACCATCAAATGTATGTGATGATGAAACATACTTGCGTCGAGTAACTATTGATCTTGTTGGTTTGCTCCCAACGGAGGAAGAGAGAAACGAGTTTCTTGCTGACAAGTCTCAAGATAAAAGATCGAAGTACGTTGAGAAATTGCTCAGCCGAAAAGAGTTTGTCGACCTTTGGGTTATGAAATGGGCAGAAATCCTACAGATTCGTTCGATCAACAACATTGTGGACAAGAAGGGCGCTCTGCTATATCACCAATGGCTTGATCGTCGTATCGCCTCGAACCAACCGCTTAATATAATGGTTCAAGACCTGATAACGGCTTCGGGTGGAACCTTTGAAAATCCTCCAACCAACTACTATCAGGCCGAGAGAAATACACTGAAGTTAACTGAAAACGTAGCCCAAGCGTTTTTGGGAATGCGAATTCAGTGTGCTCAGTGCCATAACCATCCATTCGATCGTTGGACTATGGATGACTATTACGGATTCGCAGCCTTCTTTGCCCAAATTGGGAGGAAGAGGGCTGATGATCCACGGGAAACCATTATCTACAACTCTGGTGGTGGTGGGATGAAGCATCCCGTGACCGGTCAGACGGTAGCACCAAAATACTTAGGAGGAGGTGAAGCAGAGGTTACGAATCGCGACAGGCGAGAAGCTGTTGCCGAGTGGCTCGTATCACCTGAAAATCCATTTTTTGCGAAGCGTATAGCGAACCTTGTGTGGACTCATTTTCTCGGCAGAGGCATTGTGCATGAGCCAGATGATTTTCGTGTCAGTAATCCTCCAGTGAACGGCCCATTGCTTGATGCTCTGGCGAACCATCTTGTGAAGTCAAAGTGGGATTTTCGAGAACTTGTCAGGGAGATTGTAAATTCAAAAACATATCAGCGAGCATGCGATACAAACGATACAAATGTGCTCGACAACTCAAATTTTTCACATTCGGCAGTGCGTCGGATTCGAGCAGAAGTACTTCTTGATATTCTGGCACAAGTTACTGAAACAAAAAATAAATTCCCGGGTCTTCCAGAAGGTGCTCGTGCGGTTCAGGTGGCTGATGGTCGTACATCAACGTACTTTCTTACCACTTTTGGAAGGGCAACTCGGGAAGAAGTTTGTTCGTGTGCAGTGAGTATGGATCCAAGTCTGTCGCAGGCGCTGCATCTCCTGAATGGAGATGTTGGTAATCAGAGAATTCAGCAGGGAGGCGTCATTGATCGCTGGATAAAAGAAGAACGCCCAGATACCGAGATAATTGATGAACTCTTTGTACGCTGCTACGGAAGATCTCCTCAGGAGCGAGAGCGAGTGGAAACACTTGCAACTGTTCAGAATGGTTCAGAACGCAAGCAGGCTCTCGAAGATGTTTTCTGGGCACTTATAAACTCACCGGAATTTATATTCAATCATTAGTTGATAACGACATGTTTTCGTTTCACGAATAGATGATCTGACAACTTCTACGCAACGAAAAGATATTTCAATCCAATGGAAAAATATTGGCGGCAGGATATTTACTGTTTAAACACATGGCGGCTTTTATCTGCTGTACTTTGTGTAATTCTCTTTGGTGTATCGCCGGTAACGGTAGATGGTAAGCCGCCTACATATGAAGACGATGTGTTGCCAGTTTTTCGTGAAAAGTGCTGCAGTTGTCACAACGCCGACAGGAAGGCTGGTGGGCTTGATCTCACAAGCTATCAGCAAATGATGGCCGGTGGTAATTCTGGTGATGTTGTTGCGGGCGGAGATGCTGACGGATCATACCTGTGGCAGGTTGTCAGTCATGAATCAGAACCAACGATGCCACCTGATGCTGACCGTATTCCAGATCCAATGTTGAAGGTGATAAAAGAGTGGATCGAAGGTGGAATTATTGAGCGGGATGGGGCAAAGCCTGTTGCCAAAGAGGCAAGTTCTTCACTTGCTCTTGATTCAGGCTCAATTGTGAAGCCTAGCGGCCCACCAGTTTTGCCACCTCGACTGTCACTCGAGCCATGTTTTCATGGACTACAGCCAACAACGATTCGGTCGATTGACGCCTCGCCTCATGGGGATCTTGTGGCAGTCGGAAGTAGCCAGCAAGTCTTGTTATTTGATCCACGGACACGCGAGTGCATCGGAGTTCTTCCTTTTCCTGAAGGTGAGTGCGCAATTCTTCAATTTTCTCGAAGCGCGAAACTTCTTCTTGCTGGTGGAGGTGTTGCTGCCAAGAGTGGTCGGATTGTGATCTGGGATGTCGCCACTGCTCGGCGAGTAATGGAACTCGGAGATGAGTATGACGAAGTATTAGCTGCTGATCTCTCTGCCGATCAACGTCTTGTTGCTTTGGGTGGGTCGGCGAAGGTTGTCCGCCTGCTTCAGACATCAAATGGTGCTGTCGAAAGTGAAATAACAAAACACACGGATTGGATAACCAGTGTGGCTTTTTCTCCTGACAGCGTGTTACTCGCGACAGGTGATCGGGCAGGTAATCTTTTTTTATGGGAGTCTTTTGGTGCAAGGCACTGGGGGGACCTTAAGGGTCAAAAAGGTGGTATCACTGCAATTGACTGGCGAGCAGACGGGGTTGTGCTCGCGACAGCGTCAGAGGACGGTACGATTCATATCTGGGAAGCCGATACGGCTAAGAAGCTGAAGTCCTGGACTGCCCATGGTGGTGGAACAACGGATGTAAGGTGGCTTAACGATGGTCGACTTGTATCAACTGGTCGCGACCGGAAAGTAAAAGTCTGGAAAGCTGATGGGAGCCTCGAGAAAGAATTAGGAACCCTTCCCGATATCGGTACCAAAGTGGCATTCACTTCCGGTGACCCTCTGGTAATTACAGGTGACTGGTCGGGCCAAATTACCGTTTATGATCTTGCCAAACCAGCACAGCTGGGCATGCTTGATTCCAATCCAGAACCACTTTCGCGACGTATAGATCGTGCGAAAAAAGCAGCCGTTATTGCAAAAAAGAAAGAGCAGGATGTTCTTCCAGAAAAAGAAAAGGCCTTGAAGGCTGAGGCGAAACTTGTCACCCAACTTGCTGCAGCTAATAAAAATCTTGGTATTTCAGGTGGTGAAGAGAAAAGCAAAAAGGCTTTGGCCGAAGTGGCAGCTGCTGAAGTGAAAGCGGCGGAGTCTCAGCTCCTTGAAGTCAAAGCAAAGGTAAAGAAAGCGAATGAAATAGTCTCATCCCTTGAGGGCACGGTGAAGGAGGCAAGCATAAGCGCAGAGAAAGAAGTTGCTGAGAAGATTCTGAATGCAGCAAAGAAAACATTAATAGAAACTCAGGCATCAGTCGTGCGGGCTGAGCAAGGGTTTCAGAAATCACGAGAAGCCAACGCCACTGCTATTGACGAGCAGAAAGCTGCAGAAAAAAAACTTGCCGATGCAAATTCACAAGTTAGACAACTCAATGAGCAGGTGGAAAATGCAGTATCCAAACGGAAAATGCTCAGTGAAAAACATGCCGTCCTCGAAGAGGAATATAAGGCGTGTGAGAAAAATCTGAAAAAATGGCAAGACGAACTCGCCTTCACGCAGAACGCCAGTCGTGGATCTGAGTAAAACTGTATCGGCTACCTGCCTTTTCTGAAACGATTATTTTGTTACACAGTTGTTGGAATATGAAGAGTATTCCTGCTTGGGTGATTCACGTGTGTATTGCAAGCAGCGTCGAGTTTTTCAGTGGCAACCTAACTAGATTGTAATAATCGTCAAAGCGAATT
>CBFIHW010000044.1:8655-19969 GCA_965662325.1 uncultured Pirellulales bacterium | reverse complement strand
CTCGTCGGTGAAGGATGCATTGCGAAGTTGGGTGCCGTGGCGAAAGACCTGAATGGCAAACGCGCACTTATAGTCAGTGATGCAGGTGTTCTCGCGGCGGGTCATACAAACGCAGGCGTCACATCCCTCAAGACTTCGGGCTTCGAGACAACTGTTTTTAGTGACTTCACAGAAAACCCAACAACACGACAGGTAGAAGCTGGTACTGCATTCGCCAAGGCTTTTGGCCCTGACCTCATCGTCGGTCTCGGCGGTGGTAGTTCAATGGACTGTGCAAAGGGAATCAACTTCTTGCTCTGTTGCGGTGGGAAAATGGAAGACTATCAAGGCCGTGGCACAACCGGCCGACCACTCCTCCCTTCGATTGGCTGCCCGACAACTGCCGGCACTGGCAGCGAAACGCAGTCTTTTGCACTTATCAGTGACGCACAAACAGGAGAAAAATTGGCCTGCGGTGACCCCAACGCCGCCTTCCGAGTAGCCATTCTGGACCCATGCTTAACCGTAACCCAACCAACACGCGTCACAGCACTTACCGGAATTGACGCACTCTCGCACGCCCTGGAGAGCCACGTAAGCACGAAGGCCACACCAGCATCGCGTGTTTTCTCACGAGAAGCTTGGAAATTACTGACCAAAAACCTTCCAGAGGTTTTCCGCAACCCAACAGATATTCGTGCTAGGTCAGCTGTTCAACTCGGGGCGGCTTGGGCTGGACTTGCTATTGAAAATGCCATGCTTGGAGCAGCCCATGGAGCGGCAAATCCGCTCACAGCACGTTATAAGGTCGCCCATGGCCAGGCTGTTGGGCTTATGCTGCCACACATCATACGATTCAATGGAAAAGTCGCGCAGGATCAATACCGGGACCTAGCTGCCATTGCTGGACTCAGTACTGATGTTCCTGAAGTTTCACTAGCCGATTGGATACACACGTTGCTGAAAACGACAGGCCTCTACCAATCACTTGGTGACGTAATAGGAGCTCATACCGAAATGAATGAGATCAAGCGTCTAGCCCAAGAGGCATCAATACAATGGACGAGTAGCTTCAATCCTCGACCATGTTCGTCAGCAGATTTTATCGATCTCTATCAACGCGCTTCAGCCAAAGCGTAACCCCTCTTCTCAGCGTCATACAATGAATATTTTTCCGAAGGCACTGCTTCTATTCCTGCTCCTCTTTTCGTTTTCGTCAACCCCGCTACCTGGAGTTGAAAATGCTGCAAGCCCTGAAGCATGGCCCATGTTTCGAGGCACACCAAGCGGCGCCGGGCGATCAACAGTCGTTTTAAAACTCCCTCTCAAGGAACACTGGAACCGACGATTCGAAGATGGTGCATTTACTGCCACACCAGTGATCTACGCTGACACGATCTATATTGGTGACCTCGACGGTCACTTCACTGCGCTATCGCTCGAGACCGGTAAAACACTCTGGCAGTTTGATTCGCCTGACTCAGGTTTCCCATCTGCAGCTGCTGTCTCGACCGAACCGGAGTATCCATTTGTTGTTGTTGGTGACGATTTCGGTGTCATTCGATGCCTGAATACGAAGAGCGGCAAAGTTGTCTGGGATCTTACGATGGAAGGAGAGATCTCTGGTGGACCAACCATTCTGCACTCTTCTGAAATACCTGTCGTACTTGTTGGGTCTCAGGATGCAACGCTTGTTTGCCTTCAACTTACTGATGGGGAAATTGTCTGGCGGCATGAAATAGCGGATCAGATTCGTTGTTCACCCACAGTAGATAAGTCGGATGATGGTCACCGCGTATTTCTTGCTGGCTGTGACAGCACACTTCACATTCTTGATGCAATGAATGGAAAAACTGTCGCTGAAATTCCCCTTGGTGGCCCAACTGGAACGACCCCTTCAGTCAGCGGCTCAGATGTTTTTTTTGGTACCGAGGGTGGAATTTTCTTTGCCGTTAATTACCTTCAAGAAAAAGTTCGTTGGCAAGCCGGCGGAGACTCACAAAAACCAGCATATCGCTCAAGTGCAACCATGGCTGGCAACCTTGTTTTCGTTGGATCTCGTGGCCGTGCAGTTGAGGCTTTTAACAAGATAGATGGAAGCCTCTGCTGGCGACATCCCATGCGTGGCCGTGTCGATGCATCACCGGTAGCAGTTCGAATTATTGAAAAAGGTACATCGGCAGCAAAGCCTTCAGGAAGTGTTCTCGTTGCCGATGCAGCAGGTGACATAAAACTCCTGCGAAACCATGACGGATCAACGTGCTGGGAATTTAGCGCTGGTGGCGGTTTTTCCGGATCACCAGCCGTCGTCCGTGATCGAGTTGTCATGGCAAGTGATGATGGTGTTGTCTGGTGCTTCGGACAGCATTGAATCAAACAAAAATCTCAGACTTGTACTCTTTTGGCCTGTTTCAATCCAGTTGTATTCCTTTCATTTTTTTAAGGGCGTCAAGCATGGCATGGCAACAACGTATAGTCAGGCTCACACCGCGCAGCCGTGGATTCCATCTGATCACCGCTGAACTTGATCAGGCTCTTGCCCAAATGGAAAAACCAAATATCGGATTGCTCCACCTATTCCTACAACACACGTCCGCAAGCCTATCAATCAATGAAAATGCAGACCCAGACGTCCCGCGTGATCTGGAAATGGCCTTTAGAAATGCGGCTCCAGAAGACCTGCCGTATCGTCATACCTGTGAAGGCCCTGATGACATGCCTGCTCACATCAAGGCTTCAATGCTGGGATGTGCTCTGACTATCCCCATCGCGGCGGGAAGACTATGCCTCGGAACCTGGCAAGGCGTCTACCTATGTGAACATAGAATTCGTGGAGGATCTCGCAACGTCGTCCTGACTCTCCACGGTGAAATAGGAAGATTAGTCGATCGGTAGCACACATTCTTTTTGCGTACCAGTCGCCAATTCAAAAAGTCGATCTCCTCCATAACTTATGAAAATTTGAATACGAAAAGGCTAAAAACGGGCAATCACGGCAGGCGGGGCGATTTTTTTCGACTTTTCCAGAACCAAGACCCGGGCTGCTCCGTATCATTTGAGTAGCCACAATGTGAATCTGGTTTCACCAGTCGAAACATTGGCAAATAGGAGGAATAAAACCATGGCACGAAAAGATGCACTCTCGAGCCTCCGATCGATCCTTATCCGACGACGTGATGCTCTGCGCAATGCGCTCAATGGCGACCTCACGTTGCTGAAAGAGTTGCGAAGCGAATCGCCAGGGGACGTCATTGATGCCGCTGTAGACACGGCACAGGATGAAATTAGTTCGCAATTGGCCGAGGTCGAGGCCCGCGAACTTGGATCAATAGAGAACGCTCTGGAGCGGATGGACTCCGGTGCCTATGGGGCATGTGAAGTGTGCAATGGAAAAATACCCTTAGCACGGCTTCAGGCGCTGCCCTACGCCACAATGTGTATTCAGTGCCAGCGAGAAACTGAGGAATCCGGTGGACGCTGGATGGCTGAACAGCAGGCAGAGGCCTAAATAAGCCTTTTCATGAATAAAGATGCGTCAAATGCTTTGACATTTTCGCGCTGTATACTTCAGATGGAATGTGTATAAAGCGGAGACAGAGCATGATTGCGGCACCTATTTCTAACCTTCGATCTCATATCGTTGCAGCCGCATGGCTGGCCCACATTCTAAGCGGGCCCATCATGGCCGACGAACAGGCCACAACACCGTTACGACCGATCCAGCCAACAACAACAACAACAACAGATACCCCAGATCGAGTCGACCCATCCATCAGCAGCCGTCTTAGCCTCACCGAGCGAGAACGTCTTTATGACAAAGTGGTTCGCGACGCACGACAACTGGAAATGCAAGGCGCACAACTTCGTAGACTTTCAGTCCTTCTTCGACCTGCCGTCGTGCACATTGATGCGCGCAAATCAAATGGTCGTGGTCGTGTCTCTAGTGAAGACGAACAAGAAGCTGGCTCTGGGGTGATCACAAATCTCGCTGATGAAGTTGTTGTCATAACAAACCGACACGTCATCCACGGAGCAGATCTAAATAACATTACGATTCGACTCGATGACGGACGTGAAATTCAGCCATCACGTGTTTGGACAGACGCTGATACCGACATTGGTGTCATGCTCATCAATGAGTCGCATCTACCAACTGCTCGTCTTGCAGAAGGTGATGGTGTTCAGATTGGAGATACTGTTCTCGCAATTGGGAGTCCCTTTGGGCTTGCGCACTCTGTCACACTTGGTATTGTTTCTGCAAAAGGCCGGAGAGACCTCGAGTTAGGTGAGGGCGGCATTCGGTTCCAGAATTTCATTCAGACCGATGCGGCAATCAACCCAGGAAATAGTGGTGGGCCGCTTGTCAATCTTCGAGGCGAGGTTGTTGGACTTAATACCTGCATAGCGAGCAACTCAGGTGGCTTTGAAGGCATTGGTTTTGCAATCCCAATCTCAATGGTGATGTTTGTCGCCCAACAGCTGGTAGAAACCGGAACCGTTTCTCGCGCTTATCTAGGAGTTGCTCTCGATAAAACATTTACTCTTACCACGGCCCATAAACTCGGAATGACCCGGCCTGTAGGGGCTCGTGTCACCGGCATCACGCCTGGTTCTCCAGCAGAAGAGATTGGTCTTCTACCAAACGACGTCATCTTGGAGTTCGCCGGTAACCCAATAGAAGATGACGACCATCTTGTCAGCATGGTGAGTATGACGCCAACGAATCAGGAAGTGCGGATCCGTGTCTTCCGGAATGGTCGGCCTCTATCACTTGAGGTAACCGTAGCTTCACGCGAAGCATTCGAAACGCCACAATAAAACTGTGAGCTATTTCACAGCTGCAGTCTTGCCTCCTATTTTCCTTGCTGGGAAAATCTCACAAGACTGTCTAGGGTCTGCGTGGCTTTTTTTGAATCAATTGCCTGTTCAGCACGCAGCCTGGCTTCCGGAAGATCTGCTGCGTGCCCAGCTGCCCATAACACCGCTGCAGCATTCAGAAGAACCACGTCGCGAGCTGGACTCAACTCACCAGCCAAGACGTGCCGAATACATGCGGCACTTTCTGCTGCATCCGCTACCAACAGAGTATCTCTTTTTGACTCGGAGGCAGTCTTAAGACCGAAGTCTTCAGGCGTCCAAACCATTTCTTTCCATTCGTCCGCAGACACGTCAATCACATGCGTCGGCGCAAACAGTCCAACCTCATCAACACCATCTTCTGAAGAAACGATTACCGCTCTTTGCAGACCAGCAAGCTGAGCTGCCTCGGCAACTGCTGGTTCTGATCCGGGGCGACCAACGCCGATCACCTGCACTGTGACGTTAGCTGGGTTACATAATGGACCAACAAGGTTGAAGACCGTTGGTTTTCCAATGCGACGGCGTACGGGACCTACTTTTGCCATAGCCGGGTGGTGGGCAGGTGCATAGCAAAAGCAAATACCTACTTGCGCGAGACAATCAGCCACCAGATGTACCGGAATGTCCAGACGGACACCAAAGTGCTCGAGTACGTCCGCCGAACCTGTTTTGCTTGAAACTGCACGATTACCATGCTTTGCAACAGGAAGACCAGCTGCTGCAACGACAATCGCAGTTGCTGTCGAGATATTGAATGTGCCCGAACCATCGCCACCAGTTCCACAGGTGTCAACAATTGGGGCAGGAACGGATGCATGCAACGGCACCATCCGCCGTCTCAGTGCATCAACAACACCGATAATTTCGTCAGCAGTTGGCAGCCGGCTAGTCGAGCCTGCTAGCCAGTCTTCAAACTTAGCGAGTGGTATTCGATCATCAAGCACCGATTCAAGAAGATCCGTAATCGTACCCCGATCAAGTGACTTCCCATCCCGGCTGGCATCGACCATCTCCTGTTGTAGTCTGGCTACACAATTTTCATCCATTTTTCATACCGTGACAAAACAAAAAGAACTCAACCTGAACAGTCAGCGCCGCACCTCACCACCATATATCCTGGTGAACAATGCTACAGACTACTACACCACGTGACGATAATGTCGTGTTTCCGTACTCGCCCTAGAACGGTACGATGCCAAAATGGCAAAAAAAGTGATTATTGATGTAGATCCGGGAATCGACGACGCACTCGCCCTAGCTATCGCACTATTCGACCCTGGCCTTGATGTACTTGCTGTAACCGCAACCGGGGGCAATGTCTCGCCTGAACAGGCAACGACAAACCTCCAAACACTGGTGGCCTATCTCGACCCGCCGCGCACACCGCGAATTGGGATCGCTACCGAAAATACAAGCATGCCAGAGCGAGCCCTAAGTATGCATGGGCCCGATGGACTCGGCGGCCTCGACCTGCCTGCTGTCCCGCTACACGGCGCGCATGCCGCTGAAAAAGTCATGTGGGAGACAATCAAGGCCCACCCTCGAGAAGTCACGCTCCTTAGTCTCGGGCCGCCAACGAATCTTTCTCGTCTGCTTCGTCGTGATCCCAGTATTGCCGAACTACTTGGTGATACGATTCTTTGTGGGGGCACATTGCATGCACATGGTGGAGCGAGTCCGGTTGCAGATTTCAATTTTTACTGCGACCCTTTTGCGGCTCGACACGTGGTCTGTGAACCCTTTCAGAAATCGTTAGTCCCACTGGAGACAACTTCACAGGTTGCATTCGGATTAGAAATGATCGAACAAATTCCTGATTCTTTTACACTCGCCGGAAAAGTTTTTCATCGCATGCTAAGCCATGCATTTCGGGCACATCGACAACTCTTAGGCAGCGAGGGCATTCACTTGCATGATGTGGTTGCTCTCATTGCAGTAACTAACCCTGAACTCTTTCATCAAGAAACCGTCGCCGCCGACATTGAAACTACTGGTGAACTCACCGCAGGAATGCTCGTTATTGACCGTCGTCATGCCAGCAAATGGAAACCAAACCTTGATGTGTTTACTCATTGTGATTCCGCTGCTGTCAAAGACTGCATTCTTCGTGGACTGAGCACAGCGGCAGACGCAACCTCTCCGTGAACTGACGTCAGCCAACAAGAACCACTCTCCGCAAAAAGAACTGGCCCGCACTCAGGGAAGCCTGAATTCTACCTCTGTCCCTCTCGGTATGACTACGACAACGGTACAGTCAACCCGTCATGCGCCAACTCCATGCCCACAGGCAGTAAAGAAGACACTGAGGCGTGATCGATCTCGTGCGACATATGAACGAAGATTGTTCTGCGAGCACCGATTCGCCGGGCAACTTCAACGGCTTCATCAATTGAGAAGTGTGTTGGATGATGTGCTGGTCGCAAACAATCCAGAACAAGAACATCGAGGCCGTTGAGTAAGGGCCACGTCTGCTTTGGTATTTCGTTCGTATCGGTACAATACGCAACCTTGCCAATCCGAAATCCCAGCACTTCAAATGCGCCGTGATGCAACCGGAGTGGAACAACGGTAGACCCAAGCAGACCAAATGGGTCCAGACCTATTCGGTGGAGGGTCATCTTTGGAAGGCCACCTCCAGCAGTTACAGGTTCCTCGAACGCATAATCAAATGCTCGGCGAATTCGCTGCTCCACTTGGGGCTCACAGTACACCGGCAACGAACCACCCTTACGAAAACAAAGGGGGCGAATGTCATCGAGACCATAGACGTGATCTACGTGATCATGTGTGTAAATAATCGCATCAATCGACCCAATCTGTTCTCTCAAAAGCTGCGAGCGAAGATCCGGAGTCGTGTCGATAAGGAGCGTACCGTCTGGTAATCCGAAAGCCACGCTTGTTCGTGTTCGCTGATTCCTTGTGTCGTCACTAGTACAAACATCGCAACCACAACCAACAACTGGCACACCAACACTTGTGCCAGTACCAAGAAAGACAAACTGACCTTGAAGACTTCGACTCGGTGCAACTTCGTAATGTAATGGAGACATGAAGAGAATAACCGCTGATCGTCAGTAATTTATTTCCAATTCACAACCGTTGTTCTGAGAAGGTACCAGATTCCACGGCCCCCTGTTGAGAACAGCAGTCAAGAGAATAGCGACTCATGCCTCAGACATGCGTTACTTCACGGGACACCTCACTTATTATTTGGACTGCATTGAGTGCCTCGCAACAAGCCAGAGGGTTGCGATTGCTTTGCAAGCACGTTGAAAAACAACATTTCAGAACCCCCTGCAGCGTGCCGCCAAAAACGAAACCATGGGCTCGCGGGGGCACCTCATCAGGCCATGGCCACGCCTGCCTGCTGGGCAGCGAGCCCCTAGGAACATCACTGTTTCCACCATGATTTCCCCATTTGTGAAACCACTTGCCTGCAGAAGAGCAAAAACAACCGAACAAACGGCTCATTTCTTTTGGAAATAAAAATTACGAGTAACCTTGACCCCCTACCACCATCGCTGTGAGAATTGGAGGGTTGGCACTAAAGAGAGTACCTCCTCATGTGGTTCCAGGAACTACCCGAAGTCAACATGTGTTCGACAAGCGGTGAGGTTGAAGACCGCATATCACGATTCTCGGCTATTTCCTCTCCCCTTACATCACCATCATGGAACAACTGGAACGCATCTGGGACGTCGTTAGTAATTTTGCATCCGCAGTAGGCTCCTGGGTCGAGCGATCCATCACAGGTCTATTTGGTTCGTCAAATGCTCGTTATCTCAAACGACTAGAAACAAAGATCGAGGCGATCAACTCGCTCGAGCCGCGATACGAGGCAATGACAGATGCAGAGCTCCGCGCACAGACTGATGAATTCAGGCATCGACTCTCGACCGGTGAAACCCTCGATGACTTGCTTGTAGAAGCCTTTGCTGTATGCCGTGAAGCCGGGCGACGTTTCCTCGGCATGAGGCATTATGACGTGCAACTCATCGGTGGCATGGTCCTGCACTCGGGGGCGATTGCTGAAATGATCACCGGAGAAGGCAAAACACTTGTTGCGACACTCCCTGCCTACCTTAATGCACTCGAGGGTAAGGGCGTGCACGTCATTACAGTAAATGACTATCTCGCTCGTCGTGACATGGAATGGATGGGGCCTCTCTATATGGGACTCGGCCTTACAGTCGGCACAATTCAATCTGGCATGGAGGCCGACGAGCGTCAACGATCATATGCCTGTGATATCACCTATGGAACGAATAACGAATTCGGGTTCGACTACCTACGAGACAATATGCGGATGGCGGCCCGAGGTGACGAACGCTTCCCCCGCCAAATGCAGCAGTCACAAGGCAGGCTTAACTTTGCGATCGTCGACGAAGTTGACAATATCCTCATTGATGAAGCCCGCACGCCTCTGATCATTTCAGGACCCGCCCATGATGACGTTACTAAATATGCACGAGCCGACAAGGTAGCTCGTCAACTGAAAGCGGATGACCACTTCGAAGTTCAGGAAAAAGAACATACGGTGAGCCTTACAGAGTCTGGCGTTCGGCAGGCCGAAAAACTCGCTGGTGTTGAAAGCTTCTACACGGCGGGCAACATGGAGTGGCCTCACCTGATCGACAATGCTTTAAAAGCCCACTACCTGTACAAGTTGGATGTAAATTATGTTGTACAGCAGGGTGATGTCGTCATCGTTGACGAGTTCACTGGTCGCCTCATGCCCGGCCGCCAATGGTCCGACGGACTTCATCAGGCTGTGGAAGCGAAAGAGGGGGTTCGCATTAAAGAAGAATCGCAGACACTTGCGACGGTCACACTGCAGAATTTCTTCAAGCTATACAACAAACTCGGCGGCATGACCGGAACAGCGATGACCGAGGCGAATGAGTTCTGGAAGATATACAAACTTGACGTTATTGCTATTCCGCCAAACCGTGTCCTCCAACGCCTCAACCACTCGGACGTCATCTTTCGTACCGAACGTGAAAAGTGGATCGCCGTTGCTGATGAAATTGAGCGAATCAATCGCTGGGACTCAGTCAACCTCGCAAATAAAACGACCAAAATCGGAAGTATTAAGAACCAGTCAGACGAGGGCATTGAATTCCAACCCAAAGGAACAAAAAAAACCGAGTTCATTCCAGTTGATCAGGTTCAAAGCGTGCAACGAAAGGGATTACCTATTCTCGTCGGCACAGTTTCAATTGAAAAAAGTGAACGGCTTGCGTCTCTTCTCGATAAACGGGGCGTCGCTCATCAAGTGCTCAATGCGAAGCAGCACCAGCGTGAAGCAGACATTGTGGCACAGGCAGGTCGACTTAGCGCTGTGACAATCGCAACAAATATGGCTGGTCGCGGCACCGACATCATTCTAGGTGGCAACGCAGAAACTATGGCGTGGGCCCAATTGCAAAACACCTATGAAACGCGGCTCGATGTTCCAAAAGATGAGTGGAACAATCTCATCAACACTATTTCTGAACGCGAAAGCATGAAGACTGAGGGCAACAAAGTTCGTGAGATGGGTGGGCTTCAGATTATTGGAACTGAGCGGCACGAATCGAGACGAATTGACCTTCAGCTTCGCGGTCGATGTGGTCGCCAAGGTGACCCTGGCAGCAGCCGATTCTACCTCTCGCTCGAAGATGACCTCATGCGAATTTTTGCCGGAGAGTGGGTAAAAAACATCCTTACTCGACTCGGCATGCAAGACGGCGAGGCGATTGAAAGCAAGATGGTGACTCGTCGTGTTGAAGCCGCGCAGAAAAAGGTCGAAGAGCGAAATTTTGAGATTCGGAAAAATCTACTTGAATATGATGAGGTCATGGATGAGCAGCGGAAACGGGTCTACGGTTTCCGACAACGAATCTTGGAAGGTCGTGCTGCAGAGAGTGATGGTGAGATCCTTATTGATCGCGATGGCGAATGCCGTGACCTTATTCTCGAAATGGTCGATCGACAAATAGATCAGCACATCGACACATTCCTCGACAGAGATTACGGCGCGCAGACATTTGCTGGCTGGGCTTCGTCTCAGCTTTCGTGTGAGCTTGACGGTGCTGATTTTCGGGGGTTAAGCCCGGAAGAAGCTATTCGAATTGCCCATGAACAAGCGAGCCGACAGGCCGAGGCCCAAATCTTTGAGGCCGTTGAGGAGAACCTTCCCCAAAGTGAGGACGAACGCGACTGGAACTGGTCTGCCCTTGCAAGCTTTGCCAATGCACGCTGGAAGCTTTCTGTAAATGACCGGGACCTAAAACGTGTTGGACGAAATGACGTGGCCGAATGGCTCCAACAGCGAGCAGGCGAAGCGGTCGCAAAAGCTGATCTGAGTGAGGGCAAACGGTTCCTTGCTCCAGACTTCGGTGTTCTCTCAGCACGGTCGTGGACCGACTGGCGATTTGGTATCGAACTACGAGATTCAGACCTGACTGAAATCTCCGGAAATGATCCAGACCCC
>CBFIHW010000044.1:0-8645 GCA_965662325.1 uncultured Pirellulales bacterium | reverse complement strand
CCCCGAGGCATTCAAAGAGATTGTCCGGCAAAAAGCCAGAGAGGCCTATCAACAACGAGAAATTGAATATCCCGTACTTGTCGGACTGGCTCATTTCACTGGCCGCCAGGATGACGGATCACGAAGAGTTAATCGCGATGGGCTGGTAGCTTGGGCGAAAGAACGGTTTGACTCATCTCTTGATGAAACATCAC
Source organism: uncultured Pirellulales bacterium (assembly GCA_965662325.1). Lineage (GTDB taxonomy): Bacteria > Planctomycetota > Planctomycetia > Pirellulales > UBA1268 > UBA1268. Next base: position 8,451 of record CBFIHW010000044.1, on the reverse strand, counting down.
TCTCGCCTGCCAGTCTTGATGAGCTTAAGCAAACACTCTGTGAAGCAAGTGCCCGCCGTCATAAACAACCCGATTCACCTCGAACTGAAATGCAGAGAATGGAGCGCGCCGTTCTGCTCCAGATACTGGACAATGCCTGGAAAGACCATCTTCTCGCTATGGATCACCTGAGGAGTAGTGTTGGGCTTCGCGGGTATGCTCAGGTCGACCCGAAGGTTGAATACAAACGCGAGGGCATGCGGACTTTCGATCTCATGTGGAGCGGCATTGATGAACGTGTGATTGATATCGTTTACCGAATCGAACAGGTCGAAGAAGATGCTCTTCGAAGCACCTGGCGTGAAACGGCTGCTATTCATGAAGACACACCCTCTGCCGCCCAATTCGAAGAGCCTGAAAGACAGATGGCAGACGGCAGCGAATCTGGCCCAATCCAACCGATCCGTAACAGTGGCCAAAAAGTCGGAAGAAATGATCCATGCCCCTGCGGTAGTGGCAAAAAGTATAAAAACTGCTGTGCTCGCTCTGCGAGTGCATCCGCTGGCTGACTAGGTGAGGTGTAGTGATAGCCCTGAACCTGCTCTATCTGCTGGTGGGTATTACTGCCTTGCCTTGGATTTTATGGCGAGGGCTTTCGAGCAAACGATCAGTTGCCGCAATTCGAGAGCGATTCACTGGGCGAGTCCGTGTGGCGGATTGTCCGAAGAACCACCGGCGGATCTGGCTTCATGGCGTAAGCGTTGGCGAAGTGCAGCTAATCCGAACGCTTGTTAATGAACTGAAACATCAAGCAAACCTAAAGAATCAACCAATTGATTGTGTCGTCTCAAGTTCAACGACAACTGGCTTGGAGGTCGCGACCAAAAGTCATGAGCAAGGTCATGTTTTCCCGTGCCCTTTAGACTTCAGCTGGGCAATCAAACAGGCTTTCAATCGAGTTCGGCCGGATATGCTTGTCCTCGCTGAATTAGAAATCTGGCCTAACCTTTTACGAATCGCAGAGGACTATAAAATCCCCGTTGTCGTCGTGAATGGCCGCATGAGCGAACGAAGCTACCGAGGCTACAAGCGGCTTGGCCGCATTGCAGCCTCGATGGTTCAGCGGTTATCGCTTGTGCTGTCTCGTTCCCAAGAAGATTCAGACCGCTTCACAGACCTTGGGGCCCAACTGGTTCAAACCGTTGGCTCGTTAAAGTTTGATGGCATTTACGGCAAAGAACACGAGGATGAAATCCACCAACTCAGAAAGATTACTGGGATTAACAGTGACAGCCTTGTGTTCATTGCCGGAAGCACTCAGGAACCAGAGGAGTCACTGGCCGTTGAGACATTCTTGCAACAACAAAAAACACACTCTCGCCTAAAACTCATACTCGTTCCTCGGCACGTTGAACGAACGCGTGAGATTGCAGCTTGGTTAACACGTCGTTTACAACAACCCGATGCTTGCCACATACCTTGGTATTACCGCAGGAAGCTCACCGACCAAGCCAAACACCTATCTGACAAGTCTTTTATCCTCCTTGTAGATGTAACTGGTGAACTCGCAGCTTGGTGGGGGCTTGCAACAGTGGCTTTTGTCGGCGGCAGCCTTGATGGCATACGTGGCGGTCAGAATATGCTCGAGCCGGCTGCCTACGGCGTCGCTGTCAGCTTCGGCCCGTATACAAGAAACTTCCGTACGGAAGTTTCTGAACTACTCAAAGCAGAAGCTGCTGTCGTTGTTCATGACGGAACAGAACTTACAAATTTCGTCAATCAATGCCTTGTCGATCCAGCGTATTCCAGAAAGATTGGCACACGCGCTCAAAAACTTATTGAAAAACACCAAGGTGGCACCAAACTGACTGCATTACGGATTTTAGACTTCCTCCCCGCAATTTGATCCTCACGGTTGTCTGTTTAGCCGAAAACCCCGATACTACGTATCAGTCAAAACAGTACATGGCGAAAAACATTCGCCTTTCCCTTACCTGCAAGAGGCATCCAAAGTGGCTAGCGGCAAGTATCTCTTCACGAGTGAATCGGTCAGCATGGGACATCCGGACAAACTTTCGGACCAAATTTCAGACGGCGTTCTCGATGCTTTCCTAGCCCAAGACCCGAACAGTCGTGTTGCTTGTGAAACACTCGTCACAACGGGCCTTGCCGTTATTGCTGGTGAAATCACATCTCGAGGTACCATCGACTACCAGCAGGTTGTTCGTGATGTCATCCGAGAGGTTGGCTACACAGATGACGAAATGGGTATAGCGGCAGACACCTGCTCAGTACTCGTTGCTGTTGGAAAACAGAGTGGCGACATTGCTATGGGTGTCAATGAAGACACCGATAAAGGCAAAGATATTGGTGCCGGTGATCAAGGACTGATGTTTGGTTACGCCTGCAATGACACGCCTGAATTAATGCCACTGCCAATTGCTTTGTCACATCGCATTTTAAACCGTCTGGCTGATGCCCGTCTTGGTGAAGACGTAGATTGGCTACGGCCTGACTCAAAGAGTCAGGTAACCGTTGAATACGATGGTGATAAACCAGTACGAATTGATACTATCGTTGTCTCCACACAACATGCCCCGCATGTTTCCAACGAAGAAATTCAGACATACATTATTGAAAAGATCATAAAGCCGGAACTTCCAGATGACCTAGACACTAGTGACATTACATACCACATCAATCCAACTGGTCGTTTTGTCGTAGGTGGCCCTCACGGCGATGCTGGCTTGACTGGTAGAAAAATCATTGTTGACACCTACGGTGGCTGGGGTCGTCATGGCGGTGGTGCCTTTTCAGGGAAAGATCCAACAAAAGTCGACCGCAGTGCTGCTTATATGGCTCGCTACGTTGCAAAAAACATTGTTGCCGCTGGACTCGCAGACCGGTGTGAAGTGCAACTTGCGTATGCAATTGGTGTTACGGAACCTGTCAGCGTTCATATTGATACCGCTGGAAGTGGAAAAGTCGATGACGAACGACTGTGCGCACTCATTCGTGAACATTTCCCACTTACGCCACGTGGCATCATTGAGCACCTCGACCTCCGAAGGCCGATCTTCCGCCGAACTGCTGCTGGCGGGCATTTTGGACGAGACGAGTTCCCTTGGGAAAAAACTGATAAAGCAAGTACATTGGCAGAGGCGGCCTCCACAACAGCTGCTGCAGCCAGTTGAGGCACGCAATCCTGTATCAGGATAGTAACCGATCGTAGTACGAATCGTTGCTCAAGTGCATGTAGGTAGCACCTGACTCGACATTGCATTTACGTGAGTAATGAGTACCTAAAGGCCTACTTACACGAATCGTTTTTTAATCAGAGACGCATTCATGCTTCCTGCTTCACAAAATGTACGGTCAGATCGTTTTGCTACACGTGAGAGTTCTAGCCCGGAATTTTATCTTGTTGCAACCAATGCTGTAAGCTCCCTCGCTGCTGGCACGGCATTTTTCATTGCGGTTATTATTCTTTCCCGTCGTATGGCTGGTGGCCTCACATCTCAACCACCTATTTCCCTACTATTTTTAGTAGCACTCGTTGGCGGCTCTCTCATGGCCGCTGCAAGCTACTCATGGTCACAATCGAGCCTTGCCCTGCAGCGGCTGGTAACCGCGACTCGCTTCAGTGTTCTCGTTACACTAGTAACGCTAGGTATCTGGCCCCCCCTTTTTACGGCTGCCAACTTAGCCACGATCACACTCGTGGGATTTCTTGCAATTCTTCCGCTCCGTCGTTTGCATAACAGAGAACTATCCTTCGTGCAGTCACCGCCTTACTGGACAGCCGGAATGGGGCTGCAAACTGTTCATAAGAATATGCTTACACTGGTGCAACTCGGACAAGTCAAATGGGATTCGTTTACTGAAAAAAACAATAATGCTCCATGGTGGAAAATTTTTCATCGGGAAAAAATGGGAACTAAACAGTTAATACCGCTCGAAAACCTTTCGAGTGAGCAAGCAATTTTCCGGTCAACAACAAGACACCAAGCCGATCTCGAGGGCACATTGCTACAGTGGCAAGAACGTTACGAATTGCCCGACGGGACCGAATGCCTCCGTGGCCAACTCATGATTGATTTTTCTCCAGGAACCCGCTTAACGACAGGCCATGTTGGATTCTGTCCTTCATTTCCATCAATCCCCGTCGTTGAAGTCGCTACTGATTACGATGCCTTGGAAGTTTCCGTCACGGCAGCAGAGATTCTCCCGTGGGGTGTTCGTATCGAATGCCGAGTCGAAGAACCGATCGACGAGGGAACGTCTATTCCTGTTTCTCTAACTGTGAATAAACCGTTACAATCTAGTACTTCATCGCCACATAACAACTAAGGTATGCACTGAACATGGCGCGTTGGCCCGAGCACATCTGGACTACACTTTTCACATACGGTCTTATTTTCATCCTCTTCCCTGTGCTCTGCTTCTTGCTTTGGAATTGGGTTCGTGGCTTTTAATCCGCCATCGCCTTCATTTGCACAACACCTCACTCATGCCACCACCAACCACGCTTCTCAATCTCTTGGAATATCATGGAGAAAAACATCTACTTGCCCACTGGGACCAACTCTCTGAGGAAGAACGGAGTCGTCTGAAAGCCCAACTGATGGCAATCGATTGGCCCCAGATTGCTGCCTGCAAAAAACTCATTGCAACGCGTCAGGAAAAAAGAAGTGTTACAAAACACCAAAACTTTGAAAATTCCTCAACGCCGAGTTGTCACAAACTTGGAAGCCAGAGTAAGGCATCATCAGAAGCCCTGAGCCGCGGACGCGAGTGCCTACGCACCGCCCAGGTAGGTGCGATATTGATGGCAGGCGGTCAGGGTACTCGCCTTGGGTTCGACGGACCAAAAGGGACATTTCCAATTGCAGCAATATCGAAGGCGACTCTTTTCGATGTGCTTCTCGGGCATCTCCATGCGATAAAGAAGCGATTTGGAAGCCGTATTCCTCTTGCTATTATGACAAGTACAGCTACGGATACGGCGACCCGTGCGTTTCTAACAGAGGTGAATTTCTGTGGCCTCGATGCCGATCAAATTTTCTTCTTTTGCCAAGGTAATTTACCCGCAGTTGATGTGGAGACGGGTAGACTTCTTCTTAATGCACGTGATCATGTTGCGGTCGCACCAGATGGCCATGGTGGAATGTTTCAGGCGCTCATAGAGAGTGGGGGGCTCGATTGGTTTCGGCAGCAGGATTGCCGCACGCTTGTGAGCTTTCAGGTAGACAACCCGCTTGCAAAGCCACTCGCTCCTGAATTTCTTGGCCACCATCTTCTGTCTGAATCTCCACTCTCAACGCAAGTTATTCCAAAACTTGATCCTGAGGAACGGGTCGGCGTCGTGGCTGAATCGGATGGCGTAACAAGAATCATTGAATATAGTGACCTGCCTGAAAACATCGCTGCCGAGCGGCTTTCGGATGGAAGATTGCGATTTTTTGCTGGCAGCATTGGAATTCATGCATTTGAAACAGAATTCCTTGAACGTATTGCTTCGTCCCAAACACGGCTTCCCTTACACATCGCTCACAAAAAAGTCCCTTTTATCGATGAAAACGGTCACCTCATTCAACCGTTGGCACCAAATGCTTTCAAATTTGAACGATTCATATTCGACATAATGCCCTTAGCTGACAGCGTGACTGTTGTGGAGGTCGATCCGGCAGAGGGTTTTGCGCCACTGAAAAATCCATCTGGTGCTGCCAAGGACTCGCCCGAAACAGTTCGGCAAGCACTCAATGCGTATGCCATTCGGCATCTTGAACGAGTTGGTATTTCAGTTAAGTCAGGTGTGCATGTGGAGCTTGATACCTCATCAATTTTTGATGACGAAGACCTACGTCTCATTTCAAAGTCTGGCATTTATCAAAAAAACCACATTGACGCCCCTCGTATTATTCGGGCAATCTAGAGACTCTGAGAGACCACATCTCCTTCGAGGAATATTTATTTCATGCTTCATGCAATCATCATGGCGGGCGGATCAGGCACCCGTTTCTGGCCGTCGAGCCGTGCAAAACTACCAAAACAACTGCTACCACTTGCAGGCTCAGAAACACTTTTACAAGACACCGTGAGGAGGCTTCAAGGACTTATCCCCCCAGAACAGACCCTCATCGTAACTAACAGTCGGCTTATAGAAACTATCCAGAGACAGTTACCCGAACTTCCATTGACTGCGATTGTTGGTGAACCCTGTAAACGTGACACCGCGCCGTGCATAGGACTTGCTGCTTTACTCGTACTTAAACAAGACCCTGACGCAACGATGGCAGTCATGCCGAGTGACCATGTAATCAATCCAACTGAATCCTTCCAGAAAGCTCTGCTGCAGGCAAGTAATCTTGTCGACCAAAGCCCGGACCGCCTTGTCACATTTGGGATTCGCCCATCGAATCCGTCCTCGAGCTATGGGTATATACAACAAGGAGAGACCCTGCCACATGAAAAGGATGATGCACCGGTCCACCGTGTTGCTCAATTCCGGGAAAAGCCGCCCGTCGATATAGCAAAAGGATATCTCGCTGCGGGCAATTTTCTTTGGAATGCCGGAATCTTTGTCTGGCGAGCGAAAACAATCATTGACGCACTCGCTGAACATCAGCCTGTGTGCTTGGAACACCTAAGACGGATTGCAGACAACTGGGAAACGCCTCAATGCAATGAGGTCTTTTCGGAGGAATTTGCTGCAATAAATGGTGTTTCGATTGACTACGCCGTGCTCGAGCATGCTACGGAAGTTGCCGTGATCGAAGCACCATTTACATGGGATGATCTCGGCGGCTGGTCTGCTGTCGCTCGACAAAGAGGGCACGACGAAAATGGAAATACTGTTGTTGGTCGTCACTTAGGTATCGATTCAAAGAACGTCCTTGTGCACACTTGTGATGACCACCTCATTGTCACTTTGGGTCTGGAGAATACTCTTTTAGTACATACTGATGATGCAACCTTGGTTGCTGACAGATCGCACGAGGAACAGATTCGAAAAGTAGTTGCTGAGTTAGAAAGTAAAGAATGGCACGAATATTTGTAAGCAACACTGTAGTGCTAAAAATATTTTCTGCACTGCAACTCAGTGTTGTCTCATCATGCTTTCTCACCATTGCAATTCCACAGGTTACTGGCGCGGAAAATCTTGCTCCAGACAATGACGAAAAACACTGGGTCAGCACTATTTTTGCCAACTTCACGGCCGCCGCTGATGCTTTGCATTGGTCAGACATACGAGTAGCCAGCAACTGGCGAATTCAGCAGCATGCCCAGTCGAAAGCTTATCGAATCTTGGATTCAGAAGACCATGTTGTCAGTGAAGGAACTCTGGAAGACTGTGACACTCATTTTTCTACACTCATGAGGAAGGGAGTCGTTGCTCCTGTCCAAAAAGAAGCTGTCATTGTTCTTCATGGTCTCGGTGAAGGCCGAAGTGCCATGAAGCCCCTGGTTGAATTTCTCGAAGAAAACATGTCTGCCAGCATCCTAACCTTCGGTTACGCGAGCCCTCGAGCTCCCCTTGCATCACACGCTCATTCACTGAGCAGCGTGCTCGCAGGACTACCGCCGACAACTGCCATCAGTTTTGTAGGCCATAGTATGGGGAATTTAGTTGTACGGCGGTGGCTACAAGACGCAAAACCAGAAATTGTTTGTCGAATTAAGCGAATGGTGATGCTCGGCCCACCCAATCAAGGATCAGACCTTGCTCGATTGGTCGGAAACAATCACTTGCTAAGAAATCTGGCATCTGGTGCAGCTCGGGAACTCGTGCTGCACTGGGACCGTATTAGCCGTGAACTTCAGATACCTCCATTTCAATATGGCATTATTGCTGGTGGAAAAGGTGACAACGAGGGGTATTCGCTACTCCTTGAAGGCGACGATGACGCAATTGTTCGTGTATCAGAAACACAACTTCAGGGCTCAGACGGCTTTCTCGTCATACCTGTTCGCCACTCACTGATGATGGAGAACACGGATGTTCAAAAGGAAACACTCCGTTTCCTTCTCGAGGGGCGATTTGCCAAGAACTCTTTGTATTCAAATCTTTCTGAAAAATGAATCCTAAAAAACTCCCTCCGGGTAGACTCGCCGGCGTTGACTATGGTCGTCGGAGAATTGGCATATCAATCTGTGACTCTGAAAGAATGATCGCAAGCCCACTGCTGATTCATAAAACTACAGGTGACCGTCAAGTCGATGCAACGTTTTTTTTGAAACTCGTTGAACAGGAAGAAATTGTTGGTTTTGTTGTTGGACTCCCTATTCACTCCGATGGAAGGAATAGTGAAATGTCGTCTGAAGTGGAGAAGTTTGCAATCTGGCTCTCAGAGATCACTGAACGGCCAATAGCCTTTCAAGACGAGCGGCACACCTCTCAGGAAGCGTCTGGTTTACTGAGGCCTGCACGACTCACTCGTGGCCAAAAAAAAGAGCGGCATGATGCAGTTG
>CBFIHW010000043.1:4289-20506 GCA_965662325.1 uncultured Pirellulales bacterium | reverse complement strand
ATGACCTTGCCGGGTCACACCCTGCTGTCACCAAAAGGCTGAAAAAGATGTTACACGACTGGCGAGATCAGGTTGACGCAAAGATGCCCTATCCTAAAACTGCAACATCCAAGCCTGCGCTGGGAACGCGTGTTGCCAAGCCACAATAAGGAAAGCAAAGAACGAACATTCACTATTGCCGCATGAAGAGAACGTAAGATGCTCATCACAAGATGAGCAGTCTATTTCGAGGATTGGGGAAAAAGTATGAAAATAACCAGTAGGCTATCGATTAGTCTGGCGCTCGCTGTCGGCCTTACTGTGATCAACAGCGTGCTGGTTACTGTCGTGGCAGCTGAGTTCTCAATTAAGCAGGAGCCGGCTGGTGATATTGCCATTTACATCGATGACCACCTGTTCACTCGATACGTCACGTCGGACAAGGTTTCCAATAAGTGCTACTTCTGGCCAATCATTGGTCCGGGAGGCATCAAGATGACACGTGCCTATCCCATGCAGAACGTTGAGGGTGAGAAGCGAGATCACCCGCATCATCGGTCAGTCTGTTTTGGGCTTCACAGTGCCAATGGGTTCAATACATGGCACGAAGTCTTAACATTCACAAAAAAAGGCAAGGTCGACCCTCACAAGGCGGCGCATCTGGGGCATCAGGTTCACACTAAGGTCAGCAAAGCCGAGGCATCGGGAAACGCAGCAACACTTGTTGTTGAAAGTGAAAATGTCACGCCGAACGGTGAGGTCTATATGTTGCAGACCCGCACGGTAGATTTTCACGTTGCTGACAACGGGTCACGAGTTATGGATATAGAAATTGTGTTGAAAGGTATTCAAGACAAGATCACGATTCATGACATGAAAGACTCAGGCCTCACCGTTCGTGTCGCGCACAGTATGTGTGTCGATGCGAATGAAGGTGGTTGCATTATCAATAGTGATGGAGATGCCAACGGAGATGCTTGGGGCAAGCGGGTATCCTGGGTCGATTTCAATGGCCCCGTTGAAGGTAAAACAATGGGTGTGGCCATGTTGAATCATCCTGATAGCTTCCGTTATCCAACTCCCTGGCATGTACGGAACTATGGCTTGTTTACGGCTAACCCGTTCGCGTTGAAAGAAGTCGCGGGTGAGAAAGATTCTGGAGACGTGAATCTTGCCAAGGGCCAGTCAATCACTCTTCGGCACCGAATTATCTTTCACGCTGGTGACGAAAAGACAGCAAAGATTGCTGAGGCATGGAAGACGTATGCGAAGTAAGACTATAGTGAACTGATTACGATCCATTTTTATCACGGGGTATTTCAGACATGGCACGAACAACACGACGACAGTTTTTTCAGACAAGCGCACTTGTAAGTGGAGCATTTTTTATCGGAGGGACAAAAGCCTCCGGTGATGTGATTGGTGCCAACGAACGCGTCCGCCTCGCTGTCATTGGCCTCAACGGTCGGGGCAAGTCACATTTGGCAGGGTTTGGAAAACTAAAAAATGTTGAAATCGCCTCAGTGGTCGACCCGGATGAAAATGTGTTGAATCGATGTCTAGGGAAAGTGCACAGCAAAGAAAATGGGAAGAACTGCCAAGGGTTTAAAGACATTCGAACTGTTCTGGAAGATAAGAATATCGATGCTATCTCGATAGCTACTCCAAACCACTGGCATTCGTTGATGACCATCTGGGGGGCTCAAGCTGGCAAGCACGTATACGTCGAAAAACCGATGAGTCACGACATCACGGAAGGTCGCGTTGCTGTTGAGGCTCAGAAGAAGTACGGCGTGGTTGTGCAACATGGCACCCAGCGTCGTAGCGATGCCGGAATTGCAGCGCTCCACGAGGCACTTAAAAGCGGCAAGCTACCTCGGCTTAAAATTGCTTATGGTTACTGCTGCAAGCCACGTGACAGCATTGGATTCAAGACACCCGGTAATCCGCCATCGAATCTTGACTGGAATCTTTGGAAAGGCCCGGCTGTGATCGACCAGTATCATGACAACCTGGTTCACTATAACTGGCACTGGTTCTGGGGAAGTGGGAACGGCGACTTGAACAATCAGGGAACGCACCAGTTGGACGTTGCTGCCTGGGCAATCGACGATGACCAAGTGCATCCAACTCGTGCAATGGCTATCGGTGGCCGGTTCAATTGGAATGATCAAGGCCAAACACCAAACACAATGTTTGCGGTTGCAGAATATGCGAATGGTCAGTCGGTGATGTTTAATGTTCGTAACGTCAACCACAAGGGTTATGAACGTCAGGTGTATAACGAATATTACCTCGAAGACGGCAGTAAGATTACTGGTGAAGGCACGTACACCATTCACCGCCCCGGCAAGGTGCCAGAAAAGTTAAAATTAGATGAAGGTAAGGTGACGTCTGGCGGAAACTGGGGTGCATTTATTGCGGCTGTTCGTGCGGACGATCCGAACATGGCGAATGGAACAGCGATGGAAGCACACCGCGGTTGTGTAGTTGGCCACCTGATGAATAACTCATACCGCCTTGGCTCACAGTTGCCTTTCAACGCAAAAGCTGGCAGGTTCGGTGATAATAAAGGTGCTTCAAAACACTTCCTCGAACTGCATGAGATCACCTCTGGTGGTGCTGGTGTGCCTGAGGACAAAGCCAACTATACGGTTGGGCCGTGGCTTACCTTTGACCCTCAAACGGAACGATTCACTGGTGAGAAGGCTGACGCAGCCAACGCCCTGTTGAAGGATCCAAACAACAAAGGGTTTGAAGTTCCTGACGCAAAGAACGTCTGACTGAGGTAGCTTTGGTGAAATCAATCAATGCATGAATGGAACTGCAGGTTCACACATGGTTGAGGTAGGAGTGTTGGCGGCCCGTCAACTTGAGGACTATGACGCCCATCAACCAGGCACGCTTTTTGCGGAAGGATGCGTGCTAAATATACAGCAGGCGTACGAACTCCAAAACGCTGTTGCAAAGTTGCGGTTCCAGCGCGGTGAGCGATTGATTGGATATAAAGTTGGCTGCACTTCTTCAGCAATTCAGGAGCAGCTTAAGATTTCTCATCGTGTGCGAGGGTTTCTTTTTGATACGGAGCAGTATGAGTCGGGAGTAGCCTTAGCACGACAGAGTTTTGACAATCTGGCAATTGAGGGTGAGCTTGCAATAGAACTCTCTCGTGAGCCGAGAGAAGAAGACTTCGCTGATCATTTGCTACCGCCGTGCATCTCTCGCATCTTCCCGGTCATCGAGTTGCACAACCATGTGATGCGGGGGCAGCAGGCATCGGCAGGTGAATTGATTGCGAATAATGCTATTCACGCTGGTTTTATTTCTGGAAAGGGTGTCCTGGCATCGAATTATTTTTTAGAAACGATGTTTGATGGAGCCCGGCTTGAGCTTTTTTTAGATAATCAATTGCTCGGTCAGTGCGAAGGGCAGCTCTTGCTTAAGACAATTTGCTCATCACTGAGATGGTTATGGCACGAATTGCTGCAGAGCGGTGAGCATCTTCATGCAGGCCAGATTGTTCTCACGGGTTCTGTTCCGAACCTATTTCCAGTTGGAGATGCGTGTTGTATCCGGGTCGAATCTTTACCATTCGGTGAGGTCGCGGCCGAAGTAAAAAATAGCACGCTCCGTACGTGCTGACTACAGCGTGCTGGGTAAGCTGCCCTCTGTCTCTGTTAGGAACGTGACATCGCGTGACACAAATCGAAAACTTGCAGGAAGTCTTTTTCCTTCAAGCCGAATGACAACAGTGTGTTTTCCTGCGGTAAGGTGTGTTGTGAAGTTCGTGTCCCCTTGCACTGGCTTTGAATCAACCCAGAGGTCGGCTGTATCCGCACCATTTGCACTAAGCGTGACAGTACCGTCTGTCGCCATCTCTATATGTGTCCTTAGGAACACATCAACAGGCCCCTTGTTTCCAACTACTTTCGCTTTTCTGGCAAGTTGGGTTCCAGAAACCGTGCCGTTCACTCTTGAGAGGAATGGCACCCACTGATCACCTTCGGTTACTGACATGAGATTCTGAATGTTGCCGCCTTCCACGCGATGTGTGCCTGTAGCGACTTCATACACTCGAGCGACACCTCCTTTACTAGCATCGTAGTTACCAGGCCTGCCAAGTTGTGTCAGGAACTTGATCAGATCGACCTGCTCTTGTTGACTTAGTCGATCGACAAGGCCTTCTGGCATCAATGACTTTCCAGGCTTCTGAAATTCAATATCATCTTTTGCGAGTCGAACAAGTTTGTTGCGGGCATCCCGCACAATTAATTCTTCGTTATCACTTCCCACAATAATACCGGTGAGAATCAGTCCGTCAGTAGTCAGGATATTTACAGAGTGATAGTTCTCTTTAATTTTTGCATTCGGCTTGTAAATCGATTCGATCAGGTAGTCAATCGGCGCACTTGTGCCCAAGCTTGTCATGTCTGGACCAACTTTTCCACCAACGCCACCAATGGCATGACAGGCGATGCACTGCATGTCCTCCCTGCTGTATATAGCTTCACCGCGTGCAGGGTGCCCATTGTGTTCAACGAGATCAATAAGCTCGGCAATGCGTGCTCGCGTCAATTCTGGAGTCTGAGGTGTGACTTTGGCATACGGTGAAATAGCAGCAATTAAGTCTGGCTCATTACGACCAGCATCACGAGCCGCTGTGAGACCAGCGAGTGCAGCTGCCTCAGTGATACCTGTAGCTGGTATGTGTTTTGCCAAAACAGTGCCAGTATTTTTCTTCACGAGGACCTGTCGCCAGAAGTCGAGCAACTGCTGCTCGCCCTGAAGGCCAGCAAGTGACTGATAAAATGGCTTTGCAGCACCTTGTGGATTCAATGCTGCCAAGTGGATGACCGCTTGCCTTTGGATGCGTTTATTCTTAGAACGCGTGAGTCGTGTCAGTGCTGCGACGCTCGGCTGCCCAATCTCCTGCAATGACTGTAGTGCCGTTATCTGGATGGGACTATCTGCGCCCTTGTCTATGAGTTTTGTGAGTTGAGTAATGCACGCATTCAGCTTCCAGACCCCAGCAAGCCTGACTGCCGCGGTCTGAATGTTTGAATTTTTTTCGGTAAGAAAAGTGCTGATACGGTTGAGATCACCAGCCGGTTTCAGCTTCCGCACACGCTGAGCAGTTGCCAGCGCATCAATGGCTCGGGCTAGAGCATCCTCTGCAAATCCTTTCTTTAGGATCTGATTGAAAAGATTTGTCAGCTCGGTCTTTCCACCAGCTTGAGCGATTAACTCAATCCATGGCCCAGTACCATCTGCTGGTATGGCTTCTTTTGCAAGACGTTTTGAGAGATAGGAGGCAGCACGTCCTGAATCGATGTTTGTGAGTACGAACTCTAGTTGTCTCTCACGAGCTGATGAGTCTGGCTTCCATTGCTCTTGGTTGAGTGCAACCATGAACACATCTGCTAGTTCATCCATCGTAGTGGCAAACGCAAAGTCAAGAAATCTGTCGCGTGGTAGCTCGAGTGATGTCAATGCAACTGATGCGGCTTCAGCTGTTTTTATTTTTCCAAGGCCCCGAATGGCCTCGAGTCGTACACGTGGATGTTCGTCCACGACTGCTCGACGATAGATATCGAGTGCAGTTTTGGAATCAAGTGGATGTGAGCTATCTGTCGCTGGATCAACCAGATCACTGATGACACGCATTGCCGCCGACCTGACTTTGGGGTCGTCTGCAAGGGCCAGCTCTTGAACATCTTGAAGATCAACAGTATCGGATCCCTGCTGAAGCCAGACGCCCTGCAGTTTCTGGTATTCGTTAGATGATGCTTTGGTCCACGTATGCAGATCTTCTTTTGAGAGATCGCCTCGCTCCAAGAGAACACGTCTCGCTTGATCACGCGTGTATCGATCGTCAGAGATGAGCCGATTTAATAGATCCTTTGAAGCAATCTTCGTAAGGTCTTCTTTTTTCTTTGGTGTGCTGCCTGACCAGGCAACTCGCCAGATACGGCCATGCCAGCGATCTCGACGCTCATCACGAAAGTCGACTTCTCCATGATTAATAATCGGGTTTGACCAGTCAGCAATATAGAGAGCACCATCAGGTCCCTGCTTTAAATCAATCGGTCGAAATGAACTACTTGTAGTTCGTAACAAATCATCTTCTTGGGTTGTGACGAACCCAGCGCCCTGTTCCTTGAGGCTGAACCTTGTTACGCGGTTTGCACGGAAGTCGCAGGTAATCACAGAGCCCTGCCACTCCGGCGGAAAAGAACTTCCAGAAATGATCTCCGCCGAGGCAAACTTAGGATAACTGCCCGGACTAATCAGGCCCAAGACCCGTTTTGCACCCGGTGTCGGATTAAATGCTGCGCCCGGAAACGAATAGGCGATTCCACTAAAGCCAGCGCCGTCTGTCAGAAACGATTGCCCGAAGTCATCAAACTGATGTCCCCAAGAATTCACAAGACCTCGGAATACAACTTCCATTCGCATTGTGTTCGTGTTGTACCGAAAGCCGCCACCCGCCTTTAAGCGAACAATGCCTCGAGGTGTCTCTGTATCAGTCCGTGTATAGATCGATTGATTCATATACAGCCGACCGTCAGGCCCCCAGCGAAGTGTGTGGAGATTATGATGGGTGTCTTCTGTTCCAAAGCCACTGAGCACTCGCTGTTTGAAATCTGCTTTGCCATCACCATCTGTATCTTTCAAAAACAACAGATCAGTACTCTGTGCGACGTAGCACCCCCCATCCCCAGGCTCAACCCCTGTGGGAATCAGTAAGCCGTCAGCAAAAACAGTTGACGTATCTGCTTTTCCGTCGGCATTTGTGTCTTCCAGGACGAGGATTTTATCTGGAGCAGATTGTCCAACTTCGATCATGGGATAGGCTTCGCTACTCGCCACCCAGAGCCTCCCTGCTGGATCAAAATTCATCTGAATGGGTTTGTTGAGCTGAGGGTTTTCAGCCCAGAGACTCACTTCCAGGTTTTTACCAACAGTAAATCGCGGAGTTGGTTGTTTTGTGAAGGTTGCGTAACGAGACTCAGTCGTGGCAGGCCTTGATTGCACGGAAGAGCCATCCAGTTTTCTAAGCGATGCAATGGCTTGTTCTTCGGCAGCGATAAGTGGATCGTATTGTGGAATCTCAACTGCATTTTGCCCTTGCTCTCGTTTTCGGAATCCAAAAACATAGGCCATGTTCGCGGGACGGGAGCGATGAAACCACCAGATGTTCTTTTTTAAAATCCTGTTTCTCAATGCTTCAGCATGCGGGTTATGAATCCATCTGTCATTGAAGCCAAGCGTCTTGCCTATCTGAATCGCGGCTGCCCGATACCCAGCGTTATTGAGATGAATTGGATCTTTGCGCAGTTCGTCGTCACTTGCAACATGTGACAAATCCACAAATACGCCCTTGTTCGAATCAGCAAGTTGATCGATGGCTTTTGTATATGCGGCTAACACCGCCGCATAATTCTGGGTTTTGTTGTGTGAGTCAGGAAGACGTCCTAGTGGAGAGAGGAAGACATAACGAAGGCCTGGGTATATTCGTTGGCATGCCTCGATGAGCTGTTGGTAGTCTTTTGTAAATGAAGCAACCCCCTCAATGCCACCCTCGAGAGAGCTTGCCATTCCGTACCCAAAGACAATGACAGTGGGGCGTATAAACTCGAGCTGTTTTTTAAGTTGCTTCCATCCTTCGTCAGCAGGCTCACGCCCGGCCGGCAAGAGACTTAAGCCACATCGTGATGTGCCACTCGGCGTATCGGCACTCCAGCCGAGGTTGCGAAACGTTACATCTCGTGCGGGAAACGCCGCTGTCATCATGAGCTCAATCCAGCCAGCATATTGCTCCTGTTCAATCAGGGCATCGCCCAGAAAAGCAACACGGTCGCCATCCTGTAACTCAAATGATTCCGCACTCCACGTCGTTGGTTGCACAAGACATGCAGTAGACACGAAAAGAACTGAAACACAGATTTTTGACTGCCAAAGCTTTTTCATACCGAGTCACTCCAAGGTAGACACAACCGCAACTGCAAGGTGCGTGTTCGTGCCGCTGAAATATCTGAAAGTTGTAGGTCTCGTGTCTTTATAATATTAGCATGACACGCTTGTTCAGATTACTTGTGTTTTTCATTTCGCGTTGCGAATGTCGATAGAAGGGATGGCCACATTTAGTGCTGATCATGATTTGTGAAATGAAACAGCGATGAGAGTTCGTTTTGCTAAGGTAATAATGCGTAACAACGCTACTTCACGTCTACGGAAAAAATAAAGCATCTTGTTGCATCGTTTGGGGGCTGGCATTTTTCGGTGTTGTTTTTGTACGTACGAAGCACTTTAGTTTTTCTTTGCAAGAACCGGCAGGAATAAAGGTGTTTTTTACTGTTCGGCCGTTACGTAAACAGCTATCGTGGAGTAAGGTGAAGAGTTTGAAGAACATGTGTTGTGGTGAGCATGTGTCATTGAAGGGCGAGGTAGAATTCAACTGAAAGAACACATGAAATTTGTTCGGAATTTGTTCGACTCGTTCTTTCGGTCATGGTGCCCGATGACAGAAATGAATTCAATTAGACTTTTGGCTTTCCAGATGCTTCTTGTTTTCTTTGGAGCATGGGCTTCGCATGCCACGTGCGATGATGGCTCCATTAGCTTCAACCGTGATGTTCGTCCGATTTTGGCTGAGACGTGTTTTCATTGTCATGGTCCAGATGAAGAAGGACGGGAGGCAGAACTGCGGCTTGATATAGAGAGCAGTGCAAGTGAAGATCGCGGAGGCTATCAGGCCATCAGCCCCGGTGATCTGAAGGCAAGTGAAGCCTGGAGTCGTATTGTCAGTGATGACGATGACATGCTTATGCCCCCACCGGAATCACACCTTTCCCTGAATAAAAAGCAAAAGTCTGTTCTGAAACAATGGATCATTGAGGGGGCTCACTACGAAGGCCATTGGGCATTTGCTCCACCACAATCACCAGATGTTCCTAATGTGCGGGGTATGAACTCTCATGACGCATCATGGTGCCGAAACGAGATTGACGCGTTCGTACTTACAGAGCTTCTGAAAGCAGGTATGACTCCGTCAGCAGAAGCCGATCCACGAACACTTATTCGTCGACTTACTCTCGACCTGACAGGCCTTCCTCCGACCCTTGAGGAAACACGTCGTTTTGTTCGTGACTATGAAACTCATGGTGAGGAGGCATATCAAGAAGCGGTTCAACGCCTGATTCACTCACCACATTTTGGTGAGCGAATGACGGTGCCTTGGTTGGATCAGGCCCGTTACGCTGACACCAATGGGTATTCAATCGATGGTGGTCGTGACATGTGGTTGTGGCGAGACTGGGTCATTCAGGCCTATAACGACAATATGCCATTCGATCAGTTTCTACGAGAACAATTGGCTGGTGACCTTCTTCCTCATGCGACGGAAGCACAACTGATTGCCACCGGTTTTAATCGTAATCACATGATTACCCATGAAGGTGGGACGATTCCAGAAGAAAATCTCACAAACTATGTTGCCGATCGCGTGAAAACAACGAGTGAAGTATTCCTTGGTTTGACTTTTGGTTGTGCTCAATGTCATGACCATAAGTACGATCCAATTTCCCAGAAGGAATACTACGAGTTTTTTGCGTTCTTTAATGAGCTCGATGACCGTGGCCTTGATGGAAATGCTGGCAGAAATGCCATGCCGCAGGTGGCGGCCTCCACGGTTATGGCTCGGGGTGAACTTCAAAGTGTGAATGCTGAACTCGCGGCGGCACGCACAGAACTATCGAATACAACGCTTGGGTTTGACGAGTGGGTGGCGAATGAAAGGAGTCGAGAGCAACTTCGCGGAAAGCAATTCCGCTACGTTGATGCTGAACTGCTCGACGCTTCGGCACCAAATCGTCCCGGTTCCTACAAATTTGAGTCTAATGGAACCGTCTCCTTATCGGCTCCGAGTAAGGGTCTGGCTGGATTCAGTCACTCGATTCAATTGCGGCAAGGGGACCAGCAAGCAAGTGAAACGATATCAGGTATCTCGATCGAATTTGATCCCCAGCCGATTCCTGGTGCGGCAGGGAAGGACACTCAAGAAAGTACAGAGCCGTTGCTTTCGCTGACTCCGTTTGCCGATGGTGTTCCAAAGATTACAGCTGTGCTAGTTTCTGCAAACAACCAGCCTGCCGATCAGGTGGACTACCATGGCCAATGCAAGTTTGTTTCCGCCACAGCAAGTACGTCGGCTGATGGCCATGCGGCGCCTTCGGTATTGGATGAACGAAACGTCCACTGGTGGCAGCCATCAGAAAAAGATACAAAGCAGTGTCTTACACTGACATTTGATCAGCCGGTTGATTCAGCCAAGACACCGTTTCTAAGCGTGCTTGTCTTTTTTGGAAAAAATCAATCGCTGCCTTTTCGCTGGAGAGTACGTCCATTTACAGGGCATGATCCCCAAAGCAAGTGGGGCGATGTGATTGCTGCGGCTCTCCTGGAAGACCAGTCGCTCTGGAGCAAGGGGACTCGAGAACAGTTGCTATCAATCTTTCGAAAGTCAGCACCGTCATTGAGTTGGCTACGAACTCAGATCAGTAATTTGGAAGAGCGAGAAAATATTCTCACAAAAAAGCACTCGACGATGGTGATGAATACATCGTCTAAACCACGTGAGACATTTGTCTTAACCCGCGGCCAATATGACGCACCCACACTACGTGTAACGCCACAAACGCCAAAAATCCTTCCTCCACTTCGTCGCCCCGACAGTGAAGAAAGGCCAGCTGGTAAAAACGAAGATTCAAAAGGCCGTCAGCCAACGCGTCTCGATCTTGCAGAATGGTTAACAGCCCCAGATCATCCATTGACAGCACGCGTTGCAGTGAATCGGATCTGGGCGCTATTTTTTGAAACAGGGATTGTTTCGACGTCAGCCGATTTTGGGTCACAGGGGGAATATCCGAGTCATCCAGAATTGCTTGACTACCTGGCAACGCGTTTTATCAGTCATGGATGGAATCAAAAAGAACTGATTCAGATGATCGTCTCAAGCGCGACCTATAGACAGCAGTCGGTGACAAATGCCGAACAGTTAGCACTTGATCCGAGTAACAGATTGCTTGGTCGAGGTCCTCGATTTCGGCTTCCTGCAGAATTTATCCGTGACCAGGCATTGGCCGTGAGTGGGCTTTTGGTGCCACGTATCGGTGGGCCGAGTGTCCATCCGTACCAGCCACATGGGCTTTGGAAAGAGATCAGTCACTTTGGAAGTACGCCGGCAACAAAACAGGTCTTTGTTCAAGACCACGGTGAAAAACTCTATCGCCGAAGTTTGTACACGATCGTGAAGCGGACAAGTCCACATCCTGCCATGGCAGCCTTTGATGCACCGAATCGTGAAATGTGTGTGGTCGATCGGAGTAAAACGAATACACCCCTGCAAGCGCTTGTGACATTAAATGATCCTCAATTTGCCGAAGCGGCACGTGTGTTTGCCAGCTCTATCTTGCAGGAGCATTCGACGCACGACGATCGTTCACGCATCGAGTGGGCTTTTGAATCCATAAGTTCACGTCCACCAACGGGCTCTGAAGTCACAATGATTGCACAGCTCTTAGATGCTGAAAGAGCGCGCTTTCAAAAGTCACCAATCGATGCAGAGCGTGTTATTGCTGTTGGTGAGTATCCCGTGACAGACGAACCCGATCCGGTGGAACAGGCTGCGTGGACACAGATAGCAACGCTGTTACTCAATCTAAGTGAAGTTCTAACCAGACAATAGTCTTCATTACTCATTATGCATTCACTTCCTTTTGACATTGAACTGCGACGTGCTCAACTGCTGACGCGTCGGTCACTGCTGGGCAGTTCTACAGTGAGTCTCGGTGCATTTGCACTGGGAAATCTTCTCACGAAAGAGAAGGCTGCTGCTGCCGTTGGAGAGACCAATTCTGAAGGACTTCCTGGACTGCCACACTTTGCTCCAAAAGCCAAACGCGTGATCTATCTGTTTCAGTCTGGTGGCCCAAGCCATGTTGATCTATTTGATTATCACGAACCCATGGACTTATTGCATGGGACAGATCTTCCTGACTCTGTACGTGGTGGGCAGCGATTGACTGGCATGACATCCCGTCAAAAAAGTTTCCCTGTTGTCAAGCCGCTGTGGGGTGGTCGTCGTTGTGGTGAACATGGCACCTGGATCAGTGACATTGTGCCGCATACCCAGTCGATTGCTGATGATATTACAATCGTTCGTTCTTTATGGACCGAGGCGATCAATCATGATCCTGCAGTGACGTTCATCAACACTGGTTCACAGCAGATGGGGCATGCGTCTCTGGGTGCCTGGCTTAGTTACGGGCTCGGACGTGGGAGCGATGACTTTCCTGCGTATATGGTTCTACTGAGCCAAGGCAGCGGCAAAAATCCTGGCCAGCCGCTTTTTTCACGGCTGTGGGGTAGTGGGTATCTGCCCTCAAGTCATCAAGGTGTCATGTTACGGCCCGGTGCGAATCCCGTGCTGTACCTCAAGAACCCATCTGGTGTCTCACGCGATTCCCGACGCCAATTACTCGACACACTCGGTGACCTGAATCGAAAGCACGCCGCTGCGGCGGGTGATCCTGAAACACTGGCTCGGATCGAGGCCTACGAGATGGCCTATCGTATGCAGACGTCGGTTCCTGATCTGACAAATGTTTCTGATGAGCCAGAATCAACATTTGAGCTCTATGGCGACGACGCACGGCGACCAGGGAGTTTTGCTGCAAACTGTCTGCTTGCCCGACGCATGGCTCAACGTGGTGTGCGATTTATTCAGTTGTTTCATCGTGGTTGGGATCAACACATTTCGATCAAGGATCAGTTGCCAAAACAATGCCGAGACGTCGATCAGGCGTCAGCGGCTTTGGTACAAGACCTGAAACGACTGGGAATGCTGGATGATACGCTTGTAGTGTGGGGCGGAGAGTTTGGCCGAACCGTGTACAGTCAGGGTGCCTTAGGGAGTCCATCGGCGGGCCGGGATCACCACGGCCGATGCTTTTCAAGCTGGATGGCGGGCGGCGGAATAAAAGCGGGGTACGATTACGGCCAAACGGACGAGTTCGCGTACAACGTTGTTGAGAACCCGGTTCATATTCGTGATCTCAATGCCACAATTCTGCATCAACTCGGTATTGATCACGAACGCTTCACGTTCAAGTTTCGTGGTCTGTCTCAGCGGCTCACAGGTGTTGAAGAGGCACATGTTGTCAATGATATTTTGAGTTAACAAGTGGGCGAGAGTGCCTATTTTTTGCAAAACAAGGAGCAGTTTGATGTGTAGGAAAAGAGCGAGTCGAGTTGTCAGTGTTATTGCATTTATGATCTGTATTGCAGGCCATCTTTATGGTGCAGATCAACCTAATATCGTGGTCATCATTAGTGATGATCAGGCATGGACTGATTACGGGTTTATGGGCCACCCTGTAATTCAGACACCACATCTCGATGCACTCGCGGAGCATAGTCTGGTCATGGATCGAGGATATGTTGCGGCACCATTGTGTCGCCCATCACTCGCGTCAATGCTTACTGGTCGGTATCCGTTCCAGCATGGCATAACTGGAAATGATGTTGATGGATCTAACAATCGTGCAGCGCTCGATGTGCCATTACGAGCTGCATTTCATAAACTTCCGACATTTGTCAAAACGCTTGTCGCGCATGGCTACCTTGCGCACCAATCTGGAAAATGGTGGGAAGGTTCGTGGCAGGATGGTGGATTTACAGATGGAATGACTCATGGCGATCCACAACGTAGAGGTCGACATGGTGATGCGGGGTTAACAATTGGGCGTGAGGGAATGAAGCCGGTCACGCAGTTCATCGACACGGCCGTCGCTAAAGAGAAGCCGTTTCTGTTGTGGTACGCACCCTTTTTGCCACACACACCACATAATCCACCACAACGCTTACTTAAAAAGTATCAGAAAGAAGGCCGGGCTGCGGACCTTGTTAAATACTATGCAATGTGTGAATGGTTTGATGAAACATGTGGAGAGTTACTCAGCTACATCGATGAAAAGAACCTGACAGACAATACGATGGTGGTCTACATCTGTGATAACGGATGGGCAGCACCGAGTACGAATGCCGACGACCCGAATCAGAAACTGTGGAAAGGCTATGCGCAGCGTTCGAAAAGTTCACCGTATGAAAATGGTGTTCGGACGCCAATCATGATCTCATGGCCAGGGGTAGTAAGGCCGGAGCGGTCGAAGCGATTTGCTCATGCGATTGATCTCTTTCCTACGATTGCAGCGGCCGCAGATGTGGAAGTTCCTGCCGATCTTCCCGGAGTCAACCTTCTCGACGCAGAAAAGCGGAATGCCCGGAAGTGTGTTTTTGGTGTCTGTAATGCAACACATAATATGACGTTTGGTCATCCAGATGAAACACTCCAATACCTCTGGTGCGTTGATGGAGACTGGAAACTTCTTGTGCGGTATCACGGATCGGATACAACGAAGTATCACAACCTTCATGTGTGGGATCAGGCCCCGGTCCGGCTCTACAACGTGGCTGAAGACCCACACGAAGAGAATGAATGTTCAGCGGAACACCCTGATATAGTTGCGCGGCTCAAGCGAGAGATTGAAGACTGGCACAAGCCAGAGATCACGGCAAAAGCCGATCAAGTATCTCTTGGTGACGACTGTTGCCTTGTAAGTGGACGACAGCTATTTTTCATGAAGTCAGTAGGTAATAACAATATCGTTAAGAAATAATTTCTGCGCATTATCTGCCACTGTTAGTCGTAGTAAAACATCGTAATGGTGTGACTAATTCGGTTTTAAATTACTTTCTAACCGAATGCTTGCTTTTGTTTTGAAAACAGGAGTAGGGTACGCGGTAGAGAGTTTGCAACAAGTAGCAGTTGCAGAACGACTCAGAAAGCGAGAGCCATCCCAGCTTGCCCCTGGGATGGTTTTTTTGTTTTAGAGCAGCAGCTTCTTATTGATATCTCGCATTCGAGGATCAAAAGTTCGTCGTGTGTATACAGGACAGATCACAGAGTAATGTTTGCAGACCTTGTATATGGTTTATAGTAAGTGCAGAACGTAGGTGGTGGGCAGTGGTGAGCACCCCTTGGCTCGCTTCTGCCTACTCCTACTTCTGCCTCGATGACATCTCCTGTCACATCAATCCTGTTGACCCAGCCTGCCTTCTTGCGTCAATTCCCAATACTTTTTTCGGCTGACTTTTCGGAGGTAACGGGTGAGAGAATTTTGTTTTTCTCTCGTGACAAAAAGTTGTTCCAATGCCGGCGTCTTGATGCTCGTGACAGCGGCTCTTTCAATAGCTCTTCTTCTGTGCGGCGAGTTATCAAATGGATGTCATGTACATCAAAGACTTTGACTTTCTGCTTTTGATGAAAGAATGTCACCCCCCGGTTGATGAGACAAGAGTGGCGTTTTTTGTGTGCGCTTTCTGGCTAATCAATGACTCAAGCCCATCTTTAGTAGCATTATCTAAGTGTTTCGTATTTCGGATAGTGCCTGTCTGTGGTGAACCAGGACATTTTGCATGGCGTATCGTTTGTAGCTTCCGCAACAAATACCCTGCCGCGTACTGCTCTGCCTTTCGGGTACGCGGCGGGGTATTGTGCAATCTAAGAAATAGACAATGACATTTATGGCACAGTAACTCTTTTGTGTGGACCCGTCAGCAGGTTTTTATGGTTCTCCTGCTGGCGGGTTTTTAAATTGGTGGCGACGATGGATATAACACTACTTACCACAATTGCGTGCGAGGCTATTCTTGGTTCCGAAAGAACCAATGTTCCTGGTCAAGAAGCTGCTGAACTCTTCGAGGACATAAAAGCAGAGATGGACGAACAATCAAAGGATTCCGTCGCCTGATTGCCCGGCAGAAAGCCATAATTTCCATTTTTGAGTATGCGGTGAGCAACCAAGGTTTAAAAGTCATTTTCTTTCAGTCTTCTACTGTTTTTGTTGCATCGCCTTGTTGAATTCTTTCCCCAATTCGGTTTCGTATGGTATTGCGTACTGAATCCCGACGATACCTTCAGTTGACCAAGGCGTCAAAAAATCATCTGGTAGGTTCCACTTGATAGATCCTATGTCGTCCTTGGTTTGTTCACCTTCGCCATACTTCTCAGTAAGTTTGCTTTTCAAATCACTATATTCGTCATCGCTAGACCAGTTCACCCGTCGATTTGCTTCCATGTTGCTGGGGGTCCATTCACCACCCGATTGTGACTGTGC
>CBFIHW010000043.1:0-4279 GCA_965662325.1 uncultured Pirellulales bacterium | reverse complement strand
CTTCTAGATAGTTGACTGCCTCTTCTTTTTTCTGTTCAGCCAACTGGCCTGGGAACTTAGTCTTTACGACCGCAACTGAATCTTTCCATTCGTAATCTTCTTGTTTGTGAGTGTTTGTAATCTCAGTTTTCGAGCAACCGCATGAAAGGACAATCAGAACAAATAACAAGTAACGCACAGCACACCCTTTTCGAACTTTCAGCCAATCGGACAAATGAAAATGTCCACATTCACTCAAAGCCTGTGCTTCACACCTTGTGTAGAGTGTTGGGAAGTTACGAGAATCCCTTGCCGAGGGCGGTGTAACAACTACGAATTATCGCTTCACAACCACTTGACAAATTCTGTGGAATACTTGGCACAGCGACAGCCGAAGTTCAGGGTACGAGTAGCAAAAGAAAGTGCACACCATCGAGCTATCAGTTTTTGTCATTTCTTGCTGAAAGTGAGACACACACAAGTTCCTTGTCGTTTCTTACAAAACAACATCTATTAGCAAACGCCGGATGAGTCCAGACAACTGATCGTCCAAAACATTCGTTGGTAGGTTCAAGTACGTGCATTCGGCCATATTCTTCATAGGCATCACGTGTCAGCCGCGCAAGAATGAGGTCACCGGTTTCACTAAACAACCAGACACGGAGTGGGTCATCTGGAACTGGCTGCCGTATCAGAAACGCTGTTCCATGCTTGGCTGACCGAACGGTATCTGATGTGGGAACACTCGTCTCCCACAGTCTGTCGCCAGATTCAAGATCAACAGCCGTTAGCATTCCTGTATGGCAATCACACCCATAGATCGTATTTTTTTCGATGAAAGGAGTGCTGTTGGCGCAGTACAACGCATTCTTTGGTCCACCTCGCCAGACGACTTGAGCGCCAGGGGAATCTTTTGCAAGGGAATAGAGAGCGCCAATCTTTCCGATGCCGCTTGCAAAGAGAACCTGATCCCCGTTCAATTCTCCTAGTTGTGGCACCATAATCGACATGCCGTACATAGGCTTCAGTGGTTCTGACCAGAGTTGACGGCCGGTGGTGGGTTCAAGGCTATTGAGGTTATCGGCGTCCCAGATAAGAAGTTGCTGGATGCCCGCTGACTCAATCATTGTCGGAGGGCAGTACCCCTGCTCGCTTGCTGTAAGAGCTCGCCAACGCTCGGCACCCGATATACGATCAAAAGCGACCGCGACGCTGCCTTCTCCCCCAACAACACATATTACAAGGTCATCTACTATGAGTGGGTGACCGCAGAACCCCCAAATTGGCGTCGAGGCGCCATAGTCTTTTTTAAAATCTTTCTCCCACAGGAGTTTGCCGTTTTTGGCATCAAGGCAAAGGAGATTTCCTTCGGATCCAAGTGCGTAAACTCGTTCGTCATGCACCGTAGGTGTACATCGTGGTCCTGCTGCATAGGAAATCGAATAAGGGCAGTCGTACTCGTACTTCCAGAGTTCTTTTCCTGTTGTTGTATCAAAACAAAGTACACGCTCAGTGCCAGAGAGAAGTGATCGATTGTTTGGATTGTTCTCTAAGGTACCCTCAGTTTTTATATAGTCGGTTATATAAAGACGCTCGCCAGTGACGGCAGGACCGGAGTATCCGCCTCCTAGTGGAACTCTCCATACAATCGGCAGTCCATTTTTAGGAATACGCTCTATGATTCCCTGTTCATGCCAAACACCATCACGATTTGGTCCTTGCCATTGTGGCCAGTCATCACCCCTGACACCCGCATTATAGGGCAATGCTGAAAGGGCAATGGACAGAGTAATAAATACAAGAATTCTTTTCATGATGACACCTTTTTCTGTTCGAGCGAGACCTGATAAAAGGATCACGATGCAGCCTCTGCTGTGGGCAGGTCTACAGAAACATCAATTCCATTAGGCCTCCAGTCTAGCAGTTCTATCTCAGCGGTTCTTCTCCCACGAAATTCATTGATCTTTGGCTTAAAGGCAATGTTAAAAGGCTCGCCTGGTGGCGGCATATGAGGAATCCACTCGGCACCACCGAAAGCTACTGCTCGAATCTGAACTCCATTTTGAACAAGCTTGACCGACATATGTTTATCGCCATTGCCCATGGTTCGTGGAGGCTCTGCACAGGCGACTCCAGACGCACACAAATAGGGACGCTTGTTTCCTTGGCCGAACGGAGCGAGTCGTTCGAGTTCACCTATGCTTTGAAGTGTAATACCTGCCAGAGTCGTTTCACCATCAAGTTGTATTTGGGCTTGTCGTAGTTCGTTCGGCATTCGCTTTGTGACTTCTGCAAGAAAGGCCTCTCGGAAGTCATTAATCTTTCCATCTTCGATTCGAAGACCTGCTGCCGCGGCATGTCCACCACAAGTTAGTAAAAGTTCCCGGCATGCTTGCAGAGCCGCATGGACATCAAAACCGGGAACACTACGAACACTTCCAATCGCAGGTTTCGCAAGGAGTTCATCGCGGGCCAGCATCACAACAGGACGATGCCATCGTTCGGCGAGTCTCCCTGCAACAATCCCTATCACTCCAGCGTGCCACCCGCGGCCTGCAAGAACAAGTGCAGGATCAGTTTCTGGATGAAACTTTTCTTTTGCCTGTTTTGTTGCCGAAAGCTGAATGCTTCGTTCTTCGGTCTCACGTTGCCCATTTAATTCATGAAGATAGTTTGCCAGTGTCGTGGCACGGTCTTTGTCTGAAGTTGTCAGTAACTCAATGCCACATCCAGCCTGACCAAGGCGACCAGCAGCATTGAGCCGGGGGGCGAATCGAAAAGCAATATCCTCACTATTGAGAGAAGATTTTTCACTGAGTTTGGCAAGTTCAAGAAGTCGCGAGACGCCCGGCCCTCCCTTTTCACTCAGGCACTTGAGCCCATATTTGACATACACCCTATTTTCATCAAGCAGAGGAACAACGTCAGCGACCGTACCAACCGCAGCGAGCCCTACGCACTGAAGCAACATTTCTCGTAAACGTGGCGTTACCTGCTTTGCTCCACAGGATCGTGTTGCGATCGCCCATGCAAGTTTGAAAGCAACACCGGCCCCGCAAAGATCTCCAAACGGGTATTCAGATCCTGGTAGCCGAGGGTGGACAAGAACATCTGCCGCAGGAAGGCGATCTGCGAAGTTGTGATGGTCCGTAATAATTAATTCAAGGCCAATTTCACGTGCCACATCAGCTTCAGCAACACTAGCAATACCACAGTCGACGGTCACAACAAGCTCTGCACCGTCTTGTTTCAATCGGCGTAAAGCATCTGAATTGAGGCCATAGCCCTCGTCAAATCTGTCTGGCACATACCAGTGTGGTTCAACATGAATTGCTTGAAGGCAATGACATAAAATCGCAGTCGATGACATGCCATCTGCATCGTAATCACCATAGATAACAATCTTTCGTCCAGCCTTTGCGGCACTAAGAATGCGGTCAGCGGCCTCTGCGATACCAAAAAGTTCTTCAGGTTCACGTAGGTTAGCCATTGAGGCATCAAGGAAACCACGGACCTGCTTCGGATCCGTCACACCTCGTGCGGCTAATAAACGCGCTAGAATGGAGGATATGCCTGCAGATTTTTCTAGCGATGCAACCGTTGTCGGGTCGTGTGGTGCGATGTTCCAGCGTTTTGGCACGGTAGCCTCCCTAGCCAATAGCATTTCAGAAATTTCTATTTTCTCAGTATAGCCGCTTCTTCACCACACGTCGGGTATAGTGGCTTGGTCAGAAGATACGAACACTACAATCGATTCTTAAATTTCATTTTCCGAGATATCGCGATGTCCACAATTATTTCAAATTCTGGGAAAGGTAAAGAGCTTTCTCGCAGACGAACAAAGCCACCTCGCGAGGAGCTAGGCAGAGGAGTGAATCTCTGTGAGTACTGTACTGCAAAATGCTGTCGATACTTCACATTCCCATTAGAGAAGCCAACAACCAGGCAGGAATTTGATGCCTTGCGATGGTCATTGCTCCATGAGCACGCCACGGCTTTTACTGAAGATGGAGAATGGTATATCTGCGTACATACGGTCTGTAAGCACCTTCAGGAAGATAATCGTTGCGGCATCTATAATTCCCGCCCATCAATCTGTCGTGAGTACACGACCGAACATTGTGAATATGAGGACGAGTGGGTATATGGCCAATATTTTGAAACCCCCGAGCAGGTTGTTGAATACATGGAGGCAGTGCTTGGGCCAGGAGGTGAAGACATTGGTGATGGTAAAAAAAAGAAACATCGCCAACGATCTATTCGTAGTCCAAAGCCGGCATTGTTACAAATCCTTTAAATC
>CBFIHW010000042.1:0-20626 GCA_965662325.1 uncultured Pirellulales bacterium | reverse complement strand
ATTCTGTGAAGAAGCTCAAATCCATAAGACTGACTACAGACGGTAACACCTAAAACTAGTGCACCGAGAAACATCATACGCTTCATCGAGCCACATCTCCTTTGCTTGTAGATCACGCCAGAATGATTCATCCCGACCGCGCGGTCTTGTCACCCCGAGGGTGTGATCTACGAACTATTTTCTGCGGCAGGCCTGCCCGAGCCAATCCGTGACTCGAGAAAATCAGGTTACTGCCGCCCCCGTTTCGTTACCCGACGGGCACAGTGATGCCCCGGGGGACACAGGGGCTATCGGCGGACGAGGGAAACAGGCTTGAGTTGGCTCTAAGTTTTTTTTCAGTAAGGACTTAGCTGTATCAGTCGGGAAAAAGATGGTGCTTTTGACTGTCATGCTGACTGTGAGGACTGGCGTCATATAACCCGTATTCCCGAGTGTTAAAAATCACCTGACCGTAAAACTTCATCACTTCAAGGCTGCAATTTGGAAGGCTTTTCCGGCCAAGTAGAGTTTTCCGAATGTGCATACGGAGCATACGACCAGCAGTTGACATCGCGTTTCATATCAATATGCTTCTTCCCAGCGTTTGGTGGCTTCTCAGGCCGACTGGCATTGAGGAGCATACAGGGAACACCGGTGTAATTCCGGGACGGCCCCGCCGCTGTATTCAGATAAGTAACTCGAATCACTTCATTTACTTGGCTTGGACAACAATCACGACCATTGCAATCAAGCTTGATTGCGAGAAGGTATTGTCCAAGCATGTCTGAGAGTCAGAAGACCTACCAATACGCATTGAGAGCACGTGTGGCTGCGAGGGCGGTTTCACGAGCACGGGCCGCGCGAGTGGTCCGTAGACAGATCTACATTCATGATCACAGCGGGTGTATTCTGCTGTGGTCGAGAGGAAGTTATTATGACTCGAGATGTCTATCGCCATGGGGAAAATGTGTTGTTTCAAGGTAGCGGACCGCTACAGGCATGTGGTGAAAAAAAAGCAGGTTTCACGCTGATTGAACTACTTGTTGTCATAGCCATTATTGGTGTTCTCGTTGGTTTATTGCTGCCTGCAGTGCAGCAAGCTCGTGAGTCAGCCCGTCGGATAAGCTGTTCAAGCAACGTGCGGCAATTAGGCGTCGCGATGCACAGTTACATGTCTGCAAATAACGGAAAGTTTCCCTGTCAGCAGGTTGATGATGACACTCGCTATCAAGGCACTGTTGGTGGGAGTTATCCTGCGGGAGGTAAGGGCCTTTTTTGGTTCGGTGAAGTTGATTACACGACTGACTCTAGTGGCACACTTGATGTTACAGCCGGGCCATTGCAGCCATTTTTCGAATCAAGCGACTCTGTTTTGCAGTGCCCAAACTTTTCAGAATCTTTGCTTGAAGAGGTCAAGTTTGGTGATCGTATCACCACCGCATTTGGGTACAACAAGGAGCTCGGCCCAGGAACAGATTATGACTGGAGTGACATGTCTAAGTCTGTCCAAAAAAAAGAATATCGAATCAAAGACGTCCCTGAGACCTCTCGAACAGTTGCATTTGCAGAGACCGCTATGGTTCATTTTCAAGCACCTTATGGTCTAAGAGAACAAACTGGTGGTTTTGATCTACCATCGACGACAGACCCAGTGGTTCATTTTCGTCACGGAGGAGGGTTTGCCAATGCGGTCTTTGTTGACGGGCATGTCGAAGGCTTCAGCCGAAAGTTCCGAAAAGGACCGTGGACAAGCGATGGTCAAGTGTCTCAAATGGATTTCCACAATATTGGGGTGATCTGCAACGGAAATCCTCTAGATGACGCAGAAGCAGATGCGCTGTGGGACCGAAATTAAACTACTCACTGGTAGGAGATTTCTTATGAAAGATATGCGTCTCTGGGTTGCGATATTCGGTCTGGTTCTTGCCTCATGGCTTCTCTACCCGTCCGTATTTGCAAAGAGACCCCCCGCTGTTGAGAACGACGATGTGCTTGTCATTCACTACGTTTGTGGAGAAAGCGGTGAAGTCTTTGAGCTTCCACTCGCCGGAGAACGGTGTGAGCACCCTGAAACTGGTCGTCAGACACTTGTTCCAGCAGTCTACGATGCTCGTCGAAAAAAGTGGCGGCCAGGGCCACCGCTTGCGGAAATGAGACAAATGGGGCTGCTTCAATCAGTCCCACGTGACTAAAATTTTCGTTATGGAAAATGGTTTTGATTCTTCTGTTTCGAAAGCGACACTGTATAAAAATGCTGCCGCATGGGACCGACTTGCCAAATCACACGACGCTTTGGCAAGTCCTGCCTGTGACGAAGCGTTTGTAGATCCAAGGAACTGGCTTGGTACGGGTGGTCCTGCAGATCGCCCGTGGCTTCCTTCTAGCCTGAACGGGCTGGATATTCTTTGCCTTGCTGCAGGTGGAGGGAAGCATGGACCACTCTATGCAGCGGCCGGCGCAAAAGTGACTGTTGTGGACCTATCAGCGGCTATGCTTGACCTCGATCGACAGGTTGCCAGAGAACGAAAAATTCATCTCGAGCTGATACAGAGTTCTATGGATGACCTTGCAATGCTGAAAAATGATCATTTCGATCTTGTTATTCATCCGGTCAGTAGTTGCTACCTACCCTCGCTCAAGCAACTTTTCTTTGAAATTGCACGTGTTTGTCGTCCGGGTGGTTTGTACATGAGTCAGCATAAATCACCAAGAAATTTACAGTCATCGTTGCAGCCAAATTTAGATGGTCGATACGAAGTGCTTTTTCCAGAGAGTCGATCAGCGGAGAGATCAAAAGCACTGCCGCCGGCACCACCGTCTCGTTTGAGAGAAGTTGGAACAGATGAATTTGTACATTCTCTGTCAGATATTCTTGGTGGAATATGTCGTGCTGGATTCTGTCTTGAAGACTTTTTTGAGCCAAGTGAGGGTGATCCAGAGGCAACTCGTGGCTCATTTGCTCATCGAGCAGCTTTTCTACCACCATATATTCGTGTCCTTGCACGGAAAGATGGTCGGGGAGCAACTTTGCAACCTATCGTGGTACAGTGAAGGAGTTGGATTGGTTCAGGGATGTAATTAAATGATTTGTATGAATATTATTCTGACAGTAAAAGAAGAACGAGATATTTGGGTCGTGCGCGACTTGCTCTGTGAAGCAATGAGAAAGAGTCGGAACGAGTCCGGTTGTGAGCGATTTGATGTCTATCACTCGCAAACGGAGGCAAACCGTTTTACGATAATCGAGCATTGGTCGTCCCAAGAGGCTCTCGATGCCCATCGTCAGGCTGAAGCGTATACAACAATTTATAAACCCAAGGTGATTCCACTTGTTGAGCGTGTTGGTCATCCAGTGACACTTTTGGGGTAACGCCGATTTTTTCAAACAAATAGATTTTATTTTGTCAGATGTTGCTGCTTATTGATAACTATGATTCGTTCACATGGAATCTCGTTCAAAGAATTGGCGAAATAGAGCCACGCTTGAACGTTGAGGTCTATCGAAATGATCGCATTGATGGTGATGCAATTGCTGCAAAGCAGCCGAGCCATCTGCTCATTTCTCCTGGCCCATGTACCCCAGACGAAGCGGGTATTTCCTGTGATGTTGTGCGTCGTTTTGCGGGTCGCATGCCGATTCTGGGAGTCTGCCTTGGCCACCAGGCTGTTGGGCAGGTTTTTGGTGGAAAAATTGTTGCAGCAAAGCAACTGATGCACGGCAAGGTTGATCAGATTGAGCATTCAGGTAGAGGCTTGTTTGCCGGGCTTTCTTCACCGATAGAGGCCACTCGGTACCACAGTCTGGTGATCGATCCGGCATCAGTGCCAAACGTTTTTGAGGTTGATGCCTGGGCTTTTGCACCCGATGGAAAGAAAGAAATTATGGCCATTCGCCACCGGGAAATGCCTGTCTACGGCGTGCAATTTCATCCAGAAAGTTTTCTCACATTAAACGGGCATGACATACTGCGGTCTTTCCTTGGTGCCACAAGCAGTGGTTTAGTCTCATGATTGATGTCGTAGAAGCGCTGCGACGAATAGAAAAGTCAGCGGTTGTTAGTCAACCACGTCGTATTCGTATCGAAAATGCTGTCGGTTTGCAATTACGAGAAGATGTGATTTCAGATACGGATTCACCACCGTGGCACCGCTCGATGATGGATGGATTTGCAGTTATTTCCAGCGACTTTGCTCTCGCTGAGGATAATCTCGCTGAGGATAATAAGCAGATTGTGACGCTTGATGTTGTTGCTGAAATTGGTGCCGGCGAAACGACAGCAATCATTCTCGAGAAAGGTCAGTGCGTTCGAATCATGACTGGTGCTCCGATACCCATAGGGGCAGATGCTGTTATCCCAATTGAGCGAATCATTACAGGAAGTTCAGATGGTCATGCAGGCGAGAGTGTTTCTTTACATGATCCTCACTTCCGTTCTGGGCAACACGTAAGTAAAAAAGCCAGTTTTTTTCACAAAGGCCAGACAGTTATCAACAGTGGTCTTGAGTTAGAGCCAGTTCATATAGGCCTTGCTGCTGAGGTAGGCGCCTCCCATGTAACAGTAAATGCACCCTCTCGTGTGTCAATTATTACGACTGGAAATGAGCTCATTTCTGATTGTCAAATTCCAGGAAAAGGTCAAATTCGTAACACGAATGAACCTATGCTTGCCGCTGCAGTGGCACGTTGTGGTGCAGAGCCGATCCCAATGGGTATTGCCAAAGATCATGCAGAGTCGCTGAGGGCATTAATGGCTCAAGGGCTTGCAGCTGATATCCTTCTTATTTCGGGAGGCGTCTCTGCTGGAGATTACGACCTTGTACCAAGAACGCTTGAAAAGATGGGCGTACAATGTGTTTTTCATAAAGTTTGCATGAAGCCCGGAAAGCCAATATGGTTTGGGGTTTTTCAACGACCGGAGGCATCACCAACACTTGTCTTCGGTCTCCCAGGTAATCCTGTAAGCGCGTTGGTTTGCTTTGAGCTATTTGTTCGACCAGCATTGGGAGTTGTATCTGGTCATTTACCCAATATGCAGAGCGTCCCGCAACTCACAGCAAAATTGATTGGCTCAGCGAGGGGCAATCGTGACCGGCCTGTATATCATCCCTGTCATCTCGAACTGGCTGAGGGTATTTTACTAGCCGAAGCATTGCCGTGGGGTGGTTCAGCCGACTTATTTGGGCTCTCTCACGCCACCGGGCTCCTCGTGTTACCGAAGAATTGTGGAGATTATCATGAGGGCGACTTGGTAGAAGTTGTTCCCCTGGTTTCACGATTCCGTTACAAGTCCGAGTGACGCTAGTTTTGCAAAGCACTCATCTCGTTCTCGACATCGCTCTAGAGATACCCATGATTCATCTTGGGCTGTATTGAAATCTTCACGAGAAGCCGGTAGTGCCGTAGCGCCAGATGCCAAACGCTGAATAACGCCACGGTCGAGGCGAGTGAGTCGCATCGCTTCAACTCGGTAGTCTAAAAATGCTTCCCAGCAAAGAGGGAAAAGTTTTGCAATGATTTCGTTTCCAATAGTTTCCGCGTACCGTCGGATTTCAAGTTGTGCGTGGCTATCCATTCGTAGCGCAAGGAAATGGAGGAGGTTATGCAGGTCTATTTTCCAGTACGCTTCAGTATACGTTGATAGCGGCAAGTCTTTGCGTGCTTGCTCACGCGCTATGCCGGCTTGCAGTCTTTCTTCATATACACGCCGAGCAAGGCTTTGTAATTCTTGTTCAGACTGAGTCAGAGGATGTCCATCATTGTTCGTGAGGAATCCATCCGACCCCTGCCGATTTGATGCTGCCTGGCTTCTCCAGCCATCGTTTCCTGTCGCTTGCATTGAGTCGATTGCAAGTGAGTATCGGGTTGAGTACTCGTTGATATTCGCTGTCCGGTGCCGGACCCACTGTCGCCAGCAATCCATTGGAACTCGTACAAGAAATTTTACCTCGGCCATCTCAAAAGGTGTTGTGTGGGCATGCCTTAGGAGATAACGGATCAGTTGCCGATCATCACTTACTTTCCTGGTGCCTTCACCGTAACTGACTCTCGCAGCTTGTACGACAGAGGCGTCATTTCCCATCACATCAACGAGCGTCACGAATCCATCATCAAGAACAGGAAATTTTTGCCACCGAAGGGTATCCAGTGAAGGAGTAGTTTGTACTGCTGGTTGATCGGATGACATGAATGTACCTTTGTGCAACGAATGGAATGTAACCACAGGATGAACTTCTCTGGCGATCACTGCAACCGTTGGCCGTGCTGCAAGTTAATCACGCCATTCTGGTTTACAAATCAACTAAAGAAGTTCTCACCATAAAGGTTTGTTGGCGGGCAGGTGGTCACAGTGATATCGCCATTGACTCGTGTTTGACATGCAAGCCGCATGGTCTCTTCGTTTCCAATGTAAGCCATGGAAACACCCATGCGGGCTTTTTCAAGGAGTCCTCTTGGGCTCGTGTTTTCCATTCCTTTGGTGATGAGCACTCGACAACTTCCACAAGACCCCATGCCGTGGCAGTTGAGGACTTTGTGAACTCCCGGGTAAAGTGAAACTCCTGCAGCGAGTGCCTCCTTACGAAGGTTGGCACCTTCAGGAACTTGAATTTCTTTTTTCTCTGTAGCAAAGGTAATTGTTGGCATAGGATTCTCTCGATAGGAAGGCCTTTGTTTCCCGATACTGTAGTCATCTGAGCCGTTTGCTTCCAGCGCGGCCAAACTAATCCCGGAGGAATGGATGAATGGCCGAATTATCACGATATCAGCGTCAAGTCGTCAAAAACTATTATGAGAACCTCGATACTGCACTTGTGCAGCGACTTGGCGAGCAGGTTACAGACCTGTATCTTGCTGAGGGTAAAAAACGTTCAAAGCTCTGGGCATCTGTTGAAAAATCACTTGAGAAACTTGAGGTTCCCCGGCCAAGAATCGATCGAGTTGTTGCCTCAGACGATGCACAACAACTGGCGACACTCCTTCAAGAATTATGGGGTTGAATCCTCAGGAATTTGGTTTCAGGTACGACGGGCGTAAGGGTTTGGGCGGCTTTGTTGATTGATAAATGGTGTTTGTATGAAACAGGTTGTTGTCATTGTGAAACCATTTCTGGCAGAGCGAGTTCTTGAAACTGTCGCTGAACTAAAAGTAGACGCTCTCGCAGTGCATGAGGTGAAAGGATACGGGCGTCAAAAAAGTTATCTTGATGCGACGACTGAACAAGATCGATCACTCGCCTTTCTTCCAAAGGTTGAAATTCAATGTTGGGTTGAGGATTCAAAAATTAACCGGTTTATTGAAAGTGTAAGCCAGGTTGCAAGGACAGGAAGAATGGGAGATGGTAAAATATTTATTCTTCCGGTTCCTCAAGTTAGCGAATGAAGATGCCAGTTGCATACCAAATGCTATTTTCACCTCGTCGTATGTCGTAGCCAAATGCGGAGTGTTCACTCGAGACAGCCCGCCAATGCCCCGACGATTGCCTCCAGCAGGAAACGCAGTCAACACAGGAGTCAAGCAAATCTTGGCCTGGCCAACTCTCTGCACAGACTTCCGCTGCCGGTCCACGATGGTTACTAATTTGTTGTGATCGCAGCTTCCATCCGTGATGACCTTGCTTTTGTAGCATCGCTTGATGAGTAGAGTGTGCAGCCGCTTGTTCGCATAGCATTATGTCACAACTTCCATTTGTACTTTTGGGAGCGTCGGCATGTCGTCGTACAGCAAGAATCATTGATCGTTGCGTTAATGAGCCGGTGGGTAACCGTGCGAGCAAAGAGAGGTCTTGTTGAGCAAATTGGTAGTACTTTCCATCTCGTCTCGGTAAGAATGAAACGACTTGTCCTTTCAGTGATTCATGTGCGTAGTCAATAACAAAAACGCCAGGCCCTCCACGAATTTCCTTCAGTAAAGTTGACTGAATTAGCGAGACAGTGTGTTCGTTGAAATCAAGTTGGCAAAAAACCCAAGGAGTAGCTGATTTAGTAAAAAGCATTCTGACGGATGTTTTTTTAAGCTGCTGAGTTACTTCGTCGTCATCAGAAGTTGTGCCTTCAGCACGTATTGAGACCAAGAGCATTGCAGATTGTTTTTCAGCAATTCTTATGGCATCGGTGTAGTTCGATACATCAACGATTTTTTTTCGTCGGAATGAAGGTGTGTCATTCTGCGTGTTGTCTGCAAAACACTTCCAATTCACCGCACATGTGAGAAATATCATGGTTGCAAGGAGCGTGCGAGAATGAATATGTGATGACATGGAAAATACTTTTGGCAGAGGAGGGAAGTGGTGAAGATGAAAAAAGCCTATTTTCTCTTTGGGTATTGAATCCCTTGGCAGAAAATTCAGCAACAGCCGTGCCTTTGGAATATGTAAAACAGCGGAGAATTTGGCAGTTTTGGCCATAAGAGGAAGAATTGGGGCTCAGAACCGCAGATTGAATTATCAAGGCTGCTGTGGAGTTGTAGCCGCTAAAATCGTTAGACTCCGCGTAATCGTTTCTGTTTCCGCACCTTTGCAGTCAGGTCAATGTAATGCTTCGTCACGCTGCCGTACTTTTTGTCGTCCTCCTTTCCAGTATCAGCATTCTTGGAGTCTGCAGAGGAGCAGACATTGCTGATTTTCGTAAGCAGCCACTTGGTGAAGCACCACCATTTCAAAAGCCAGATAAAGATGCTCTTGTTGATGCATCAGACCATCTTCGTAAGTCACTTAAGCCATTGGACACACTTTTATCTGAAAGCGAGAGTGGTCCTGATTGGCGTGACTATCTTGATTGGTCAGCACTTGAGACCCAAGCTGACGCTGGGCAAAAGCTCGATGTGAATGTTTTGCTCAAACTGTATCGCCGGTTCAATGCGAATGAGAACGGCCTGGAGATGTATCAATTTGTCACAGTCCGTCGAGCACTTGCAGCGGCAATTGAAGTTGCCGTAGCAGCGACCAATGATCAAGCTGCTGACACGTATTCAAAAAGAATTCAAAAACTAGGCGGATTGGTTAGCAATGCAGCAAAGGAAAAAACACCGAAGTCTCTTGACGGTGTCGGTCCTCTTCTGGCTCGGTTAGTAGAGTCTCGTCAGGCGTCTGGGCTTGTCGCCAGAATACGGAGTGCAGTTGACCGTCCAAACCTTTATATGAGCGTTGACGAAAGCCTACTGTCATCAGCTGTCAATCGTGTCGTGGATCGCACGTCGCCTGTGAATGAAGTCGTGCTTGGAACACCAGTTCGTGGTACTGGTCACACAAGCGGCCTGGTACTTCTTGATTTTCTGCCCTCTTCGCAGCGAGCTGTGACACAGCTGTCGTTTCAGGCGACAAATCTGGCCAATACACGAAGCACGAAGGGGCCGGTTACGGTCTGCTCCGAAGGAGTGACTGAATTATCCGCCCAGAAGAGAATTTATATCGATGATGAGCGGGTGTGGGCTGATCCGACTGTTGCATCTGCTTCGACAAAAACACGAATGACAGGAATCGGTATTAGAAGTCGATTTGGCAAGAATTTTATTCGTCGTGTTGCGTCAAAGAAGGTGTCTCAGATGAAACCCAAAATTGAAGCAATCAGCGAAAGGCGCGCTCAGGAAAGGGTCCGTCGTGAATTTGAGGCCGAAACGGCCGAGGCAATCGGTCAGGCGTCACAAGATTATGAGCATAAATTTCGTCGGCCTCTCAAGGCCCGTGGTTGGTATCCGGAATTACTTCGGATGAGCACTACAAATGAAGAACTCACTGTCGTTGGTCGAAAAGCACTTCGTGATCAGATTGCAGCATTTACTGATCCTCCCAAAGCAGATGATGACACTATTCTTTCAGTGCGTGTGCACGAGACGCTTGTTAACAATGCCAGTGAAATTACTCTCGCAGGCCGAACAATTACTCAAGAGTTTGTCGAAGAGCAGTTAAAAGAGCGGGACGGTGAATTGCCAGAATCTTTAACGAGTGCTCCTGATCAGCCGCCGTGGTCAATCACGTTTGCAAAAAGAAAGCCTGTGGAAATCAATTCAAAAGATGGGAGTTTCAAGCTTACCATTCGGGGTAGTCAGTACACTTCAGGTGATCGTTCATTCCCAGCAATGGACATTTGGGTTGCATATAAAATTGAGTCAGCAGCAGATAAGATTCGCCTTGTTCGAGATGGTGAAGTTCAGATTTATCCTCCAGGGTTTGTTCCTGGCGGTGATAAAAAGCTGAGTGTTTCTGAAACCTCATTACGAAGAATTCTTCAAAAACGTTTCGGGAAAGTCTTCAAAGCGGTTGTTGATATTGATCCACTCGAACTTCCTGATCAACTCGCCGCTGCTGGCCCATTGCCAATGGAGCAGTTTGAGGCTCGTAAAGACGGATGGATGGCAATTGGGTGGCGAAAAAAAGATAAGTCCTCCTGGAAGAGTAAGGATTCAGTAGCAGGACTGGAAGTACCACTTCAGTTCGTTAGTCAACAATAAAGACGATTACTCATCTGAACGAATCATCTTAGTGAGGCGATTGGCCTCGGTGATTGCATCGTCAATAGGCATTCCCTGAGGAACGCCAGGCCGAGTGTGGCCCGCAGCTGAAATATAGGCATTGCGAAGTATCTCGAGCCTTTGTGTGACATGGGGCAAGAGGTGTTGAGCCTGTTGGGTGTCCCATGTTCGGGGAACCTCTAGGTCATCGAGTACGGCTCGACAGATCGCCCAATGCCCTTCATGTCCGGGATGAACGGTATCTTGAGCAAAAACAAATGCAGGATTTGAAACACGGTTCAGTTCAAGTGATTCTTTCATTGGGCCATGAATATCTATGACAATCCATCCGTTTTGTCGCTTTGAAAGCAACCATTTGGAATATTGTTCAAGGACGGCATCGTAGTCGGTTGAGCCTGCTGGCCCATGCTTGTCCGGGCGTTGATCGTAGACAGGCGGGGTGAGGTGAATAATCTGGGCCCCAACGCCTTCGACTTTTTCATGAAGGCGAGTAATACCTTCTTGAAACTTGTTCAATCGTTCAGTGTCAAAAGGCTGATAGATGCCGCAGTTCATGCCATAACAGGCTAGTACAACGTTGGGCCGACTGATCCTCAGTACCCGGTCCAGACGTTCATGCAAATCTGGCCGTGGGAATTTTCCACCTGCATGTCCGTTTTCCGAGAGACCAGAGACTGTCTCGCTCGGGAGTGCCATGTCGATCACTCGGGCAGAAGTGCCTGCTGTCTCCATCCAGCATGTAAAATACGAAACCCAGTGACCGCTGAATGTAATAGAGTCACCAAGAACAACAACGCGATCGGATTCGATAAGCAGTTGGCGTAGAGTTGACTCAGTTTTATCAGGGCTGGCAGCAGTTAGGCCATTTGGGGCGACCATGACTTGCCAGCCGTAAGCGAAAACGCTCAATACAACTGGCCAGAAGATTCTTTTTTTCCTCACGAATGACTCCGCCTTAGTCAGCTACTTTCTGTACTGGCTGTGCACCATCTTTGATTGCAAAAAGATGACTACGGTTTGCTATAAAAAGTGTTTCATTGGCCACAATTGGTGTTGAGTAAACACTATTTCCCATATTGATTTCTGCTATCAGTTCCATTTCTTTTGATAGCTTAAAGATGCACACGTCACCATCTTCGTCACCAATATAAACCTTGTTATCCACAAGAAGAGGAGATCCCCAACTCGCTGCCAGCATGTCGTATGTCCAATAAGGTTTTCCAGTCGAGACATCAAGACAATGAAAAAGACCACTAAAATCTGCAACAAAGAGTAAGCCATCTTTGATCGCAACCGTGCCGCAGGTGCGGTGCATGGTTTCTTCAAAACTGAGCTTTCCGTTTCCGTCGGCATCAAATCCCGGGTAGTGCCAAACAGCGGCTGAGTTCGGGTTGGGGCATGCAGCCTCGCCATTTTCCTTATCAATTGCTTGCAAGCGACGATGAGGCAGTGGCGTGTCGGGGTCCTCAAGGCTGATTGCAAGTTCAGGGCTTGTGTCACCTCGCTTTGTTGGGTCAATGCACCAGAGATGACCAGTTCCTTCACCATGTTCGGGGTCTTCACCAACCGCTATATAAACAAGGCCTTCATGAAACACAGGTGTGCCAATAATATGGTTTCTGTCTGCACGTCCGCCGAGTGAATATTTGGATTCCTTTGGGTTGCAATCAAATTCCCAAAGGAGCTTTGCACCACCGTTCCCGTCTCCGCGTGTGTCAAAGCTGTAGACCCAACCATCACCACCGCCAAAAAATACCTGTGGCACGCCATCAACTTCGGCGTATCCTGGACTCGACCATTGCCCATGTAGGACATTTGGGCCTGGTGAGGCGTCCGTCCATAAGACTTTTCCATCTCTTTTATCAACACAGATAAAACTCGGCGCGTCTGGGTTTGGCAAACTAATATGTCCTTCATCAACGCCGTTGCTGGTATTTACAAAAAGAAGGTCACCGGATCCTGTGACGCTGCAAGAACACATATTGTGTTGCGATACTCCGAGTGTGGTCATCATATCGAGTACCCAGACGACATCAGCCTCAGAGTTATCTTCTGTCGCCTCGTCGGTAAAAAATCCATCATTCTCGCCATCGTGAAAGCCTTCTGTGTCAAGGCACTTAACCTCACCACGACTACTCACATACCAGAGCCGGTCGCCTTCAACCAAAGGTGAGCAACAGATTCCTTGAAGGGGCCAGTCGTGTACTCGACCAGATGCAAGTTTTTCACTTGAATCCTGCCA
Organism: uncultured Pirellulales bacterium; assembly: GCA_965662325.1. Taxonomy (GTDB): domain Bacteria; phylum Planctomycetota; class Planctomycetia; order Pirellulales; family UBA1268; genus UBA1268. Next base: position 7,940 of record CBFIHW010000042.1, on the reverse strand, counting down.
TAGGAACGTTCCGTCAGTAACATCAAATGCAATAAGGCAGCCCAAGTCTACTTTTGCCGGATACCGTTCGATCCAACCATTGCCGTTATTTGTTCCAACAAATATTTTTCCATTTGAGACAACTGGGTTGCCGTAACTCTGACTGCCGAGTGTGGCCACCCACGCAATGTTCTTGCTTGTATCTGCTCGCCATTGACCGGACTCATAGTCAAATTCGCCAGGTTCCCATTCAGTGGGCATTCCGGCAGCCTCAGCCACATTATTTCGATGAGGTGAACCACCCCATTGGTTCCAATCCTTAGCGGAAGCTGTTTCATCTACGAAGAGGGTAAGCCATGTAAAAAAGAAAAAAAGAAAACTCAAAAATCTCACTGAACTGCCTCCACTGTGACACACCCATATGTCAAAGGGTATGGGTGTTTGCGTACAAGTTATTTGCTATTTGTTCCCGCTTCGATTGCCCAAAGCTTTGTTGGGCTTTCGCTCATGTAGTACAAACGACCATTCGCGGCGACGGGTGTCGTGCGAAGTTTGGTTCCATCCTCATGTTCGATTTCAGAGAGGAGTTCCATATCCTTGCCGTGCTTGAAGACATACATGATGCCGTCATCGTTTCCTACGAAAACCTTGCCATCAGCAACACAAGGAGATGACCAGGTATTTGCGAACATGTTTTCAGTCCAATAGAGTTCACCGGAGTTAGCATCTAAGCAATGAACGTGACCACCTAGTTCCGTTATATAAAGAATGTCGTCCATGATTGCACAGGTAGACATTGACCGACCGAAGTAGTACGTCTCGTCAGTAGGGCTAGGTTTGTCATCTGTAACGGGCCCACCGTAGTGCCAGACTTGAGCTGAGTCAGGGTTGATTTGTTCGTTAAACTCTGGTTCGTATGTCGCCAGTGTCGGCGAAACATCTTTATCTGCCCGTTCTGGATTTTTTGTGATGTCGATACAATAAAGATGTCCAACACCAGTGTCATGCTCAGGGTCTTGACCAACAGCGATGAAAAGCTTGTCTTTGTAAATCACTGGGGTTCCGACAAAGTCGTTAGCGGTTCCACGGCCACCAAGTCGGTAGATGGCATCTTTTGGATTACAATCAAATTTCCAGAGTAATTCTCCGGTTGGGTTGAAACTGTAAAGCCAGCCATCACCACCAGGAAAAATCACTTGTGGCTTGCCTGCTGGCTGAGCATAGGTTGGATTCGACCACTGCCCGTGCATAATATTTCTGCGCGATTGACCTGGTCGATTACTGGACCAGAGCACACTGCCATCCTTTTTGTTAAGTGCCAAAAAACTGGGTTTGTCTTCGGACGGAACGCGTAAATGTGCTGCATCAACCCCATTGCTGGTGACGAGAAAAAGTGTGTCACCAACGATCATTGGTGAGCACGTTGCAATGTTATGTGGGAATACGTTTAGCTCGCCAATCATGTCGAGTTTCCAATGTATTTTCCCCGTGTTGATGTCAGCACAAATAGCTTCACAGCGATTTCCGATGTAATAGAAACGATCGCCTTCGATACACGGTGTTGAACATATGCCTTGTTGCGGCCAGTCCCAAACCCGTCCTGCGGCAAGTTTGTCATGAACAATCTGCCACAAAAATGAACCATCTTTATCGCTAAAGCACATCATTACACCCTTGTCACCGTCAATTGACGGATCTCGAGGATATTCGTTATTTGTGCCAATCAAGATTCGTCCATCACTCATTACTGGGCCGCCGTAGGCGCGTGAACCAAGTTGAATTGAGAAAGCAATGTTTGTGCCATTACGGATGTCCCATGAATCCGGAAGTCCCTTGGCCAGTGGGTTCGCAAAATTGCGTTTAAGATGACCTCCATACATTTGCCAGTCTTTTGATGGAAGTTCAAGTAGGTCTGGTTGGTCTTCTGCATGAACGATGGCTAGCCATGGAAGAATGAAAAGCCAAGTGATTGCGAGCAGAGATATTCGTTTCGTTGTAATTTGCATATGTTCGACTCAACAAATAGGGTGTATAAAGATCTGTGTGAGGGGCAACTTTGGTTTACTCAACTGAGATGTTGTCGTAATAGATTGGTGTGCCAGTTTTGGGCGGTTGAATACCAAGAGCGGATCCGTAAATCCCAGGTGGACCGGTAAGGTTGGGGTTTTCGTCAATCAAAGTAAGGTTCCAGCCGGGGGGTTCTGCGTCTCCCTTTTTCCAAACTTTTCCAAGCACATGAGCGTGGTCTCTATCAGTACGGACGGTCATTTTCAGTCGGTACCAGGTGTTAGGTTGCCATTCGAAATCTGTTTCTTTGGCGACGCGTGGCACAGCATCCCAAGCAGAGACCCTAAGTTTCTGTTCGTTGCCAACAAGTTGCAAAATATAGCGATGCGCCGTGACTCCCATATTTGGCAGGTTGTCGCGTACTTGCTCGCCCATTACGTCAGCGGAAATCGTGTATCCTGCCATTTCGGGTGTACCAATAAACCCATACCACTGACGATAAAATGGAACCGCAATCCGGGCTGTCTTCATTAATACCGTGTTGCCGTCATCGAGCTCGGTCGTGACGTAACGAAGTTGAGCATTAGTCCAGCCTCCCGGGATCAACCCTGGGCCAGTACTTTCAAAGTCTTCGGAGTATGGGAAAGTCGGAACTTGTCGAACACGAACACTCGCTTGTAGGCCATCAGCCGTTGCGAGCAGAGTGCCACTTTGACCTCCCGCGATCTTGGGTGCAGTGAAACTTGTCCCTTCGATCTCACCTTTCAGAACGGGCAGCGTCACACCTTCTCCAAGGCCTGGACCTGCCTTCATAGCACCCAGACTTAAACTAACAGGTGTCGCTTTGATAAACTGGCCGTTCGAGTCAAAAAGCTTTGCTCTGAATTCGACACGCTGACCAGCTGTCAGATTTACTTCAGTTGGAATAACTTGCAACTGAGCTGGCTTGCCGGCAGGATTGGGAGGTGGAATAGCTGGTTGTGGAGGCAGACTCACATCCACCTGCTGGTATTTCCCAAGACAATAGAACTCCTCAGTTGTGCCAAAATAGACACATCCGTTAGCAATCGCCGCAGAGCCTTGCACTTCAACATCGAACTTTGGGTCCGCGGGCTGGAAACGCTTTCGTGAAATCCGCTTGCCATTGTTGTTTGCATCAAGGATATGGAAATATCCATGAACGGAACTGAGATAGATTTTGCCATCACCATAAGTAGGTGAGCCGGTACAGTTTCGACCGAACTTTGCTCTCCATAGTCGTTCACCGGTGTCCGCATCAAAGCAATAAAGTCGGCCTTGTCGATCTGGCAAAAATAGCTTTTCTTGATACAGCAATGGTGAAGGGTATTTGAATTCGATTCCATCGTGCTCCCAAATAACTTTTGGTTCGGAGCTACCAATATCCAAGCAAGCGACTCGACCGACTGTGGCACGACCAGGAATTTCCTCGCCGTGCGCGGCGTACAGGCGAGTTTCATCAACCACAGGTGAGGGATTCATTGCACCGTTTCCAAACTCAAAACTCCATAATTTTTTCCCAGTATTGACCTGAAATGCATGCAGGTTTCCATCACCGCCACCACTGATCAGAATCCGTTGCTGATTAATCGTGGTAACAACTGGGACGCAACGGTATGTGTTGGATGGACGAATGCCAGTCGTGCTCCACCAAACCATTTCCCCATTGTTCTTATCAAATGCCAGGAATCGCACTCCGCCACCGCCATGTGCACCCCAGTTTGAACTGATCATGCTAATGATGACAAGTTCTCCTTCAACGATCGGGCTAGTTACTCGCCCCCCATATCCGGTAATGCGGCCGAACTCCTCAGTCAATGACTTCTGCCATTTGACTTTTCCGGTTTCACCATCAAAACAGAACAGCAAGCCTTGCGTCCCGTGAGCGTAGACGTTCCCGGTTTCTGGATCACCGAATGGAACGGTCCAGCCAAGCCGAACACTTACGATTGGAGTAAAGAAAATGCCAAATCGATGTTCCCAGACAAGATCACCAGTTTTGGCGTTCATGCAGACAACGCGTTCTTGTTCATTTGCACCTTCTCCAATCCTGCTAACGATGTAGACCTTGTCGTTCATGACAATCGGAGTGGAGCGACAACTTACATCGTTCTTCTTCCAAAGGACGTCTTCAATGTCATTCGGTAGGGCCGTTTCGCGTGAGACACCGTTTCGCTCTGGTCCCCGCCAGTTTGCCCATTCGGCAGCTGACACCGGGCAGCAAAAAAATAGTAACAAAGCAAGTAATGTATGCCGTCGAAAAGTATTCATTTGTAATGCTCTAAGTCGATGATGTTTCGGTGTAATTGATCAGGGATGCGGTAGACAGGATAATGAGTAATCGCAGATAAGAAAGACTCGTGGAATTCTCTACTATGGCAATGTTTTTTATGACTACATCTTAGTAAAGTTTTTATTTTCAATACGAATTACTTGATATCGTAACAGAACAATAATTCCTGATCGCGTAGGTAGAGTTTTCCACCAGCAATTGCCGGGTGCGTCCAATTTTTGCCACTTGGTGCTCTCAGTTGTGATTCTTCAGGCAGTTCAAAGCGACCCCTTTCTTCGTAGCCTTCTGGAGATGCCTCGACTAGCGCAACGTCCGCCTCGCGTTCCGCGTACAGGTACAGATGGCCATCTGCATACGCAACGGACCCTTCACCTAACGAGTCAGTGACTCGTTTGCTGTACCATTCCAGTTCACCGCTGCCAAATGCTTGACACACCCAGCCGCGTCGTGAGGAACTGCCGTATATATGACCATTGTGCAAAACAAAGCCGCCTAGCTCGTTCTTCATGTTGCGGCTAAAGTAAACCTGTTTAACATCAAACGATTGTTCATCGTTCTTCACTAGTTTGATCAGGTCGCAGCCCGCTGAGCCAACGCTGGCATAAACATGCTGGTCGTGATAGATGGGGGTGGGAATGACTACATCGGAGTAGGGTCGATCACGTTTATAGTTCCACAGCAGTTCGCCGTCGGCTGCTGCGATTCCTGCCATCCCACCTTGCGTCATCACGATGTACAAATCCACCCCGTCCACAGTGGCTTTGATCGGTGAGGAGTATGTTGTGTCGGCGGTTAGGCTTTCACTTCGCCAAATCACTTCGCCCGTTTCCCGATCTAAGGCGGCAACCATGCCTCGATCGCCTCCGGGTACGCAGATGACTTTATTGTCATCAACGAGTGGCGACCAGCAGTATCCCCAGCCATAGGTTTCTGGCTCACCAGCATCTACAATACTAACAGAGCCTCCCAAGTCGTTTACCATGTTGACTTGCCACTGAAGTTCTCCCTCCGCATTGAACGCAACAAGTTCACCATCGCCAGCCAAAGCATAGATCATCTCACCATCAACGGTTGGCGTAGCCCTCGGCCCAGCCCCCCAGGAGTTACCTTCGAAGTCAAATATCTTTTTATTAACAGGCTTCGACCAGACTAGTTTGCCACTAGCAGCGTCAATAGACATCAACTCTGCGCGACCGTTTCGACCACCCATGATATAGATACGATCACTGACCACTGCTGGCCCAGAGTATCCCACACCAGATTGTCGGAATGTCCACAGCAATGTCGGGCTACCTTGAGGCCATTTGTCGAGCAATCCGGTTTCTTTCGATTTATTATCACGGTTGCTGCCTTGAGCTTGTGGCCAGTCTTCGGCACACAAAATTGACGGTAATACAAATAGAAATACACAACACAGCAACCAGATGTTCAGTAGCCACCTTAATTTCAAGCAAGTGATCATTTTAACTTTCTACGAAAGGAAAGAGGTTAGGGAGGCAACTGTACTTCTGTAATTGCCGAGTTTCTCAAAAGTGGCCGACTGGCCTCATGTCTCCTGTTTAGGGTCTGTTAGACTTTGAAAAAGTGCAACAGCGGCTGGTATGCGGCTTGGCTGGCGGTCTCACTTACATTCAAATGCCTAGTAATAGGTAAGGGCTTGACTTTCTTGCCCTACAACATGAGTCGCAGTGTACCGTCGCACCAGAAAGATCACACAAACGAGTGCTGCCTTACGGCAACTTAATTTTTTAGGCAAACCAGATGGCGTCAAACAAAGCTAAAAATGGCGGGAAATCCGGTAGAGGAACTTCTGGAAAAGCAGACTTAGCTGAGCGTGTTGTCGCAGAAAATAGAAAAGCCAGGCATCACTACGAAATCCTTGACACTCTGGAATGTGGGATTGCCCTTGTTGGAAGCGAGGTGAAAAGTCTCCGATCTGGAAAAATGTCACTGGATGAGGCATATGGCAGAGTCAAAGAGAACGAAGTCTGGCTTATTGGATGTGATATTCCGGAGTACGTGAAGGCAAATCAACTGAATCATCAGCCCAAACGACCTCGCAAGCTTTTGCTCCATCGCCGAGAAATTGTTCGATTTGCAAGTCTTGCCTACGAGAAAAGCCTGACGCTTGTTCCTTTGAAGGCGTACTTCAAAGAAGGAAGAGTGAAAGTTCTGCTTGGAATTGGTCGAGGTCGGAAGGTTCACGACAAGCGACAGAAACTTAAGGAACAGACAGCGAAACGAGATATTGCAGTTGCTCTCCGAGGTCGTGGAAGTCGTTAAGAGTTCTGAATTATTTTTATCGGGCACAAAAATAAGCCAGTCTCTTCGAGCTGAAGAACTGGCTTATTTTTTAAAAGTAAGATACTTTTTGATTCAAACTCAGGCAGTATTACCGGCCGTGACAAGATCAGTTGAATCAGTCGAATCTTCGGGATGCCAAAGGGGCATGCCTCGCTGAATTCTTTCAGCAAGAACATCTATCTTCTGACGAGAACCGGCAGGTGCCGTCGTCGGTGTAAATTCTTCACTTACGTGAGGAACGAAATTTTCATCGTGCCCGTACAGTTCGATAATCTCAAATACATTTCGAATTCTGGCCATGGAAACCAACCACTCCTTACAGATAAAACCAACGTGATCAAACTACATAAGGAACGGGCAAACCCGGACCTCAAATTTACGTGCTCAAACGGTTGTTTACGCGAAAGCCTGCAGGCTATCGAACGCTGCGGCGGGGATGGCATTAATGCCATGGCAGGTTGCAATTACCGAGAACAGCTTCTGCATTATGTACGTCTTGCAGCCCGAGTCAAACATTTGGGAAAAGGTTTTGATTTTTTCGTTCGTGCGGGGCTCTCGGCATGGCGGTTTGCCTGACTCGAGGTCTGGAAAGTATCATATATGAACGGGTTCCGAGGACAGTGCGCGACCGTCGTCGTACGCTTTGGAACGAGTTTTGGGTGGTGGATCAGGGTGCACAGCCCCAAGCCACCGCATCAGATGGCTGAATTTACAGGATCTCTCGCCAGTTATTCCGCTCGCTGGTCGTTTTTCACGTACCTCGGTGCAATTGCAGTTGGGACCGGCTTGCTGGCTCTTCCGGCAGCACGTGCGCCAGCACAGCCCCCACTAACCCTTGTTGATGCCGCTTTCACTGCGACGAGTGCCTGCTGTGTAACGGGCCTTACAGTGCGATCAACCGTCGAAGACTTCTCACCCTTCGGTCAGGGGGTGATCTTAGTTCTCATCCAGCTTGGTGGTCTCGGAATCATGACGATCACAACGTTGCTTATCTTCCAGATTGGTGGAGAGGCGACTGTCAGACAGCGGGCAGTGATTGCCGACACCCTGGGGATTAAATCCGCACAAGGTCTTCGGCAGTTGGCGTTGATGGTTCTTGTTGTTGTTCTTTCCGCAGAATTGATCGGCTTTCTGTTACTGACCGCTGTGACGTGGGGCAGTCGTGAGCCTTTCGACGTCATTTGGAGAGCGGCTTTTCATTCCGTGTCCGCGTTTTGCAATGCAGGGTTTTCTCTTGGAGACGATAGTCTTGTGGCCTACAGCACGGATATTCCTGTGAACCTCATTATTTGTGGTCTTGTTATTGTGGGAGGGCTTGGTTTTCCTGTGCTTTTTGACA
>CBFIHW010000041.1:0-20812 GCA_965662325.1 uncultured Pirellulales bacterium | reverse complement strand
GACATGGAGTGAGCATTGTTGCCACAAAACCCTTGGGAGTCCCGTAGACCATATCGGACCCGACGGTGAGTCTCATTATGACAACCTGCTAAAGGAAACAGTTTTTGCATCAACAGAGACCGTCCGAAAGCAGCTTGGGCCCGATGACTGGTGTGTCAGTGTCTTCCGAGATAATTCCGGGGTTGTTCGCTTTGATGGTGATCACGACATCTGCGTCAAAGTCGAAACCCACAATCACCCTTCCGCTATTGAACCATACGGAGGTGCTGCGACTGGCCTTGGTGGTGTGATCCGGGACGTGCTTGGCACGGGACATGGTGCAAAGCCACTTGCAAATCTAGATGTCTTCTGTGTGGCACCGTTGGACACACCAGCGAAAATAATTCCGCCTGGGATTATTCCACCAAAAAAACTACTCCATGGAGTTGTTGCAGGTGTACGAGATTATGGCAACCGAATGGGCATCCCAACCATTGCTGGGGCAGTAGCATTTCACCCGGGGTACCTTGGGAATCCTCTCGTTTTCTGCGGCACAGTGGGAATCATGCCTCGTGATTCTGCAGATGGTCGTGTTGAACCCGGTGATCTCGTGGTTGTTGCCGGTGGAAGAACAGGCCGTGACGGCATTCATGGCGCAACATTCTCCAGCATTGAGCTTTCAAGCGAAAGTGAAAACCAATCGGGAGGATCGGTGCAGATTGGTCATGCTATCCATGAAAAAACAGTCACCGATTTCATATTAGCTGCATCTGACGAACATCTTTTTCATGCCATTACAGATTGTGGTGCAGGAGGGTTGTCGAGTGCCGTCGGTGAAATGGGAGCTGAACTCGGTGCTGAGGTAGACCTGGAAAAGGCACCGTTGAAGTACGATGGCCTTTCAGCCACAGAGGTGTGGATTTCTGAGGCGCAGGAGCGAATGGTACTTGCCGTCTCTCCTTCAGAATGGCCACGTCTGGCAGAAGTTGCCCGACTCGAAGGTGTTGAAGCAACACCTATCGGTATATTTACCGGAAACGGCCAACTGACACTTCGGTGGAAGGGCGAACTTGTTGGTGACCTCAATTGTCATTTTCTTCATGAGGGCCGCCCGAGAGAGCGGCTGCAATCCAAATTCACACCACCACAGAACCTTCCTATTCGCTGGTCACTCGATGATGGAAACTTTGAAACTGTACTACTTGAATTACTTCGGTCCGAAGATGTAGCCAGCAAGGAATGGATCATTCGGCAGTACGATCATGAAGTCCAAGGGAAAAGTGTTATCAAGCCATTACTGGGACCAATGGGTGGACCGGCTGATGCGACGGTGATACGCGGAGTGTTGGGCCGACCAAGAGGCATCCTGATAGGCATTGGTCTTCGGCATCACCTTGGAACCATCAATCCATTTGAAATGGCTGTTGGCGGTATTGTCGAGGCTGTCTCAAACTGCGTAGCTTCAGGGGCTGACCCAGAGCGAATTGCGTTACTGGATAATTTCTGCTGGGGTGACTGCCGGCGACCAGATTCACTTGGAACGCTCGTGGAAGCATGTCGTGGTTGCTATGAGGCAGCAGTGACGCTTCGAGCTCCATTCGTTAGCGGTAAAGACAGCCTCAACAATGTTTTCACGTGGAAGGACGATACAGGCGTCATCAGAGAACAATCAATACCACCAACTTTACTTGCCACAGCAATAGGTCAGATAAATGATGTCGGACTGTGCGTCTCATCCGATTTTAAACGAGCAGGAAATCGAATTGCTATTGTTGGGATTTCAACAACGGAACTTGGCGGCAGTCAACTTGCTGTTATCCGCCGTATAACGGGAGGTGATATCCCCAAAGTAAATTTCACGGACTGCCAGGAAGTTTTCAAGAGCATCTACGATCTAAACCAGCAGCGACTCATTGCGTCATGTCACGATCTATCTGATGGAGGGCTTGGAGTGGCTCTCGCTGAAATGGCTATTGGTGGTGGTTTAGGTGCCGACATAAACCTCGCAAAGGTACCACTCCGTGACACTGGCAACTTGGCACAACACAATGATCTCATGAGTTTACTACGCGTTGCCTGTGCTGAAACTCCAGGGCGATTCTTAATAGAAGTGAAGGAAGAGGACACGACTGCAGTGGAGAAAATACTTTATGGGACTACGTGGTCATGGATCGGAAATGTCACCGATGACAGCCTGCTAACAGTTCGCTGTGGTGAAAATTCAATCGTTACCCAAACATTAATTAACAAACTTTCAACTGCCTGGCGAGAGCCCAGTACTGCTCAAACACACGACAATTCTTAAGGAAAATTTGTATGCTTTCCCCTCGTGCTCTCATTCTTCGTGGCCCTGGTACGAATTGTGACCAAGAAACTGCTTATGCTTTTGAGCGTGCTGGCGGTCATACAAAATGCATACATGTTCAGGCACTCGCCCAGTCCCCTTCTCTTCTGGATGATTTCCAAATTTTCTGTATCCCGGGTGGTTTTTCATATGGTGATGATATCGCCAGCGGACGAATCCTGGCACTTGAATTGACCGAACGTCTTGGTGATACACTCCGCCGCTTTCACGAGAGAGGGGGACTTGTTCTCGGAATTTGCAACGGTTTTCAGGTGCTCTTGCAAACGGGACTCCTTGGCCCCGATTGTAACTCTGGCCAACAAGCCGCCACGCTTGCACGAAATGAATCAGGACGATTTGTTGACTGCTGGGTCCAATTACAAGCAACCCCAGGAAATTGTGTCTTTCTTCGTGGACTGGACCACTTTGAATTGCCTGTTGCCCATGCCGAGGGACGATTCACCACCTCAGACAACACGTTTCTTCAACAACTCGACGCCCGTGGCCAATTCGTGCTTCGCTATACCAAGGACAGAGCTGGACACCAGACCAACCCAAATGGCTCTGAGCAAAACATAGCTGGCATGTGCGATTCAACAGGCCGAATCTTTGGCCTTATGCCACATCCAGAACGCTTTATTGAAGCGACACAGCACCCTGCCTGGGCGGGCCGACTTGACCCTTATGCTGATGGTGCTGGCTTGACATTTTTTCGCAATGCCCTGCATGTAATAGGAAAAGATTTAGGTTGACCTGGAACATCTATTCTTCCTACTCTCTTTTCCCCAACTGGTTCCTTCCCTCAATCTTCTGCTGTCGGGCACATCATGGATACTCGGAGTCATACTTCCGTTGTCTCTCTGCAACTTCTGACGGCTTTCGTATTGCTATTTTCAGCTGCCAGTGGTTGTCAAACACCGTTTGTTAATAGTTTTCTAACAACGGTATCAACTGAAGACGTTGACGAGCAATTCAGTGGCGTTTCGGATCTGTCGGCTTCCAGTAGTCATCTTGAAACTATTCCTCTCGAGTTCACCTTCTTACGCTATGCTGAAGCAGATATCGAACTGGGTGATGAACTATGGCAAGTCATTGATGAACAATGTTTACCAACAAGCCTTCGCCATCGGCTCAATGGAAATGGGATTCGTGCTGGTGTCATCCGTGGCGAAATTCCTGCCGCACTAGCTAAACGTTTTTTGAGTACCTTTGATACTGCTCAAGGCGATGCTGACGATAGTCCTCTAGCGGCTGACAGAACAGTTGTAAAACGTGTAATTCAAACACTCCCTGGTCGCACAAATGAAATTGTTTCGACTCCACGACTTGAAAAACTAATCCTTTTAGAACATGACAGTCGATCAACTGTCGATACTGTGTCGGGTCAAACCTACAAAGATGCTAGCGCGATATTTGACGTCCGTGCAACACCATCCGCTGATGGAGGAATAGAGATCGAACTCATACCGCTTATTCGTCATGGGCCTATTGAACGCAACTGGACTGGCGATGACGGCGCTTTCCGTCTTGAAGCCGGCCAACGTAAAACCATTATGAATAAGCTGGAACTAAAACTGCACTTGCCGGCAGACGGCACACTCGTTCTTTCATCTGTTGGCCCTCCCTCATCTGGGCTGGGCGACGCTTTCTTTCGTGACCCTCAAGGTCGACATGAAGGACGCAGGCTCCTAGCCATACGATCGATGACAAGAACAGTGGACCCCATGTTCTCTGAAGATTCGGTGATCCATCCTCGAGACTGACAAAATGGGTAATTATGGAAGTCCAACGGGCTTTCCTTCTGGTTAATTGGTTCGAACGTGACATTTGTGCCGATACCAAAGGTAGTAGGTAGTTGCTGTTTCGCCAGTCAACGACCCGTCCGAGTTATGACTCTCTGGCTGTCACTGTATTCCAAGAGTTTGGGTAAACAAAGACTCTTCCGGTCCACAAGGCAATGTAATGAGTAGCAACGGCACAAAAAAATCCAAGACTACAACGCTTCAACGACCTAAAGCGAGTACGGTCTTTGCTGCTGCTTTTCTAGCAGGTGCAGCTGCTGCAGTTGGTGTGAATCGTGCTTTGGATGTCCACATGGCTCAAAACGCACCTCAGGTAGAAAGTGAATCGATTTTTGTTGCTCTTCGATCACTTCCTAAAGGTTCACCCGTCACAATCTATGACGTAGCCCTCCGTGATTGGCCAGTCGCCATGCTTCCAGCCACTGCCTTGCGGTCTGACTCATCGTTTGACGGAGTAGTGCTTCGCCACCCGCTCCGTGAAGGACAGCCCATTCTTTCACTTCAAATTGTCAAAGCTTCTCCTGAACCACAGCATCAAATTGCAGCTGTCACGCAGGCAACACAGAGAATAAATCCACCACAAAGAACATCTGCTCCCGCTTTCATTCCTTATAGTGCCACACCGCCAATACCAGCCACGCTAGCATCTGCACAAAAGCCAATGGCAGAACATGCCGCAAAAGATTTCAAGGCGCAGGTGCCGGCAACAAAACAACCAGAGCCTGATAGCAAATCAAAGGTTGAAGAAAACGGCTCTGGTGAGGAATTTGTATCGGTCGAAGCAACGCCGGCCCCAGCACAATCGAGCAAGATTCAAGGTACGCTTCCTGCCCTTCCTGCTCCAGTTCAGAAACAAGAACGTGATACTGCAAGAGATGATCTTGTACTCTCCGAATCACCAGTTTCGGATAAACCGGACTATGCAGAGCCACTCCAGCAAGAGATGCCCTCTGTTTCCGGAGAAACAGTCGTGGAATCTACTCCAGGGGTCGAAGAAAATAGCAACGGCATTGAAAATCCAGAAGAAAATATTTCTGCCGAAACGTCAGAAGAGCAACTTGCTTCAACAACCAATACTCAGCCTCACAACAATCCCTTGACTCAAACAGTTAAAATTGATGAGGAAAATATCGAAGCTACAGCGACAGAAGTAAACTCTCTTTTGGCAAAGGGTGAGGAAGAAAAATCTGTCAAACAAGAAGCTGCACCTCAGCCGATACCCGTAACGACAACTGATGCTGCTGCTTCTCAACGACCCGATATGGTTTCAGCAAGTACGGAGAATGAAAATTCTTCAGACACTATAACACCAACTGCGAAGAAGCCGACATTGGCTCCGCCATCGGTTGAACCTGTAGATATAACTCAGTCGATTCTTGCTGAAGCAGAGAATCGAAAGACCTCCCCGCAAGAAGCCTCTCAGGAGACTGCTGTCGCTGCCTTGCCACCAAATCCTGCACCAACAATCGCACCAAATACATCTAACGAGGGACGATCGGCAGCAGCGAAAACAAGCCCACAGACAATGAGGTATCTCGTGGTTCCAGAGCGGATTGCAGTGCAGGTTGATCAAGCTTTCACTAGCCCACAACAAGTGGCACCACCTACTCGTCCAGCCAAGGCAGCAGCCCCTACTCAGGGTAATAAGGTTAAGCCGCTTCCAAAGACAACAGCGGCACGAATGAGAACATCTCAACAGACTGTTCTGAAAAATCGCCAGTCACCAAAAGCAACTTCTCCACTTCAGGCCACAGCAGGAAACGCGCCGCGCTCGAAACGGAACTCAGAGAGAGAGAGTTCGAGTCAGGTAGCCACTCGTGAATCAAATAAAGAGACTTCAAAAGAGCCGCTCCTACGGTCATTTTTCCCAAAGATTTCAGCCGGCCTTAGTGCCGTAGGACAAGAGTGGCGAGAATTTCGAGATGGCACAGAAACCTCGGCAGACGCTCCCAACAGCAGGCAGGCAAAGCAAAATGGGCCGAGCCAGCAGCGATCTGCCTCACGCCCTCAGCAATCAAGATAATCGGGTGGGCTTTATTTCATCGGTATGAGCGGACAAGTCCGAAAATGCCTATTAATCCACAGACAGCCCCAACTCCGCTTAGGAACAGAAGCATCCAGAATGCCCCCTGCTTCAGATATGTCTGCTTAGCATATTGTTTTTCAACGACCCATTGGGGGCGTTCTACAGTTGCTGTTGAAAAATGGTTTTTCCATGCATCGTAAATCTCTGCATTCGTTTTTTGCATAATCCGCTGACGAATGGCCGCGGCTTGGACCGGCGATTGAGTGGGTAAACGAAACCATACACCAGCTGTCATAAAAACGATACAGCCCACAAAGCCAAGAAGAACAAGGCCCTTCGAGCTATTCCACGCTGGTTGACCACCAGCATCAGGTTTTTCAACCAGTGGAAGCCTTGATAATTCACCGAATTTAGGTACTGCAAGGCGATTACCGCACTCACTACATACAATCTCCCCTCCAGCTTGCCCAGCACGAACGGGCACTATTTCACCACACTGACAGGTTAATTGATATTCTTTCACGGTTGAGAAACCTTTGAATTCGCCCGAAGATTCACCACTGCCCTACTGTTTTACCATCGCTCGTCGCACGACCGCTACTTTGTGCGCGGTTTGCCATGAGAAAAACTCGCTTTTCAACCTTCGGGAATGCATAATCAGTTGTCTGAGGTGTCAATCAGAACTCGAAAAACCTGTCTTGGCAACCCTTCACTTCCCTTATTCGAGAACACCAAGACGTTGACCAGAAAGATGCATCGGCCCCTGAAAGTCAACAATTTGAACGAACAATTTCCTTCCAGATCTTGTTTTGATGCTTGATTTAGCCGTGAAACTACCTTTCTTTTGCCCCATCCGCCTAACTCTTCCAATCTCCAAAAAATTGAGTTTTTTTCACCACTGGACTTGTCAGCCACTTGAATCACACTGTCCACCACGCGAATGATGTTCAGAGAAGTTCAAAACAAAAAACACCCCCACCAGAAAAAGCTCTGAAACCCACGCTAAACACGACAAAATATTCCCTGTACGCTTGCTGATTTTTGACCCTACTACGCGACTATTTACTTCCCTCCAATGTTGTTCATTTCACCGTTTTATTCCCATTAGCCCCCTCATTCCATCCGTTTCTTGAGTTGCCGTCTGGTATCTCGTGAAATGACAACTAGGATTTGGTTACTTTCCGTTTTTCATTTGTTGGAAATTAAAGGAGTTCTGACTTGTACGATTCGCTCTTGGACGAACTTGAAGATGATGTTGTTGCCCGCCCTAGAGAGGTTGAGGAACTTGGTGATAAGGTTGCTGAAGCTGAAGAAGCAGAAGCAATACTTGACCATGGTACTGCAGAAACGGATTTAAGTACTCCAGACGATGGCAATCAAATTGGCGCGACTGGCCAATCCTCTTCACCGGCCAAAGTCAGTGGAGCAGCGGATGAAAATGAGACAGAGGATGGACTTGCAGAACAGATAGAAAATTGGTCAGACGATCCAGTTCGTATGTACCTGACACAGATGGGTGAAATACCTCTTCTTACCAGAGCTCAGGAAATCTATCTTGCTCGACAGATTGAAACAACTCGAGCACAGTTTCGTGCAAAACTTTTGGAATGCGAATATGTCTGCCTGAATGCCTATAAGGTGCTGAGTCGTGTCCACCGGGGCGAACTTCCTTTTGATCGCACGGTACAAGTTTCGGTAACTGACCGCTTGGAAAAAGAACAAATTCTTGGACGCCTCCCGCACAATCTACAGACTCTTGAAGTATTAATCGGTCAAAATAAAGCGGATTACCGTATAGCACTTTCAAAACGTGCCCGAACAACCGAACGACGGAAGGCATGGAGTCGATTAGGACGTCGACGCAAACGCTGTGTTCGGTTGATTGAAGAACTTGGCCTGCGTACCCAGCGTATAGAGACCATGATTCCAACTCTCAACGGATTCATTCGTCGTCTGAGAGAACTCAAAATCAAGATCGATGCCCACAAAAGAACCAAACAACCAGCATCGAATAGGCAAAACCTAGTCGATGAATATCGAGCAATTCTCAAAGCATGCCAGGAAACGCCACGTAGCCTGAAGCGGCGTATGAAGGAGATAAATGAGATATTTGCTCGTTACCAACGTGCAAAAAGAGGGCTTTCCGAAGGTAACCTGCGACTCGTTGTATCCATAGCCAAAAAATATCGAAATCGTGGTCTTTCGTTTCTGGACCTGATTCAAGAAGGAAATGCTGGCTTAATGCGTGCCGTCGATAAGTTTGAGTACCGGCGCGGGTTTAAGTTCTGCACATATGCCACGTGGTGGATCCGGCAGGCAATTACACGGGCAGTCGCAGACCAGAGCCGTACTATACGAATTCCCGTGCATATGGTTGAGACAATGAGCCGAGTTCGAAATGTGGCTCGTCAACTTCTGCAGGAGTATGGTCGCGAACCAACCATTGAAGAAATAGCCGCTCGGGCCGGAACACCGGTTGATGAGACTCGTCGTGTAACAGCAATGAGTCGTTACCCGATCAGTCTGGACCGCCCGGTTGGTAATAGTGAAGACAGTCACTTCGGCGACCTGCTTCCTGACACTGGGGCAGAAAACCCAGCTGTTGGCGCTGCCCAAGAAATGCTTCGTAATCGCATCTCGAAAGTTCTCAAAAGCCTTTCGTATCGTGAGCGAGAAATCATTAAGCTTCGATATGGTCTCGGTGATGGCTATAGCTATACGCTCGAAGAAGTTGGTCACATTTTCAAAGTAACAAGAGAGCGTATACGCCAAATCGAAGCGAAGGCAGTCCGCAAACTTCAGGCACCTGCTCGAAGCGAAGAACTCTCGGGCTTCATAGACTAAAAATCAGCCGAGCGACCGACGTTTGATCAATCTTCGAAATGAGGTTCGTCGCAGTTTGCCCCAGCTGGGTCTCGAGCCGTGACGGTTGTACACTGAGAATTGCAGGTTACGTTATACTTGCATAATCAGATACCACGATGGAGGTTTCAATGTTTCGTCTACTTGCTGCTTTCTCATTCGCTATCGCTACAGGGCTTGGGTTCGCTGCTGAATCTATTTCATTCCCAAAAACAACGATTGATATTGGTATGGTGGTAAGTGACCTTGATGCCTCTATTGCATTTTATACCGAGGGCATCGGCTTTCAGCAGGCAGAGGGTTTTCAGGTAGATTCTGAACTTGCCAAAGCAGCAGGACTCACCGACAACAAACCACTTGATGTTCGAGTACTTGTTTTAGGAAATGATAAAGCAGCGACAAAACTAAAGCTGATGCAAGTCGCTGGAACATCACCACAATCCGGAGACACTGCCTTTATCCACTCCCACACTGGATTTCGCTATATGACGATCATTGTTGCAGATACGTCGTTATTACTCAGTCGCCTGAAGAAGCTTGGCGTAGAACCTCTTGCTAAGTCTCCAGTCACCCTCCCAAAGAATCTTGTTCCCGGCATGTCTCTGACATGCGTAAAAGATCCAGACGGAAATATTGTCGAGCTCATAGGCCCAACACCTGAGTGATAATAAACAACGGTTATCGTACTGGAATAACTTCAGCACGTTCGAGCCAAACAAGAACTTGTTGGGCGAGTACCTGAGGATCGTTCACAGCAGATTCAACGGTAATTTCTGCTTTTTCTGGCTCTTCATATGGATCATCTATACCAGTAAAACCTTTAATTTCACCAGCACGAGCTCTTTTATACAGCCCTTTTGGATCACGACTCTCACAAATTTCCAAGGGCGCTTTGACATATACCTCGACAAAGTCTGCCTCTGGCAACATTTTGCGTACCGCTTCACGATCACTACGATACGGGCTAATAAATGCCGTGAGCGTAATGATTCCAGCCTGAGTAAAGAGTTCTGCAACTGCTCCGACCCGACGAATATTCTCCCTGCGGTCTTCTGGCCCAAAGCCAAGGCCAAATCGCTTCGCGAAAGGCTGGCCGTGAATTGTTTCAAGTAGACTCGGAGATGCATTCAGACCATGACGGACATTGTCTCCGTCGAGGATAAAACTACGATGTCCACGAGCATGCAACTGCTTGTCGACTTCATTAGCAAGAGTACTTTTTCCAGAACCCGATAAGCCAGTAAACCAAATGACACAGCCCCGGTGGCCTGCACTACTTTCACGTTGATGCCGACTGATTGCGGCTGAATGCCATCGAACATCAACCTCTTCAGTACCATGATCCTGTCTGCCGCTAGGGCCTTCTGTTGGTTTACTCAATCTATGTCCTCACCTGCTATCTCAATACAGCTACTAAAATTCGTTGCCTACCAGCCTCCCAGCACGACAACTTTCCGAAATTGACCTGACGATCCATCCGGTTTTATCCGTTCAATAACCACTGATATTTCTTCGCCTGGTTTATGTTCACCAATAATGCGTGTACAGGCTCCAAAGTCACTGATTGCCGTTCCATTAATTTCTATAATTACATCTTGTGGCAACAATCCTGCCTTCTCTGCCGAAGAACCTGGCTGAATACCCGCAATGACGCACTGGCCCTGCAACGGCATTCCGGCAATACCTAACTTACCACCTTTCCGGACATCGATTTCGGTCTCTTTAAGCCGTTGCTTCAGTTGCTTAATCGCAGTGTCTGAAAGACCAACACCATACAAATCCAGACGCTCGATACCTCGTAGCCTCCCAAGGGTTACAGCATCTTTCTCCGTCAGTTGAAGGCCAAATAAACTGACGTGAACAACTTTTTGAAGCCGTGTCACTAATTTCAATGAGTGACTGTCACCCTTCCAGTCTTCAGCGATTTCTAATCGCAATCCGGAAAGACCTGTATCACTAAATAGTGCCCCCAATTCCTCAAGTTTTTTTCGGGCCGAAACAGCCTGAGCAGCATCAAAAAAATCAAGAGCCACTTCTGCCTGTTGGGCCACCGCTAGGTTCGCTTGCTCTGCAATTGATTCAAGAGCGTCTTCAGCTTTGTTTGATAACTGAGAATCATCCTGTCGAAGCATTGATCGAAGAGCATCGACTGCTCGTGCAGCAACCTCAGAGTCGTTTCCTCGAGCTGCATGAACCAACTGATCGACAGCGATAATACCCATTGCGGCGAGCTGACTTGAAGCAGATTCTCGATCAGCATATTGATCTGCACCTAGTTGGTCGATTGCTCGAGACACACGTTCATCTTGTTCAGCACCGTCAACTACCTGCAGAACCAGTACTGTCAATACAACAAGTACGACTTGGGGAGCTAATCGGTACATGCAATCGTTCCACTCGTCAAAAAACACCTATGAGACAAAAACGCTTGTCCGGAATCTCCACAACTATATCACTCTAAACACACCAAAATCTTGCTCCGTTCTGGCAGGGTACACTTCAGTACGGCCAATAGACGCCAGCAAGGCTACTTAAATCAGTGAATTTACCAATTATTCAACCAAATATGCCAGCAGTGCCGCCCCTGCCAATGCACCCAAAAGAGGTTGTTGCCAGGGGGTGGGATAGCGTAGACATTGTTTTTGTTACAGGTGACGCCTACGTGGATCACCCTAGCTTTGCCAATGGTCTCCTTGCCAGGCTCTTAGAATCAGAAGGGTTTCGTATTGCCGTACTCGCTCAGCCAAACTGGCAAAATTGCCACGATTGGAGAAAGTTCGGTCGACCGAATCTCTTCTTTGCCGTCTCTGCTGGCAACATGGACTCCATGATTAATCATTACACGGCAAACCGTAAGGTCCGTAATGATGACGCCTATTCACCAGATGGTGAAATTGGACTTCGCCCAGACCGGGCAACCTTAGCGTATTGTCAACGTTCACGAGAGGCCTTCCCCGGCGTTCCAATTGTTGCCGGTGGAGTGGAAGCAAGCTTAAGACGCATCGCTCATTACGACTACTGGAGCGACAAAGTGCGCCGCTCAATTCTCCTCGATTCAAAAGCCGATCTACTTGCCTTTGGCATGGGCGAACGAACGATCCTTGATATCGCAAAGGGTTTTGCTGCTGGAAAAACAGTGAAAGAGATGAGAGCACTCCGAGGAGTTGGTTATCGTCTTGGAGCAAGTGAGTCATTCTCTATCGATGATAGCACTCGTGAACTTCCAGCGTATGAAGTAACACAAGTTGATCATGACGCATTTTGTGAAATGACTCGAATAAGTCACCTGGAGACAAATCCTCACAATGCCAAAAGACTTGTGCAGCGACATGGGCGAGAAGCAGTCGTCATTAATCCTCCAGCTTTACCGCTTGAAGAACATGAAATGGATCGTGTCTACGCGCTACCATTCACCCGTCGCCCTCATCCACGATATGGCTCACAACGAATTCCAGCATTTGAAGTGGTTGAAAACAGTGTGCAAATCATGCGAGGTTGTTTTGGGGGCTGTACATTTTGTTCCATTACTGCCCATGAAGGTCGAATTATTCAGAGCCGTTCAAAGCAGTCAATTCTCACTGAGGTGAAGCAACTCGCGAACCAACCCGATTTCAAAGGTACGGTTTCCGACATTGGTGGCCCGACAGCCAACATGTACAAGATGCGTTGCATTCGACCAGAGGTCGAGGCAAAGTGCCGAAGACTATCGTGCGTCCACCCCACAGTTTGCAAACTTCTCGGAACTGATCATGGGCCTCTTAAAGAAGTTATGCGGGAAACACGATCAATTCCTGGCGTAAAGCGGGTACTCGTTGCTAGCGGTGTTCGGATGGATTTAGCACGTCGTGACCCGGAGTATCTGCGAGATTTGGCTGAACACCATGTTGGAGGGCATCTAAAAGTTGCACCGGAGCACACCGACCCAGATGTACTCGACCTCATGAAAAAGCCTCCGGCATCGGATTATGTTGAGTTTGACAAGGCTTTCCGTGCTGCAAGTCGTCGAGTAGGCAAACGTCAATACACAGTGCCTTACTTTATTGCGAGTCATCCTGGAAGCGGACTGACTGAAATGATTGACCTGGCACTTTTCTTGAAAAGGAATGGGTACAGACCTGATCAGGTTCAGGATTTTATACCCAGCCCTTTTGACATTGCGGCCTGCATGTATCACACCGGCCGTGATCCAATGACTGGAAAACCAGTAACTGTTACGAAAGGCCTTCGGAATCGTAGAATGCAGAAAGCGTTACTTCAGTTTTTTAAACCAGAGAATTACTTTGAGGTACGAAAAGCACTTGAGCACGTTGGGAGACAGGATTTGATTGGTTCTGGCTGTGACAGTTTGATCCCAGATCGACCACCACAAGAGGCCCTCGACAAAAAACGACGAGAAGCCAACCAATCATTTTTAGAACAAAAGTCTGGAGACCACATTCGTGGTCTGAGAAAAACAAAGAAAAAACAACGTGCCAGAGTGTCTAGGTCGCACAAAACTGTTGGGTACAGGCCTAAGCGATCAGGAAATGAATAGATTCTTCTCATCTCTAATCTAGTGACTAAGATAACTTGATCTCTCCATTTCATCTGAATAGATATAAATAGTTCAACTGGGCAGTCCGAAACAACAATCAATGAAGTGAGGAAACTCAATTGAAACGTGCATCATTCACTCTTGTAGCGGTGGTGATTCTTAGCACTTCTACAGCCTGTCGTTCGGCAGGGGCAGTCAGTCCTCGAAATCCGTACCGAACTTTTAATCTGAGTGGTGTAAACTATGGCTCAATGCGTTGGGAACGGACACATCGCCAAGGACGAAGTGGCTGGCCGAAGAACAGGTCTGCTCGCCGACCTCAGACGCGTGTCAACCGGACCACTGTGATTGGCGGCATTCCCACTGGTGTCATCTCACAACGCAGTGAATCCAGAAATGGAAACACTCGGACAACCACGTCATCCCGCTGATCCTGTTTCGTTTGTATCACTCGGTGGATCATCTTGATAAATTCGATACTTCTTTGTTATGAGCGCACCCCCCCGCTCGAGAGTTCGTTTTGAAAGATGATTGCTTTCCAGAACCCAAGAAAACTCTACTTCCTTCATGCCCCAGTTGTAGAGTCGTGGCACAAGAGCGGCATGCAGAACCAGGCCGACTCCCCAAGCTTGATACTCCGGAACGACATTGGTGCTGATTGCTCTCATTCTTTTGATAGCGGACTTGTTCCAAAGTAGTTTCAAAAAGCCAAAAGGAAAAAGTCGTCCGTTCATTGCTTTAATACGTGGGTTGTAATCGAGTAAACAGAAAACAGTACCGATGGGTTTGCCATCGACTTCCGCTACCAAAGAAAGTTCTGGGACGATCAGGTGCTTCAAATGAGCAGCCATGTGATTCACCTCGCCCTGAGAAAGAGGAACAAAACCCCACGTTCCTGCAAGACTTGTGTTGTAAATATCAAGAAACATACGGACTTCATCCGTAAACCTTGATCGATCAAGAGATCGAACTGAAACTCCAAAACGCTCCTTAACACCGTCGACCATCACACCAAGTTTTGAATCGATGCCCTCGAGCATCGACATCTCACCCCAAAAAGCATAGAGGTCTTCGATCTTTTTGAAACCATTTGCTTCAATAAGATCTGCGTAGTAAGGGCGATTGTGTGTCATCATGAAAAAGGGTGGAGTTGCAAAGCCCTCAATTAATAATCCACACTCATAATTTAAAGATGGATTGACAGGACCCCGCATGAAAGACATACCCTGATCAGACAACCACTCTCTGGCTGCAGCAAATAATTGTGTAGTCGCCTCTAAATCATCAGTACATTCAAAGAAGCCAAAGAAGCCAAGTTTTTCTTTGTAACGCTCTATATGGCCAACATTAACAATTGCGGTGATACGACCAACATCTTTGCTACCACGTGTCGCTAAAAACGACTTTGTCTTATTGCGTTCGTAGAACGGATGCGGATGAAACCCTAGTAACTCTTCTTGAGCACGTCGCAGCGGAGGAATCCAGCAGGGGTCACTGGCATAAATCTGCCAAGGCAGATCTATGAACCTGCGTTGCTGACGACGATGAACAACCGTCTCGATACT
The DNA here is from genome assembly GCA_965662325.1 of uncultured Pirellulales bacterium. GTDB lineage: Bacteria > Planctomycetota > Planctomycetia > Pirellulales > UBA1268 > UBA1268. Next base: position 5,700 of record CBFIHW010000041.1, on the reverse strand, counting down.
TAATGCCGGCACGCAACACCCCTCTAAATAGTGGTCTTTCTGCTTCTGCAGATTACCTAAAACTCATTCGAATCACCGTCAAATTCTCAGCTATCACCGGAGAAAACGTCAATGTCAGCTTCGACCAGAACAAAGCAACTTTTTTAGAAGTTGCCTCAGAATTTTTTCCGATTTAACTCAGAAATACAGAATCTTTCACAATTCACCGAATGTATTTCCGTAAAGCAATCAAAATCATAAGTCGAATATCGACGCAGTGAACACTTGATCTTGATAACCATGTCAGAAGCCCTCAACTCATACAGCGACAGAAGCAGATCTTGCCTTGTCACAGGTGCTACTGGCTTAGTTGGCAATAATGTTGTCAGACAGTTTCTAGATACTGGCTGGAACATTAGAGTGTTGGTTCGCCCCAGTCACAGCGGGACTACTGCAGCACTGGAAGGACTTCCTGTCCAAAAGATCATTGGTCAACTTGAAGATAAGAGAAGTCTTCAGAGAGCCGTCGATGGAATCGACCTGGTTGTTCACTCAGCTGCAATGGTGCACTGTGGCTGGCGTTACTACAACGAGATGTATCGCGTCAATGTAGAAGGAACAGCTTATCTTTCCGAGATTGCCCGTATTGCCGGGGCTCGATTCGTTCACGTCTCGAGTGTTGACGCTCTTGGTTTACGTGCAGACGGCATCCCCGCAAACGAAGAGACTGCACCGGGTGGTATGGTTGAATGTCCCTATGTACAAACAAAGAGGATGGCTGAGTCTGCCGTCTTAGCACAAGTCGAACGTGGCCTTGATGCGGTGATTGTGAACCCTGTCTATATGATTGGCCCATGGGATTGGAAGCCCTCAAGCGGCCGGATGCTCCTTGAGGTTGGGGGTGGAAAGGGCCTACTTGCTCCACCGGGCGCCAACGATTTTGTTGACGTCCGTGATGTCGTTAGTGGCATTGAGGCCGCTCATGAACGAGGCCAAACAGGCCGACGATATATTCTAGGTGGACATGCCCTGACGTATCTTGATGCTTGGAAAGTTTTTGCCAAAGTAACCAATCGTCGTCCTCCGATTGGAAATGCCCCGCCACTAGCAGTGCGTGCAGCCGGACGTCTCGGAGACTTCGCTAGCCTATTCCTCAAGCGAGAACCCCCCGTAAACTCAGCGTCAGCGAGTATGTCAATGCTGCGCCACAACTTCTCATGCCAACGAGCGTTTGAAGAGTTAGGCTACAAAATAAGGCCCTTAGAAGTTGCTGCTACTGATGCTTGGGCATGGTTTTGTGAAAATGGCTACGCTAAAAATAGTGGAGAGCGTTACACTCAATCAGCATCATGCCAAACATCTTACTCGTCGAAGACGAGGACCATCTCGCCATCGGCATCCGGTACAACCTGACGTCCGAAGGCCTGACTGTAACGACCGCTGCTGATGGACACGAAGCTTTGGCTATTCTCAATGAGCCAAATGCCAAGATCGATCTTGTTGTACTTGACGTCATGTTGCCTGGCATGAGTGGATATGCAGTCTGTGAAGAAATACGATCTCGAGGCAGCCATATTCCGGTTATCATGCTCACCGCTCGAACGTTAGTAGAAGACCGAATTCGAGGGTTCAATGCTGGAGCAGACGTCTACCTCCAGAAGCCTTTTGATCTTGATGAACTTCTTTCGGTCATTCGAAGTCTTCTCAGTCGACGTAAGAATAGCTCAGGATCCACCCCAGATGAAACTACAACGAGCCGCATTGAGAACAGTTTTTCATTTGGCAAGGCTCACATTAATTTTGACACGTGGGAGGCCTATTGTGACAAGCGGCAGATTCGACTCACAGCGCTTGAAATGAAGCTTCTTCGGTATCTTATCGAGCATGAAGGACTTGTATTATCCAGAACCGAGTTGCTAAAGAATGTCTGGGGAATGGATCGCGCGCCTGCAACACGAACTGTCGACACCTTCATGCTCAACTTGAGAAAGTCATTTGAAGAAAATCCTGCCCAGCCTCGTCACTTTCTATCGGTCCGTGGCGCTGGATATCGATTTGTCAGCAACTCGAGAGGAAATCCGGAGACCTGAACGATCCTGCTACAGCTTACCGAGAAGTGCGGCAGCAGCACCTGATGGATCTGAACTAGTCAAAAGAGATTCACCAACAAGGATCGCCTGGACTCCTGCAGCCTCAAGCTGCTCAACATCTGCTCGTGTGCGAATTCCACTTTCAGCCACAAGCACACATTCCGACGGTACTTTTTCTTGGAGCTTCAGGACATGACCAATATCTGTTTTCATCGTGACAAGGTTTCGATTGTTAATTCCTATAAGCGTCGCACCTAGATCGAGCACTCGGGAAAGGTTTTCTTCACTATGTAATTCAACAAGTGGCGTCATTCCAAGATCGATAATTTCCCGGTATAGGCTTCTTAAAAGACAGTCGTCTAAACATTCAGCAATAAGAAGGACAGCATCCGCCCCATAGAGACGCGCCTCATTCACTTGGTAGGAATCAATAATGAATTCTTTCCTAAGGACCGGCAGTGAAGACGCCTTTCTCGCAAGTATAAGGTCATCGATACAACCACCGAAATCCTCGCCGTCGGTGAGGACAGAAAGTGCGGCTGCTCCAGACTTTTCATACCCACGAACTATATCTGCAGGTTCCGCACCGGGACAAATTTCACCCGCTGAAGGACTACGTCTTTTAAATTCGGCAATTAACCGTATATCACCAGGCTCAGAAACAGCTGCAAAGAAGTCACGTGGCTGATCAGAATTTCTAAGTTTTTGCCTGATACTAGAAAGTGGACGTGTTGCCTTCGACTCAACGACCTCCTTTTGTTTTCGGCTAATGATTCTGTCGAGTACTGACAGCATTTCTCTCTCACATTATTAGGTAAATGAAAACTGATTGTCTTTAACGCACTTCGCTTTAGCCATAATCAGGCATTGGGCTTTCCTCTGTCTCGAACGTCGTGGTAGCGCATCAGAAAACCTATGTTCTACTGGCTTTAAATCAACTAGTGCCTGAAGTGACGTCGTGATGTGAAAACCATTGGCAAATTAGCAGCGTTTGCGGCGGCAATTACCTCTGAATCTCGCTTCGATCCTCCTGGCTGAATAATCGCCGCAATACCCGCTTGTCTAATTAAATCAATGGAATCTGGAAATGGAAAGAACGCATCTGATGCAAGAACACCTCCGCGTGCCCGATCTCCCGCCTTTTCTAACGCTATTCGCACGGCGTCAACTCGGCTTGTTTGCCCCACACCAGCTCCCACAAGGCTTGTCCCTTGGCAAACGGCGATGGCATTGCTTGTGAGTCGACGCACCATCGTAAAGGCAAAGTCGAGCGGCTGCGTTAAATCTGCCGTAGGTGTCTGCTGCGTTACAACCTGCCATGCGGTCGAGTCATCTGGTGTCTCGTCTGGCCGCTGTGCCAACATTGCCCCCGCCACGCTTCGAAGTTCAAGACCAGCCGTGGGACCCCATGGATCCCCTGGTGGCACCTCAACCAACCGCACACTTGCTTTCCATGCCGGACGTGTTTTGAGAGCTTCGACTGCCTCAGCAGTGAAAGCCGGTGCAGCGATTACCTCAACAAACATTCCCGGCTTAAGGAGGCATTCTGCTGCTGCTGCATCAAAAATACGATTTACTGCAACGATTGAACCAAACGCACTTGTTGGATCTGCTGCCATGGCTGCTTCGAGCGCTTCGTCAATAGTTGCTGCACTTGCTGCACCACAAGGATTGGTGTGTTTGATAACTGCAGCGCCAGAATTCTGAATCAATCCAGCAATACGAACCGCAGCATCAAGGTCCAATAAATTGTTGTACGACAGTTCCTTACCAGAAAGCTGCTTTAAACCAGCGAGACCAAAATGGGTGTCCGCTGGTGCATACATTGCGGCTGACTGGTGTGGATTTTCACCGTAACGCAATTGCAACCTGCGCTCCAGGCTGAGAGTAAGCCGAGCTGGTAACGGTGGTTCGTCAGGACGACCTGCACTCGACACGAGCTGCGACCCTCCTTCGACTAACCCTGCATGGCCTGCCATCCAACGGGCAATTACGGCATCGTATTCTGCAGTACATTCAAAAGCTCGGGCTGCAAATACTCGTCGTTCTGCCAGCGTGGTGCCTCCTCGGCTGATCGCTGCTACCGCCGCGTTGTATTGATCAGGGTCTGTGATCACTGCACTAAAGGCATGATTCTTGGCAGCCGCACGAACTAGGCTCGGTCCACCGATATCAATCAATTCGATTGCTTCATCTGCCGTACTCTCATCCCGGTTAATGACGCTTGCAAACGGATATAAATTCACAACGATGAGTTCGAGTTGATCAATTCCATGCTCTGCCAAAACTTCAAGATCGTCTTCTCTGTCACCGCGAGCCAAGATGCCGGCAAAAATGTTTGGATGAAGTGTCTTCACTCGTCCATCGAGTACTTCAGGAAAACCTGTTATCGAAGACACATCCTCGACAGAGACGCCATAGCTCTGAAGAGCCCGTGCAGTCCCGCCTGTACTGACAGCTACTATTCCAGCGGCCTTTAATGCAGCAGCAAGGGAATCCAGGCCAGTTTTATCGTAGACACTCACCAATGCACGACGGATTGGCAAAACATGAGTGTCACCATCAGGATTTATGTTTTGCTTACGATCAGGATGTGATTTCGACGACGTTGAGGCAGATTGGGGCATGGCAATTCAAAGTGGTGGGATAAAAGAATAGTGATATTCACTGAATTCATGATTAGAACCGGCAACACGGTTTACTCAAAGGGTTCCGCGCAGGTCCGGTCAACGAGGCACGTCTTCGGCAGGGCTTGCCTTCTGCAGATCGACTTCAATGACGGTACCTCGTTTGGTCAGGCGACCTTTTACAAAAACACGACCCCTTAACTGCTTGACAATTGATTTAACGAGATACAGCCCCAGCCCTGTTCCAGGTGTAGCCCGCTCCAGTTCACTTCCTAATCGAACAAAGCGCCGAAATACCTGCCCACGATCAGCTATTGGAATACCAGGTCCATTATCTGCCACGCGAACCAGCACGCGACTTTTCTTTGTAACTTCAACTGTTGCATCTACATGTGGTTCAGGAAGCGAGTACTTCACTGCATTATCAATAAGGTTTCGAAATACTATTTCAATGTCCGCTTCCCTGCCCTGCACAAAAACATCTTCTTGCTCTTGCTCGACATTGATCACGATACAATCGTGCTGAACGTTATGACGATCAGCAACACGGATAGCTGCCTCCTTGAGGACCGGCACTATTCTGGTCGCTTCAGCAATAGATAATGCTGGACGATGCATCGTTTTTGCTGCATCGAGAAGATGATCGATCAGAGTGTCGAGTCGCTCTACATCTTGCAACATAAATCGGTGAAAATCTGATTGTTCTGCCGGTGGTACCGGTCGACGGATCAGTGTTTGCAGATACAGTTTCAGTGACGCAAGCGGACTCTTGAGTTCATGAGTCACGCTATCAATAAAGTTACTTTGCCGCTGAGACAGAGCAATTGCCTTGACTGCCAGAGCAAAGTAGATGATGACGCCAACCAGTACAAGAATAAGAAGTGACACGCCAACAGCGAGTAACGCCCAGTAGAACGCAGCGTTTTGAGAGCCCAGTGCAGCCGAGATACTGACAAGAACCCATCCAACACCAAGCGTGATAATGGAACTAATTAAGACCACAC
>CBFIHW010000040.1:0-21146 GCA_965662325.1 uncultured Pirellulales bacterium | reverse complement strand
AGTGAACCATATGCATTTTTCAAAAATGATCGTCTCGCACGTTGGGAAGATAATGAGAAGTTCTGGCAGCATTTTACAGATGATGACGTTGCTCGTACTTTTTTTACAAAAACTGCCAGGGGACGTAAGAAACCAGCGTACGGAATAGATAATTGGAGCACTGAGTCTGTTGGTCCGCTCCTGATGCACAATGCCCTTGCATTTATCGATCGACATGTTGCGACAGGGGGAAATGATAAGCCGTTCTTTCTTTACTACTGCTCTCAAGCAGGACACTCTCCGTACGCGCCTCCAGTTTCCTTCAATGTAAAAAATCCATTGAAGACAGATGACCTGGCAGCGAGTGGAGCCATTCCGATTGCGGGAACAACGGTCAATAAACGGACAGATATGATTCGGGAGGGGGACGCCGCGATTGGTCTCTTTATTGACAAATTGAAGTCACTTGGCTTGTTTCATAACACGCTTATTGTCTTCACGAGTGACAATGGCGCCGCTGTTGGTCCAGCTTCTTCATGGTCGGAGTCACTTTACCATGATGCAAAAGATAATAGCGAGTATGGTGGGGAACGCATTGAAGTAGGTGTTGAGGGGCATGGTAGAGTTCACCGAAACGCGCAGGGGGTTGCTTCAGATGGAAGTCCTTTGCGTGGCGAAAAAGGTTTTGTTTATGAAGGTGGTCACAGGGTGCCACTCCTGATGTGCTGGAGTCGGAAGATACCGGGGGGACGAAGGATACAGAATCAGATCATTGGACTCCATGATCTCTTTCGGACGCTATGTGGGCTTGCCGGTGTTGCAGTTCCGGCCAATCAAGCCAATGACAGCTATGATTTTTCTGCGGTGTTGACAGCCAGTGGGATAGAAGTACCACTGGTTCGAGATTCGCTCTACATTCAATCGAACAGGCCGTGGGAAAAAAATACAAAGAAGATTTTTAATACATGGGCGGCATATGGTGTCACTGCAGTAGGCAATTCTTCGGACATCTGGAAAGCAGTACTCGAATATAACACGAAAAAGCTAGATGGCAGGAGTCATGCAGAATGTGTCGAACTGTTTCATCTAACTAGTGATCCGTCAGAATCTCAGGATCTTTCAGCAGACGGTGTTCGGCGAGCTGCCTTGGAATTGAAGTTTCACGACATGGCGTCCGGTGAACGAACGGTGAATCAAGAATGAACTGAAAAAGAGTTTTCCAATTAATTTGTTAGAGGAAGAAATTATGAATCGAACGATGTTGTGGAAAGCAATACTGAGTGTTTTATTGGGATGTGTGATTTCGACGATCGTTCAGGCTGAAGTTACTTCGAAGGGGGGTGTGCAAGAGAAACGGTCAGGGGGCAGTGAAAGCTACGCTCCTACTGTTCCGGCTCCAACAATCCAGAGCGCTCGATACGGCGATCATGATCGAAATGTAGTTGATATCTGGCAGGCAGAGGAGAAGAGTCCAACACCACTTGTGTTAGTTATTCATGGGGGTGGGTGGCGTGGTGGAGCAAAGGAGCGTGTTGATCGTTTTGTCGATGTTCAAGCTTTGTTGAATGCCGGAATATCGGTAGCTGCGTTGAACTATCGGTTTGTTGATCAAGCAATTCAGGAAGGCGTAGAGCCGCCAGTCAAAGCACCCTTGCATGATGCTGCTCGCTGCCTTCAGTTTATTCGAAGTAAGGCAAAGCTATGGAATATCGATACAACACAAATTGCTGCAGCTGGAGGGTCGGCAGGAGCATGTTCAAGCCTTTGGCTGGCTTTTCATGACGATCTTTGTGACCCCACAAGTGATGATCCGGTTGCTCGGCAATCTACACGTCTTTGTTGCGCTGCAGTAACAGGTGCCCAGACGTCTCTCGATCCAGAGCAGATGATAGAGTGGACCCCTAATAGCAAGTATGGTGGCCATGCATTTGGGTTCTTGGATTTTCAAGCGTTTCTTAACGGCCGTGATTCCATTCTTCCGTTTTTGGCTGAATACAGCCCTTATGGTCTCGTTACAAAAGATGATCCTCCAGTTTATCTACTCTATTCTGCTCCACCTTCTTTAGGCGAAAACCAGCGGGATCCTACACACACTTCAAATTTTGGAGTGAAACTGAAAGAACATTGTCAGGTAAATGATGTTTCTTGTGAACTCGTTTACCCTGGTGCACCTGATGTTGTTCATGCTGATGCAACTGCATTTCTTGTTGAGAAGCTTTCTGGTCGGTAGCACACATCGCCACAAGTGGCTCTCCGCTTGTATGCTGTGTTCTTGTATACCGTGCTTGATCTCAAAATAAAGAATGATTGGAGATTACTCTCCGTTAGATTTGAAATTCTGTAGACCAATGCGATTGCTGTTGTTGAAACGGGAGTTTCTGAGTTTAGTAGTAAATTTTTGAAGACTTTTAACCATTGATGTTTTGAATGAGTCAAATGTTTTATTCATGCCGCGTCAGATGCTTCATCCTGCTCACTCTGTGTTTGTCTCTTGCCTGCCTCGCCCACGGGGAAAGTGAACTGTCAGCATTGCCAGAAAGTGACCCACTTCACCCAGCAGTCACTGCTTTTTTCAATACTGATGATGGGTTTGTCCGTGAGGTTGTTATTCCTAGCATGGAGAGAACGCGGAAGAGCGAAGTGCATGTAAAGATTGTCGTGAGTGATGGCACACCGCTACAAAGAGGTCACGTTTCTGCTGAACTGCAAAAACACGAATTTCTTTTCGGCCATTGCAATCTGGCAACAGAAAAAAGTCCAAGAAATCGACATCTGCTGAACACTCTTTTTCATTTTACCTGTCCAGAGAATCTCACAAAATGGAAAAGCTATGCACCCAAACCAGGAGTCTGTGACTTCTCAAAAATTGATTCGATGGTTGCATATTGCAATGCAAACGGAATCAGTATCGAGTGGCATTTTCTCTCAGGATATCATCCAGAATGGTTCACTTCCGTACAATCAGATGCCGAAAAGGCATCATGTCAGCTGGAAAATTGCCGGACGGTTCTCAATCGGTATCAGGACACCGTGAACTTCTTTCAGGTTTTCAATGAAGATTGGCACACGCATATTCAAAGGGCAAAAGTTTTTTGTGACCAGACGGAACTTTTTAAAACACTTCGAAAAGAGTTTTCAGAAGTTGAACTCGGTGTGTGTGATTGTTGGTCGTTCAATAAAGAAAATCGTTTACCTGCAGTGGAGGACGTAAAGTCACGTTACCCAGGAATAAATTTTGTTTCTATGCATGCCCACAAACCGCGTCGTTTATGGGCAAGTCCAAAAGAAATGTTTGATACATTTGATCAGTACAAAGGGAGTGGCGTAAAAGTGCATGTCACAGAATTTGGAATTATTAAAGGAGAAATAGAAGGGGGCTATCGTTCAGGTGATTGGGATGATGCAACGCTTGCAGAGTACTTTGTCCAAGTAGCTGTTACGGCTTTTAGTCACCCGTCAGTGCGAGTGTTCAACCTGTGGGCGAATTACGATAAATTCACAGGAAATCGACTTTTTGGTGAAGGTGGAAAGCCAACTGAGCAATATGAGGCACTGAATAGTCTCTTGAATCACAAATTGATCACTCGCGTGGCCGGTCAAACGGATCAGAATGGAGCGTGTGTTTTCAATGGTTTCCAAGGTCGGTATAAATTTTCAGTACAGTCCGAGTCAGGGCATTTTTTTGTGGCAGAATTTGATGTCGGGCGGGGAGTAACGCATATCAAAATAATGATTAATAAATCCGACGGCACCGCGTATGCAACGACTTACTGATGGTATGAAGCAGCGAAAGGATTCGGCAGCCTGGCTCTCATTGATTGCCAAAAGGAGAGAGCGAAGTTCTACGATTGGGGTCAAAAAATATTGGTCACCATAACAGTTGCATCGAGAGTAACGGGAGTGCGATGCGAACTGTTTGTTGTTTTGGTTTTTGTGTCGATAAAACCTAGTTCAATGATGAGGCTTTGACGTACTCCTACGGGAATGCCCTACTGTTTTTTTGCCGTTGTCGTGAAAAATTGTTCTTTAATATATCTCCACAGATGCTGCCGATGATCTCTACCAAGGCCATGGCCGCGTGACGGATAGATCACATGCTTCTTTGTCCCTTTAATTCTATTAAAAGCTGCAAGTCCTGTTGTTGGCGGACAAATCTGGTCTTGAAGACCGATGCTCATAATAACCGGGCATGTAACTCGATCACAGAGATTCATCGTGTCGAAGTAGCTCATTGTTCTTAAAGTTTGTTGCCAAGAGCGATATTTTTTTTGTTTTAACCATTTATCCATTTCGTCCCACTGTGTGAGCTTGAAGTAGTTTGTCCAATTGCAGAGAAATGGTATATCTGAAACACAGAGATCGACTCGGTGATCAAGTGCCGCTGTTGCAAGCGCAAAGCCTCCGCCTTGGCTTGCCCCCATACTGCAATCTGGTCTTGGTCAACGTTATTGAGGGAGCAGAGGAAATCAACAGCGCGAATGCAGTCAAGGTAAGCGCGGCGATAAAAGTACGTGTCTCGGTTATCGAGCCCTCGTACCCAATAGTCTTGAGGTGTGCCGGGCACGTCGTCTTGGCTGTTGCCATGTCCTCTTGGGTTGAATGAAAATATGATCAAGTCTTCTTGGTCACCAACAGGCTTCATGGCTTGTCCATAGCCGGGCAGTCGAAGAACAGCCGGAAAGACTCCAGCCTTGGTTGGCGTCTCAAGCCAACCCCGGACAGACACATCACCAAAGCTTTCCATTGAAACCTCGTGGAGTTGTACTTCTGTTCGAGCTTCGTTCGGCCGGGGTGTCATCTGAAACGCAGGTGGCACCTCGGCAAGTTGAGCCAGGGATTGCTCCCAGAAATCAAAGAAATCCCCTTGTCTAGTGAGAGGGCTGGTGATGCCTTCTACGTCTGATCCAATGCGATATTTTGCCGTTATCGGATTTTTATTTTCGGGAGTCTGAAATCGACACTCAATGTCTGCAAAGCCTGAGCAGGGTATTGAGAGCGTGTACTCGCAAGCAATACTTTGACGCCCATTCAGAGAGATAGATTGTGTAGCCGGAGGAGGTGATTTGAAGAAAATGGAACGAACGTTCCACGTAAGTGTTCCGGTAACGATTGCATTCAGTCTGTTTTCGATAGAAGCTGTCAGTGTTACTGGTTTTTTTGTGCAATGATATTGTCACTCGATACGACTGAAACACGAGCTACTCGCTTTTGTCCGAACGAAGTACCCCCGAACAGGCAAAAGAGAAGTGTAAGGAGGCAGGTGTTTGTGACTTTTATGTATGTTGAATACACAATGTTGACCTTTAGTCTGTTATGTTCTGCCAAGCAATGCGGCATAATTGTCGCGTTGTTGTACCGGAAATTGAGTTATTATGAAGAATTACAGTTTGCTTGTCATTTCTTTATCAATTCCTTGTCTTTGTTTCGCCGAACCTTCTCGTGTTGAGCAGCCACCCAATGTCATTATCTTTCTGGCTGATGATATGGGTCTTGGGGATACAAGTGCGTATCAGGATTGGACGAAGAATCCAGATTCATTGCAGCTTTCAACACCGGCGATGGAACGTCTCGCAAAACAAGGTGTTCGCTTTACGGATGCACACTCACCATCAAGTCGATGTTCTCCGACACGCTATGCCTTGCTCACTGGACGCTACTGTTGGAGAACCAGTCTCAAACACTGGGTCTTATTTGGGGTTCATTGCCCGCCACTGATTGAGCGGGAAAGGATTACATTTCCAGAGTTTTTACAGGCTGCGGGCTATCAGACAGCAATGTTTGGAAAGTGGCACCTTGGTCTGACCTACCGCAACAAAGAGGGAAACGCAGCCAGGGGATGGGACGATGCTGATCTTACCAAGCCCCTTGCTGATGGTCCTCTCGATCATGGGTTCGATACATTTTTTGGTGTGTCCCGAAGTCATGGAACCTCTGGGCCAGATGGACAGGAGAAGAATAGCCCGACACAACGAATTGGTCCAGGCTGGATCGATGGGCGGCTAATTATCGGCGCGACGGGTGACGGGAAAAAACTGGACGGCTCGTATCAGCTTGATGAGGTTGGACGAACGCTTGACAAAAAAGCGCTCAACTTTTTGGAGCAGGCTGCATCTGAAACACAGCCGTTTTTTGTCTATTTCGCCTCTCCCTCGAATCATAGTCCATATACGCCATCTCAGGCATTGGGGGAATATCCTATTGTTGGTGCCAGCACGTTCAAAAGTAGTAAGGCAACGAACAGCGAGAGGCTCGACTTTGTGTACCAAAATGATGTTCATGTTGCACGGCTGCTTGACTTTCTAGATAGAACTCCCGATCCACGGCGACCTGGTCATATGTTGCGGGATAATACCTTGTTTGTCTTTTCGAGTGACAATGGTGCTGAGCGATCATCAAAAGTTTGCACAGGTCCGCTTCGGAGTCATAAGGGATCAGTTTATGAAGGAGGGCACCGGGTGCCGTTCCTTGCTTGCTGGCCGCATGGAGGGGTAGGAGATGGACAGGTGGAAACTCCAGCCCGTGATTGCGCAAGGCTGTGTGCCCTCAACGACATGTTCGCGACAGTGGCAGAAGCTATTGGTAAGCCGCTTCCACCACTTCAGGGTCAGTCGTTTGGAGCAGAAGACAGTATCAGTCAACTTACAGCGATGAAAGGAGTCCGGACTGATCCACGAGCGCCAATCTTTCCGAATGATCACAAGGAAGCATCAGAAAAAAAATCAGACAAAAGGGCCTGGGTTGCGGTGCGTTCCAATGCAACACCACGTGCTGGACAGTGGAAGCTTTTTCTTAACCATCGTTACGCATGGCAACAGGAAATGTTTCCTCAGGAACTGTACAACCTCACAAATGATTTAATGGAGAGTGAAAACCTGCTTGATGATCCAGAGTATAGTGGTGTTGTTGGATTTCTTCTTGAGCAGGCACGAGCTGCTGCGGGAGATGAAGGCTATACGAGGCAACCGGCAGAGCAATAAATGACTTCCATGTGTTCTGTGAATATTTTTGGAAGGCACTTTTAAAAACCAAAATCCAATGAGTCAAGTAATGAAAGTATTGAATCAAAGAAGAGTCGCCATTATTTCTCTTATGGCTGTTTGTTTGATCTTCTGTTCAGTTTGTGATGCACGTCAGGGAAGTGAGAATCTTCCCCACATTGTGCTTGTGATGGCAGATGACCAAGGGTGGGGACAAACAGGATATTACGGGCACCCATTCCTTAAGACACCACATCTTGATGAAATGGCAGCTCATGGTCTCCGGCTTGATCGTTTTTATGCAGGCGGTCCGGTGTGTTCGCCTACTCGGGCAACGGTCCTTACCGGGCGAACACATGAGCGCACTGGTGTGATGTCGCACGGATACCCCTTACGTTTACAGGAAAAAACTGTTGCTCAGGCACTTGCTGAAGTCGGTTATGTAACGAGTCATTTTGGCAAGTGGCATTTGAATGGAATTCGGGGGGCCGGCATACCAATTTTGCCAAGCGATGAACGTCGCCCCGATGCCTTTGGGTTTGGTCATTGGCTCTCGGTTACAAATTTTTTTGATATGCATCCACTCATGGGGCGACGCGGAAAACCAGCTGGTGAATTTGAAAAGAAGAGAGGCGACTCTTCCGAAGTAGTTGTTGAGGAGGCACTCCATTTTTTGAAAGAACAGATCAATAAAAACTCTGACGTGCTTACATTTACGGTTATCTGGTTCGGAACGCCACATTCGCCCTGGGCGTCTCTGGAAACAGATAGTCAACAATTTCCCCAACTGTCATTTCAGGCACAGCGACACTATGGTGAACTTGTAGCAATGGACAGAAGCATCGGTGCGCTGCGTGGTGGACTTCAAGAGCTTGGCATTGCAGACAACACATTGCTCTGGTTTTCATCAGATAATGGGGGCTTGCCAAATAAAGATTTTCAGCCAACGGTTGGCCAACTGAATGAATCGATTGATGGCATGGTCCCATTACGTGGTGCAAAGGGAACGCTTTACGAGGGGGGGTTGCGTGTTCCGTCGATTGTTGAATGGCCGTCACGAATTGAGCCAAAAGTCTCACAGTTTCAGGCTGGTGCAGTCGATATATTTCCAACGATTCTCGATGTTGTTGGGCTTCCAGAAGAAACCATGCTGCCGGTACATGACGGTATCAGTTTGTGCCAGCTGTTTGATGGTGAGTTGAATAATCGCAATAAGCCAATGGGTTTTCGCTGGAACGGCGGCGGTGCTTGGATTAATGGGCGATATAAGTTGATTGTGTTAAACAACTTAAAAAATAAGAAAAAAGACAAGCAGGCAAAAGAATCTCAGGAACTGTTTGACCTTGTAGCCGATCCTACTGAGTCGAAAAGTATTACTCAGGAAAAGCCAGCCATCTTCCAGAAGTTGATGCGTGAGTACTCGCAGTTTTCACAGTCAATTGATGAAAGCATACGTGGACGAGACTATCCCTCAGGAAAGCTTGAAAAGCCTGATCCAGAGCCAAAGCGATGGTCTGCTGATGAAACGATCTACACTCCTTTTCTCAAAGTGTTTGAAGAAGAGCAAAAGCTTTTGGACAAACTTACTAAACCCAACAAAGCCGATTGATGCGGCCAGACTCAATTTGGCTTATTTCGCTACATTTCTGAATAAGCTTTCGGTACAAGAACGTATTTGTGAATTTTACTGACCGTTCCCTTATATTTTTTTACTTTACTAAGCACTTTCCAGGCGGGGTGTTCTCGGAACGATTTCCACGCCTGAAGTCGGGATTCTTCGGTGGGGTACATCGTTAGATATGTAAGATTTGGGGTGTACGGACCAATGACGGCTTGTCCGATAAATATCGGAGTAATTCCGCAGTCAAGAAAGATCGGCACCTCACCGTTATTGAACATATCTACCTTAAGTTGCCCAAGTTTTTCGTGCGCACTTTCATATGTTCGTAGTTCATACACACGATTCTTATTTGTGGTGACTCCTGGAGGAACTTTCACTTTAGGCCAACACTGCATCGCAACTAAAAGTTCACTCGATATCCGTTGATAGCTTTTGTCTCGATTGTTATGCCCAAAAAAGGCGGCTGCGTCACCTTGGTATTGCTGGTCTGATTGAATGACTTCACGATCATGGAACATTGCCAAGGGGTCATTGTGAGGAATAATCACAAATATGGTTTTTGCCCCAGTCTCATCATTCGGAGCATTTGTGAAAGCACCAACTGGTCCAATGCCATGGCGCTTAAGAGCAGGAATGAGAGCATGTGACAAGTACTCGTCGACGGAATCTTCATCGCTGTCGTCACCCAGAATGTAGCCACGGACTTCATAAAGTTCTGCTTTGACATTCGAAGGGGGGGGCAAAAGGCAGATACAACATGCAGTGCACAACATTGCCATCCGAAGAAAAGTATTGCTCATGATCAGGATCTCTAAAGTGATTGATGGAACAGGTTCATTCAGTATGACGACAACACTATTTTTCGAAAAGATGCCTAGCTGTTTGTGGCTTCAAGTTTAAACGCATGCCGAGAACACGTTCTGTGCACAGTTTTTATAAGTGGCCTCGAATTGTTGAGCATTTCGACTCAACAATATTTTTATATTCTGATAAGAGTGACTGCGCTATGGGCCGATACTTTGGTTGTTCGAGAAGGTTTGTGTCTTCGTGCGGGTCGGCTCTAAGATCAAACAGTTTTGTGGGTGTGAAGTAGGTGCGTTTCTGGTCACTTTGCATGATCATTTTGTAAGGCATTTTTCGAACCATGACCTCGCAATGCGAACCGGCTTGTTGAAGAAAGATGTCTCTTTTCCGGAACGTTCCGTCTCCTGTAAGCAGTGGTAATAGGTTATTTGAGTCCATTGCCTGATCGTTGGGGATGCGTGTGCCAACCAAGGCTGCAAGTGTTGCAAGAATATCCTGATTGCTTGTAAGTTCTTCCGTAATACCGGGAGTAATCCGGTCCGGCCATACTGCGAAGAACGGAACGCGATGGCCTCCTTCGAGTGGAGAGTTCTTGTTGCCTTTCCATCCACCGTTTGATTGATGCCCTTTCTTTTCTGCTGGTCGATCAGCAAGGCCACCATTATCAGAAGTGACAATCAACAGCGTGTTATCGTACTGACCGATATCTCTAAGAGCCGTGACAATTCGTTGCACTTGCATGTCAAGATCAAGAAGCATGTCAAGGTGGTTGGTTGGTGTTTGCCCTTTAATTTTTTTTCCATCAAAAAAATTTGGAGGACAATGTGGTAGGTGAACCATTGGTGAGCAGTAATAGAGAAAAAACGGTCTGTCATCTGTTGTGGCATGCTTTATAAAGTCAACCGCTTTTTCTGACAGTCGCTGGCCGATCTTACGGGAGTCCCATTTCGAATCGCCTAAACCGGGGCCCTTGTCACTTATATCTTTTGGGTGAACTGCAGTGTTCTCGTTGAGAAAAATAATTTGTGAGTCGTCAGCTATTGGGCTCCATACATGATTTTCATAAAGCAAATAAATTGGACCCTGAATTCCACATGGTGTTGTAAAGTCATACTCAAACCCACAATCTCTCGGCCCGCCCGAGACAAACTGCGTCATATCCACTTTGCCAGTAAGATCACCATTTTTTGGTCCACGATAAAAAACGTCACTCCCAGGAATATAAAAGTCACCACCCAAGTGCCATTTTCCAACGAATCCTGTCTGGTAGCCAGCGTCACGAACAACGGTTCCTAATGTGGCGTGGTTAGGTTTGAAAGCAGATTCACCAAATGTGCTCCACACGCCCCATGGTGCGTATGAACGGTAGTTGTTATTCCCACTCATGACGGCGTAGCGAGTAGGAGCGCAGAGGGCTGTAGCCGAATGGCCGTCGGTAAACCAAAGTGAATGAGATGCAAGTTCATCCAACGCTGGCGTTTCAACAACGGGTATTTTGTGCTGAATTGATCGAACATGAAAGCTTATGTCACCAAGCCCGAGGTCATCTGCCATGATGACAACGATGTTGGGGGGACTACCTAGTGCAGCAATTGAGTAGAAGTGTAGGGTGCTGACTGTTGCAAGCAGCAGGAATTTTTTTAGATAGTGAGACATCTTCGTTGTTCCACAACTTTTTTGTTTTAAATTTTCACGTCTCGAAGATATTAGATTTGACCTGTAGGTCAGACCGTACCGATCGTCCGCACGCTATAGGTCATGCTGCAACAAAAACTGGATGAATCATATTCTGTACGGTATAATTATTTGACCGGCACGCTGCTTGATGAAGCAGGAGAGTACCATTTTCTAAAAATTTTACCGACTGAGAGGCCCCCAATGAGTCGCCGTTTACATTTCATCGCATTTTGTTTGAGCGTCGTGGTAATAACAGTGCCAGCTGTTGCCCAGTCATGGAGAAATGCTGGTTCAAAAGCTGCCGGGTACTACTCGGAATATCATGGCCACAGCTCACACAGCCATCTCTACGGTGCCCAAAGCCATGCCTCGCATTACAGCAATTACCTTTCAACTGCCAAGACAGTAGAGCCATCTGTTGCGCGTATGGCTCACGATACAATTGGCGCCCATCTGGCTAAGACGCAGCAGCATCTTGGCCAGATGAAGAACCAGGCCGCTGCACACGAAAATGCTGAAGGTGTGAAGGCTGTCTCAGAGGTAGAGGGCCACGTGCAGCAGGCAAGGCTGCATCAGGCAGATCTAAATAAAATTACGATCCAAAAGCCAATTGATCCAAAGGCTGCGAAGTCAACGGTCGAAAAAATGCAGTTATCGATTGATAAAGCAATTCAGGGTCATGACAAATTGCTCGAAACTCTTGGAGTTGAAAAACCAACTGCTGTGACTAGCAAGAGTAAGTAGGGCCCTGTCCTCGCTGTTTAAAATAGTTGAACATTGCCATATTCCGAACCGGAGTCGTTTCTCAAACATGATTGCCATGTTTAATAAGAACGGTGGCTTATGAGACTACGAATAGTATTGTTCGGATATCTGGTCATAGTTGGCTTGCCATTTGTAAGTTTTGGCAAAGAAATGGCGGCAACGAAGGCAGTGACTGTGGCTTCGGATGACCCAGAAATTATTGTTCAATGTCTTGGAGTAAAAGCAAAAACAACTCCTTCAAATTCGGTTCGCGTATACGTTCACTACCGTGTCACAAATAATTCACTGAAGGACAAGTTTGGTATTTTAGATTTTAAGGCTCATTGTCCATTCAAAAATGAACTGAGTGACCTTGAAGGTGGGTTTGTGGTCACGAACCTAGGCCCAGAGGAAAATGCGGAGTCTGAAAACTTGTGGTATTTCCCTCAGGGGTGTTGGGATAAGGTCCGAGAAGTAGAATTGCGTTGGAGAAAGCTTCCCTTGGATCATCCTCTCAATCCTAAAGCACGCTGATGCTTGTGCAGGATGAAGCTTTCCCATCGAGCGAGAGGAACTGAGTTGCAACAAGAACCTACAGGAACTTACTGGTTGCAAATTTAGCATGCTCTTCAATGTAAGACACGAGTAAGCTTCCCTGAAGAGGCAGGTGTCAGCTTGTACTCGCACACGTACTGTGGTTGCTGCAAATGATTTTCGAGAGAGTATGCTGTCAGTTTACCTAGAGTCCGTCTGTCCGATTATGCACTTCGTTTGAGTGGCAACTTACGGCGGCGATGTGGGCGTGCAACACGAGCGTGGCCCTCATCGTATCGAAGCAGACGGGCAGGACCAGCTACGGTCTGGTTCGTTGTATATTTTCGATTAGCTGTGGAGCCTTGTATGAGTGCAGATAGTTCACGAAACCGAGGAATGTACATCCCAAACTGGAGCAGCGCTACCAACCTGCCAGCTAATACTGGAAGAGTTCCCAGTGGTGCTCTCACGACTGCATGACGAAGAATCTCAACAACATGTAATACCAGACTTTGTGGCAGTGCTTCTGCGGCAATAGACCGCCAGAAGAGGCGCTCTCCATAGAGGCCTGCTTTGAAAGCTGGCTGTGGACGGTGCCGCTCTGCCGCAGCGATAATTTTTGAAGTCGCTTCAAACACAACATGGCCACCTGTTGCCTGTAATGAAATAGCCATGTCAGCGTCAGCGTATTCATCGCCACATGCAGGACAGAATCCAAAAGTTAACCGGTCAATCATTTGGCGGCTCCAAAAGCCTGCCTCGAGTGTAGGACCAGATGGTGATGGATAATCATCCTCATGAAAACCCTGTACCCGTGAAGCATCACCCCACGGTCGCAACATGACACGTCTGCCACCACGGCCCACCTCTATGCCAGTTGCTACGATTCTATCGCTGTCGCCAGAGGCGACCTCAAGCGGAACAACAGCAGCGACCTGTTCGTTGTTGAAATGCTCTATTGCTGCGTCGGTCCAAAAAGGGGTCGCCCGCCATCCTGCTGCTAAGACATGAACGATACGACCAGTGCTCGCGGCAAGTCCGAGATTGATACACGCAACACGATTAGATCCAATAGGAGCCTGAATAAACTGAACCTCTTCACCAACGTTCCACGGATCGTGATAACCAAAGCCAAGGACGACGACAATTTCAGAGTCCTCTGGCCGATTCTCAAGCACGCTCACGAGTGTTTCCTCGAGAGTTGCCTCGTCTCCAGGTGCTGGAATGACGATCGATAGCCGTGGAGGTGTTACCGTAGTGGTCGGCATGATGGCCGTACCCCGTAAGGATCAGAAAAACCGCACTATGCGGCAACTCGCTGCGGTTGCAGGTCGTTGAAAAGGTTGACCGTATGAAGCATCTCACCATCAGCATTGTAGAATTGCACAACGCCACAGTCGATGAGCCACATTGCGAACATTTCGGTTACTCGATAGCAACGAGCAACACAGCGGCCTCTATCAATACGAATATTCTCTTGTAGATCGGCCGCGTCTTCAGTTTCAGCACCAAGGTCAACAAATAAGCGGGTAACCATGTCGCGCACGTCCGCGGCATTCAGATGTAAATGCATTGTTGCAACCTCCTGTTGCGAAATATTCCGGACGACCTCATGTCATTCGTGGAAAAGAAACGTAGCGTTCTTCCCTACTGTGGCGGAAGGCTAGTTTTTGACCAACCTTCTGCTTGATCCGCTGCAGAGAAAATCGGCAAAGATTCTCAAGCTCAATCACACATAAGGAGAAAGCCTGATTATTCGCCCTGATCCTCCGTCTCAACCCATTCTGCCATCGGTAATGAGGGGCTAGAAAATAGGGGTAAATTGAACATTTCCGGAAAACATCTACGGGTTACAGATATTTACTGGTCTGGGGTTTAGAGGCGTTCTGTCCAAGAAATCTGCCCATAACGGGATTCCACAAGTTTTTGTACCTGCTGATGGGGCCATGTTGTTTTGGTACCCCAAGCAGCGAAAGCAGTTCGAACCGCTTTGTCGATTTGTTCGCGGCCTAATGACAGGTTCGTCAAAAAATCGGTATGGCTCCGTTGGTGTCGGTATTCTGGCTCTCGTGGAGGATGTCGAAGCAACTGTCCAACAAGTTCAAGCGGAAATGTATCAAGAAGAGTCCCATGATAGAGTACGCTTTGGCGACGCACACGAAGTGCATTTCCAGAAATTTTCTTGGGCCTACCGGCTGCTCGAATTACTAGATCAGATGTGCCTTCTCGTACCACATCTCGCCCGGCTGCGGAAAGGGTTGCAGCCAGAGGATCGAGCATGGCGGCGTGGATAGCTTCAAGCGGTGGCACCGCTTGAAAAGGAGTTACGATCGACCACATGACACAACCCGGGCCAAGGATGACCGTTGCACCGCCACTCGGGCGGCGTAAGATGGGAATGTTGAGTCTGGTACACGCGTCATTGTTCACTTCTTTGAGAAGCTCACTTGATGAACCGAGGACAACAGCTGGTGCAGTTGCTTGCCATGTTCGAACCACCGTATTTTCGAGCTGACCTGACTCTGCTTGATCTAAAATAGCTTCATCAACGGCAAGCTGTTCCGCAGCTGTAAGCAGCGGCGGAAGCACTGATTCATCAAGCCACTGCGTGTCACGTCCGGTTATTTTTGTCACAATGCATCACCTTCTAGACGGAAAGTCTATCATGTTACAAAGGTGGCTCGGTATGTGGTGCTGTTGTCCGGTGTCATCTGAAGTATGATCTGTGTTTTTTCTAACTTTCCCGGAAAAAATAATTCATGGCTACCTCTTCAAATCAACCAATTAATCCAGATGACAGTCTCCCGCCCGTGGAACCCCCCAGTGCGGCGTTCCTTGTCCAGTTGTTTCTTGTCCCGGGAATCATCGTTGCAATTATTGTCTGTATCTGGCTGGCCTTCCACTGGCTAGCTCATCTTGGGAATGATCCTCAGGCGTACGTTCGTACGCTTCGTCGCGCGAACGAAGGTCGTTGGCAGGCAGCGCTGAACCTTGCAAATGATCTTCGTGGTCCGAATGGTTCTGGGTTGAAAGCTGATATCAAACTTGCTTCCGAATTAGGTAGCATTCTGGATGATGAAGTTGGTAGTGGCCGAACAGGAGAGCAATCAGAAACGTTGCGGCTCTATTTGTGCCGAGCTCTTGGTGAGTTTACCATTCCAGAGGCAGCGCCGGCACTCGTTCGTCGTGTTAATGAAAATAACGATGATCTCACAACCCAGGCAGCAATCGAGGCTCTAGCGGTTCTGGCAACGAATCTTCAAAACACCAGCAGATCGTTTGAGAATCAAGATGATGTTGTGGCCGCGGTGTTGGCCGCAACGACTTCGACAAGTACGCGTGTGAGGGATGCATGTGGATTTACACTTGGAGTGCTCGGGGGGCAAAAGAGTATCGAAGGCCTGTTGCGGTTGATGGGAGATTCATCGACCGATGTTCGGTCAAACGCTGCCCTTGGTCTGGCGAGACTTGGGCAGACAGACGCGTATGACACACTTTCAGAGATGCTTTCTCTGAAAGATATCAACTTGGATGGGAAAGCCCCGGATGACAAGACACAGTCAGAGCGGTACAAGAGGGCCCTCGTGGTCGTAAATGCTTTGCGAGGCGTTACTATGCTCGTTGATGCGACAAATCAGGCGCCACCGACAGATATAGTCAAATCAATTGAAAAGTTACAAAAAGATTCAGTTGCAGAAATTCGAAGCAGTGCGGGTGCCGTGATCAAGAAAATAAACCGAATCGCTGGATAGGCATGTGGTGTGAATATCACTGTGGTCTTGATGATTTAGTAGTCAAGGAATTCATCAAGAGCCTCTCGAAGCGATTCCGTATCAGTTTCAATACCAGTCAGGTTTCTGAAATTCAGTGCCATAATGCATGCATTTACCTCAAGTCCATCAATCTTACAGGAGTTAGCATTCGATGCTGCCTTGAGTGTTGCCGATGCTTTGGGGTCAAGTGATGTGTCGACAACAACAAGATCTTCTCGAAGTTCAGGAAGCTGAAAATCGGTCGGAATAGGTCGATTGTCTTCAGTAGCAATTACAATACCTACGTTTTTATCTATTAACGTCGATGCATTTTGAGCAGCCAATGCATTACCCCCATCAACCGAATTTATCGCTTCGGCCAACGTGGATGCCTGATTGTCCCAAGGGTCTACAATAATAATACCTGGAGCACCGGCTAGCGTTAATTCAAGCGCGAGCGAACGTGCGAGAAGATTCGTTCCAAGAATCAGTGTATGTGTTGTTGAAGGGTCCGCATGAAAGCGAATTGAGTCAAGTGTGCCCCGACCAAGTGTAAGATGACCAACAAGCTGACCGTCCTTACTTCTCTCCAATAAGTTGCAGCCTCCTGCAAACTGGGCAGCTGGGCTCACAGATGTGGTTAGGCCAACAGCAGGTTCTCGTAAAGGACCAGCAAGCATGCATCCACCGAAACCTAAGGCAGAAACACCGGCGAGTGCGTCAGCAAGACGAGTTGGCGCGACCTCAAGGGTTAGAAATCTCCAATCAAGTGAGTCGTGTGCTACAACTCGTTCAAAAAGGAACTGCGCAGGATTACCGGCAGCCGGGTGGCCGAGAATAGCAATGACTTCCTGCAGTGCCGGATTTATCATGGCATTGTGACTCAAAAATCTCTTCCAACAGAGTGATTAACGTAACGAGTGCAAACGAGACCGCCGACCGAACACGCAAAATTGTATTCACGTTATACAGGTTGCCCAATCACTGCTACAAATCGTGGGTCATTACGAATCTGATCAAAGTCACTTTCGCAACTTGTGAGCGATCTGAAGCGTTCGTCAGAGGAAATCGCCTTGGTTAAGTATTCAATTGCAGCAGGAACATTTCCGGCAAGTGAGTGGTAGCAGGAAAGGTTGTACGCAAGAATTGGTTCATAGCTACAAAGGTCGATGCCTCGCGTAAGCACGTTTATCGCCTCTGGGAGTCGCCCCAAACGCTTCAAACACCATCCAAAACCCAACCAGCTTGTCATGGACTTCGGATTGTCGCTAACGGCTTGCTGAAAATAGGGAAGTGCATCTGAAAACCGGCAGAGTGCTCGAAGTGCCTCGGCTCGTAGCGCGATGGCATTGCCATTCGATTTCTCTGTTGCAGAAAGTCGGTCAAGCAGTTGGATAGCTGTGAGTAAAAGTTTTTGTGCCGGCTTTGAAGCTCCCTTATCCGGTGCCACGTTAAGCGCTGCGAGCTCAATGTAGCCAGACGCCTGACGCAGCAGGGCAGAATGCCGCACGTTTTCCAGCGAGATCATATTTTCATGAGATATGGTCATCTCAGAACCTCGAATCGAGCGAGTCAACAACCCATGCATTGTAGAAACCAAGGAATTTTTACGGAGAGTAAGCGTCCTTTTATTTACGGTTTTGAGTATGAAAAAGTTCGGAATGCACGCAAAAACATGCCTCCATTCCAACCGTTCAAACACCAGAACAGTTTTTTTGTACGGATTTGTCTGGAAATAGACACGTATACAAGTAGCAGGAGCGAGTAATCAGAAGCGGGTTTCCCGCGGTACAGCGGTAGGCTGCGGTGAGATCCTTACTCAATAGTTTTTAAATTTGAGGAACGATAAATGCGACTAACTGTTAGAACTCTGTTGGCCTGGCGAGACCGCGTACTCTCCGAAGAAGACCAGCGAGACCTAGACGAAAAAGTATTATCTCACGATGCTGCTCAAGAAATTGAGCAGCGAATTGAGCGAGTGCTTGGAAATCTTGATCTACCATCACCGCGAGTGGATGCTGCAGGCTTGGCTGCCAGCGCCAATAGCATGGCTGAATTTCTTGATAATGCACTGTCCGAAGAATGCCTCGGTTCCTTTGAATCGAATTGTATCGAGTCTGATGTTCAGTTGTGTGAGGCCGCCGAGTGTCATCAGCTCCTTTCAGAGATGCTTGGGCAGCATGATTTGATGGCAGAGCTTACTGATGACGAAAGTCGAAAACTGGTCGAGTTAACATCTAAAAAAGCTTCTTTGCTGAATGGTCAGGTAGGCCCTGCCGCAGACATGGAAAATGCACGAGCTGTTCGAGCCGAGCTTGATACTCTTGCCCTTCATTCCCACGGTGAAGAATCAGCGGATGTTGTGCATGCGCCCAAAAAAAAACAGCTTTTTGCTCCGATTGCCCTTGTGGTGGCGATAGCGATGCTCATTCTTCTTATCGGTGCCTTTGGAGTTCAGCTCCTTCGTACATTCGGAGATACCCAAGTTCAGCAGCAGGCAGTCCAAGCACCAATACCGCCTGTTCTCGCGTTTGAAAAAAATAATGTGAAATCCAAAATGGATCAGGACCAAAATCAGCCTGCTCTTGAACCAGATTTTCCGGAAGGAGGATTGCCTGAAAAGGAATCTGACAAATCATCGCTAGACATTGCTATTGGGGCAAAGCCTCAAGGCACTGAGGTGGTGTCATCCCAACTACCTGTTCCACCTGTCCCTGTTGAGATGGACATTGCTTCCTCGGAGGCTGAAGCAACAAATCCGTCGATGGTGAACAATGCGATGGTGCCTCAGGGCACTGCTATGGCTATTGGTTCATCTCTGCCGTCAGCGTCTACTGCTCCGCCGCTATCGTCAACAACCACTGCGACCATAGACGCGGCACAAAACAATGTGCCCGCGCCAGCACCAGACGAACCAATACTTGGCTTTTTGGAGACTGATGCGAATGTCGGGCGGGGAGCTGTTCTTCATCGAAATCGAGTAGCTGATCGAAGTGAGTTAGATGGTTGGTTGGCCTTGCCGACTGAATCAGCACTTGGACCGTATGAGGAGATCCAGGTGCCGCCAGGTCTCAGCCCTGTCTTCGATGTGGGTGGAGTAACAGTTCGTATGAAACCCCGCGCACATGCCATTTTCAAACTCGACAGTCTCCAAAAGCCACGGATCGAACTTTTATCTGGAAGTATTGTGATTCGGTCTGCAGATGACACGGCCCAAATCGGTATCGCTGCCGGTGGTCTCAACGGAATTATCCTATCAGGTCTCTTGGGTAGGGTTGCGATTGACGTCTCCAAGGCTCCTGATGATATTTTGGCAGCAAGGCAAACCAGGCAGAGTCAGGTTGCGAGATTATGTGCTTTGGAGAAACCAGTTGAGTGGAAGCAGACGCAGTCGGGTGGGCTTTCGGTTGCCAGACCACTTCGTGGAATTCCTGAGGCATTCCAGCTAGAGCCTAACGAAATTCTTGAGTGGTCGGAGATCAGTCCGCTGGAGGCAAGTCGCCGTACGACGGACTCGCTACCGATGTGGGCAGTATCATCGAGATCGCTTTCGAGACTAGATAAGTCAGCGAGTGAGTCGCTTGTTGAAGCAATAACACGCCCCGGACCGCTTCTGAAATCACTAATCGAGTTGTCTGATGATTCTCGAATCGAGAACCGTATTATTGCCTCAGAGACGCTTGCGCTTCTTGGTTGGTACGACCAACTGGTAGAATTACTTGCTACGCCACCACGACCCGGCTTTGGTCCATCTGCTGAAATGTGGAAGCAACTCGAGAGAGAGGCGGTTCCTCCTGCCTTGGCAGATGCTACGCAGGCATTTGCATTGAAGAAGGCATTGCGGGGTCTTGTCAGTCCAGAGCAAGGAGAAATTCTTGTAGGTCTTGCTGCACAGTCACTCCTTTCAGATGCCAAAGAGGCAAGAACACCAGCACTTATTAGCTTGCTCGAGGACAAAAATATCATTTTCCGCAGGTATGCAATTCAGTGGTTGCGGGAACTTTATGAAGAGTCACCAATCGATATGGCACGCTATCGTGCGGATTGGAGTGAAAAACAACTGGTAGAAGGTGCTACCTGGTGGCGGAAGAGGTACGACCAAGGGCTTCTCGTTCCACGAACTCCATGATGTCGTAAAGCCTGACGTTGGCCGGATTCCTCTTTTTCAACCGGATAAACAGCATGCGTTTGTTCCACTTCCACCGCTTGTTTATGATTTATTTTGGTTAAAGAGAAGATTTTCGGTGAAATCAGAATGTGTCTGTCTCGACATGTCCGGTTTTGATCGGAGGATAAGCCGGGAATTCCAGCTTGTCGAAGTGTTCGCTCGCCTGTACCGGCATTGGCATTCGTATAGTTAGTTTGGCCGCCATTCCCGTGAGCCTTCACGTGTCGTTCGCAATGATATGGATACTGGTCAGAAAGGATTGATTCGTGCAGATAAACGTTTCCGCTCGACACGGGCATCTTAGCGCTGCTTCGCAGTCAAAAATTTCTGCAAAAGTATCACGTCTAAAAAGATATTTTGATCGTATTACCTCATTGGATGTGACTGTTGATCTCGCGAATACATCTCTTCCGGCAGTTGAAATTATTGCGTCAGCCGAGCATTTTCATGAGCTTGTAAGTCATGAGACTGCGCCCAACCTCTGGCGGAGTGTTGATGGTGCAGTGCAAAAACTCGAGCAGCAATTACGAAAGCACAAAGAAAAAGTGCGAGATCATAAAAATGTTGAGACAGTCCGAAGAAGTTAATCTCGTCGGAGTAGATACAAAACAACTATGAAATTTTCAGATTTTGTTTCAGTCGATGCCATTCGTCCAAGTGTGGCTGCAAACTCGAAAGAGGGTGTTATTCGTGAAATGACTCAGTCGCTTGTTGATGCTGAGAAAATTGCAATAGGTGAAATGGACAGCATTGTGAAAGCGATCATGAAGCGAGAAGACCTCGGAAGTACAGGCATAGGGCGTGGAGTCGCGGTGCCTCATACAAAACATCCAAGTGTTAGCCGGCTTGTTGGAACGGTTGCAATTAGTGAGCAAGGCGTTGATTTTGAA
>CBFIHW010000039.1:0-21673 GCA_965662325.1 uncultured Pirellulales bacterium | reverse complement strand
CTTGGTGAATCGTCTAATACTAATTTGGGCTGAGGCCTTCCTGACTCTACCTGCCATCCTGTCCACCCGGGAAGTTCTAATTTTGGTAAGTCTGCCAGTGAAGCAAGCTGCTCAATGAGCCCATCAATTTGAGACCCCGACAGTTCAATTGGGCCTCGTCTATCAAATTGCTCCATCCAACCTCGGAGACCTGCGGGCTCATCTTGCTCTGAGCACTCGCCCTGCTGTTCCTCTGCAGCTGCATCAACAACAAGACGGCACAGGCGATCTTCAAATACAAGAAAGCCTGCTCGCAAAATCAATCTCGGTGTTTGGAGTGACTGGCGCTCACTCCCCCGCACAAGAAGGCCATTAAGACTGGCCTTCTTCGGACAAACCCGCTTTTCCTTTTTCGACAGAAGGTCATTCTGAAGACAGGCTTCCAGGCCCGTGTCGTCACCGGGTTCGATGATTAAGGCAAATTCCCAGGGTCGCCCAGCATCCCATACCAGTGGCAACACTGTTTCCGGTGCTCGACGGGGCTCTGGCTGAAAAATAAGCCGGCCTTCAGCACAAAGCATCGCAAGATCCCGTGCTGCAGATTGTCGGCTCAGCAAAAACCGACTCATGGTACGTTCTTCAAGTATTTGGCCACCATGATGTGTCTCGGCGGACATTGTGCCAGCGAGCATAGACAACACTCGCCTTTCATCGGCATCAAAATGACCAAATGAAATGGCCTGAGGGCCGATGATGATAGGCTTTGGCTGACCGGCAGGGTGACCAGATTCGTCAATCGGCATGCGACATGGCTGCAATGCAACAAGTCGACTGTCAGCCGATGCTGCATCGAGTAGAAACATCAGAGTTCCAGTACTTTTTCGCAAACCACCTAAGACGACGCTACTTGTTCGTAATGCCGGCTCAACTAAACGCCGACGGTTTTCAAGTTCGGTAGACCAGGCTGGCTGGCGTCCCTTTTTTTGACCTGAACGATTCTCACTCTGTAGAGTCCGTGTCAACTGCGGGTTCGAAGCAGGAGGTAGACCTGCATGATCAGTCTCGTTCTCTTGGTTGAACGTTGAGGAAGGTTTTGTTTCGATTTCCTCAAAATCATCCGTCTCATCAGCAACTACGTCCAGCGTTACTGGTGTCTGCTCTGCAATACCGCTAAGCAAGCCGCGTCGATCAACCTCAAGTAGAACAGCTGCGACAAGCGCGCATGGTTTGCCAGCTCGTCCATCAGGACTTGTGCAACGACTCTCCAGGATCATGCCACCCCGTCGATTTGCAGAGAGTTCGAGCAGGACCTCATGATTTGTTCCATCATCACTTGCAAGTGTTGCCTGAACCTGGCCAACGCGAGGACAGATAACTTTTTCTGGGACGAGATTCCGTGCTCGCTTGCGATCACGTGGGTCAAAAAGATGAAAGAGACGTTGCTCCAAAGTGGTCATAGTATGTGTCGGTGCTTCGCGAATGGATAAATAAAATAATGAATGAAGCCACAACGGAACTCTTTTGATACCGTTCAGGCCAACCCTTAGTTTTACCCCAATTCGCATAGAAACACAGATGAAAAATATTCAAAGAATTCGCCTGTGATATTACTATGACTTGACTCATTTTTTATTTTTGTTTTACGGTCGCAATGAACTCCAGCACATTTTCAACTGGAGTTTCTGGCAATATCCCGTGACCGAGGTTCATAATGTGTCCAGGGCGTCCCGCAACTCGTGCAAGAATGTCTTCCGTACAACGACGCACAACATCAGGGGTAGTGTGCAGCACAGCTGGGTCCAGATTACCCTGCACACCTCGATCATAACCCACCTGCTGCCAGGCGTGATCTAATTCGATCCGCCAATCGATACCCATAACTGTACCGCCGGCTTCCGCCGCAAGTGGAAGTAACGCTGGGTTGCCTGCTGCAAAATGGATTACTGGTCCTCGACCAGCTATTGATTCGAAAACCGTTCGGCTGTGAGGCAAAACGTATTCACGGTAGTGTTCCGGTGAGAGACAACCTACCCAGCTATCAAAGACCTGCACCGCGTTCGCTCCAGCATCAAATTGAGCATGAAGATATCTCGCAATCGTCCTCGCAAGCCTTTCCATAAGTTCATGCCACGCATCAGGATCAGTCAACATAAATCGTTTGGTATGCAACCAGTTGCGACTTGTTCCTCCCTCGATGGCATATCCGGCTAACGTGAATGGAGCTCCCGCAAAACCAATGACTGGCACGTCTTTTTGAAGGCCGGCGCGTGTTGCACGTACTGTTTCAAAAACAAAACTGAGGGAATCGACATCAACAAGCTCGTGAAATCGATCGAGATCTGTTCGGTTACGAAGTGGATTATGAATGACCGGGCCTTCCCCAGTAGCGAATTCTAAATCAAGGCCCATCGGCTGCAGCAGTGGCAACAAGTCACTAAAAATGATTGCTGCGTCGACACCAAGTCGATCCACTGTTGCCAACATAACTTCAGCAGAAAGTTCCGAGTTTTTACACAACTCCAAGAACGTGACCTTATTACGAATAGCTTGGTATTCAGGAAGATAACGACCTGCCTGCCTCATCAGCCAAACTGGTGGACGAGATACCGGTTCGAGTCGACATGCCCTCATAAAAAGGGAGTCTTCGACGCTACCAGTGATTGGCTCTTTTTTTTCAGGGGATTCAGAATCGACGTTCATGCGACTGATTATAGTTTGTAGGAAACCGTTTGGTGGCTCAAAGTTATGTATTTCTTGGTTACAATAAGAAGATTCCGTATAGAAGATAGTTAATTAGTCTGTTCAAGAGCGGAAGACTGCGGTCAGGTTTTTTGTTATCTCTGCTGATTCTGCTTCAGATACGTCCCTGATTCATGTTCTTTCAAGATATTGATGCATGTGTGGGGTGAGTATTTTTTATAGGGTTTCTATGGCTGATTTCATCTCACGAATTTCTGTTGTCTGTTTTGCCGCCAGCTATGGTGTTGCGCTCATATTTGAGGCAAGTCGACTTTGGTTTCGGTCTGGCGTGCGTGGCATCACAATGATTGGTTTTGTAACTGCAGGACTAATCGCACATAGCCTGTATCTTATGTGGCGTTCAACCACACTGCCTTCCATACCATTATCGAGCGAGTTTGATTGGTATCTTCTCGCTGCCTGGCTTTTAGCAGCTGGATCTCTTTGGATGACAGTATCTAACCCTAGAACACCGGTAGGTCTTTTTGTCTTACCTGTTGTATTAGCTCTTATTGGAGCTGCTGAACTTTCAAGCCGGGAACCATTTCCACAAAGTCCTGCGACTCAAATTTGGGGCGTCATTCATGGAAGTTTCAATCTTGTGATGAGTGTCGCTGTTGTACTCGGTGGCTTAGCGGGCGGGATGTGGCTTATTCAGGCTGGGCGGCTTGCTCGGAAACAGGCCCCCATTCAAGGATTTCGTATGCCCAGCTTAGAAAAACTATCGATCTGGTCATCACGAATGACCATAGTTGCTGCCGTGTCGGGAAGCCTTGGCTTTCTATCAGGGATCATCTTAAATATTGTGAACCAACAACATGGTCTTTTGGGGAGTGTGCCATGGACTGATCCCGTTGTTCTTCGTATGGGAGGACTCGTCGTCTGGCTCATAACCGTAGCTGTTGTATCACGAGTCATGCGACAACGCGCAATTGGCCGAAGAGTCACGGCACTTTTATCGCTTGTGAGCTTAACTATGCTTACTATTTCAATTTTGTGGGGCGTGCTTGGAAGTACACAACACGGGATTACCCCATCACAGGGGAACACCTCAGTCACAGCCATTCCTGTAGGAGATGCTTCATGAGCCTCGCCTTCGCAGGGGGAAGTCACCGCACGGTCCCGATTGAGCTACGTGAGAAACTGGCTTTCTCATCAGAACAAGCAAGTGAGGCACTAGCTCACTTTCAGAAACGGTTTCCAGGTAGTGAAGCGGTGCTGTTATCAACGTGTAATCGAATCGAATTGTACGCTGCTGACGAGGAACGCCGAGGGCCGCCTCCGCCAGATGAATTAGCGATGTTTCTAGCAGAGTGCCGAGGTGTTGATCCTACAAATGTTGGAAGAGCACTCGGTGGTGAGCAGGGAACTGCTGCTGTAAAACATCTGTTTTGCGTTGCTGCTGGACTCGACAGCATGGTTCTCGGAGAACCTCAAATCGTTGCGCAGGTGAAACAGGCATGGCAGCTTGCCCAACAAAGCGGGACAACCGGACCTCTCACCGGCGAACTTTTCCAGGCAGCCTTACGAGCTGCAAAACGTGTAACGACCGAGACCGCTGTTGGGCGAGAACGTTTATCAATCCCGAGCATCGCAGTTGCCGATTTTGCCAGTGGTGTGTTTGAAAGATTTGATGACAAACGTGTGCTTTTGATCGGTGCGGGTAAAATGGCAGCCGAAACCCTTCGTTATCTTCGCGACGCAGGGGCACAGAACATTCGAATTATTAATCGGTCCATGGAACGGGCTCACAGCTTGGCACAACGGCTTGAAGCTCAAGCCGGCGATTACAACAATATCTCGCGTGAGCTTGTTGATGCGGACCTTGTTGTTAGTACAACCGGTGCTTCAGAGCCCGTAGTCACACTCGACCTGTACCGAACCGTTGAAGATCAGCGGGAGGGTCGTCCCCTCGTTGTTCTTGATCTCGCCGTCCCTCGTGACTTTGATTCACGTATCGGTAACAGGCCAGGGGTTTGGCTTTACTCAATTGACGATCTCGGTCAGGCCTGTGATTCCAATCGCCGTAGAAGACAAAACCAACTTCCTGCAGCACTCACAATTGTCGATGAAGAAACTCGCCGGTTCATGGGAGACCTCCACCATCGATCAACCGTTCCGGTTATTGAACAACTTCGAGCTGGCTGGAATGAAACTGGTGAGGTCGAGCTTGATCGACTTTTCCGAAAGCTTCCGAATCTTGATGAAAGTAGTCAGAAGGAAATTCGACAGGCATTTGAACGGTATGCCGCCAAAATGCTTCATCCCCCTATGGCTTCTCTGCGAAGTGAAAGTAAGGCGGGCCCACCTCATGGCCTCCTTGAAGCGTTAAGGCGGCTCTTTGATTTAAAGGAATGATGTAGCCAGAAATAAGCCGCTCAGATCACTCCTTGAGTCATTCACTTGTGAAACGTTTTACACTTTCACGAATTTGTAATTCTGGGACTAATTCAGACCACTCATAGTCTTCATTCCTGATCAACGAAAGAAGAGCTCTTGAGGCAGCAACTCCCATTTCGTATGAAGGCTGCCGCACAGTTGTAAGTGGCGGCGTCATAAAGGCTGCCTCCGCCTGGTCGTCACACCCAATAATTGAAACATCATTTGGAACACTGATACCCCTGCGATAGAGAGCCAATCTCGAACCAAAGGCAACCATATCATTCGCAGCGATTATTGCACTAAAACGTATGCCCTGATCGAGCAGATAGTCGACGGCCATGAGTCCTGCATGCCCACTAAAGTCTCCTTGATAAACAAGTTCTTCAGACTGACTGACACCCGCCTCTTGAAGGGCCTCAAGATGGCCTGTGAACCGATCCCGGGCATCGGGGTGCCCCTCTGTTCCATGAATAAATGCAATCCGTGTGTGCTGCTGTTCCAAAAGATGTTTTGTTGCTAAGTAACCGATTTTTTTGTTATTGACTGAGACGCACTGTCCTTCAAAGCCTTTTACGTCTCTTGCTGCAACAATAATTGGTAGTTGCTTTTTATAAGACTGAAGTTCTGAAGCAGACATATCACCACCAACAATAAGAAGACCATCAACTCTTCGTGAAATAAGTGTTTCAATTGAGGCTGCATCTCTTGTCTGTTCCCATCTTCTATCAATAACAGACGGGGTATAACCAGAGCCTGCTAAGCCTTCAATGACCCCCTGAGCAACCGAATCGTAGAAGGGGCTACCAATATTCTGCGTCAAGATGCCAAGGGTCATTGACTTTCCACTCGCCAATCCCTGAGCAAACATATTGGGCGTATAATCTAAGTCAATTACAGCCTGATGAACGGCGTCCTGCTTCTGTTGATTGACTACAGCGGTGCCGTTTAAGACTCTTGACACCGTGCTCTTTGAGACATTGGCCCGCTTTGCAATATCTTCGATTGTGACACCGTCTCGCACGGTCTCAGCCGATTGTGGTTGTTTAGTTTTTCTATCATCCATGGTTGTTCACTCGATTACGAGTCACGAGAGCCTCGATTTTCGGAGCTGGTTCTGTGCCTTCACAGCATCAGATCCCCCAGAATTTCATCAAACTTTTCACTTAAAGAAAGATAAACTACGGCTGTTTTATGGCAATCTAGCTCACTTCGAACTGCATAAACACGGGCTTGTTTCTCTCTCGTACAAAGGCAGCACAAATCAACCCCTCATTCCAAGCTGGCAGCTGACTTAAATAAGACACATGAAATCGACCTATTCGATGGTAGATGGCTGACAGTAACTCAGTGCAAGGAGTGCATAGCTTGTTACCAAATTGGCATCATCTTCAAGCCATCGCGAGTTGTTGTTCACCCACGAACCATTTTCATTCTGGGCACTAAGAAGAACATCTGCCAGATCTTTTCGCCAGTCATGGGCTTTCCCATCAGCGTCTATAAAATTATTCTGGCCCAGCACATGAAGTGCCTTAGCGGCTGTATGAAAATAGTAATATAAACCGGCATCGCCCATACCCGGGTTTTCTGCAAATGTGTA
This sequence comes from uncultured Pirellulales bacterium, assembly GCA_965662325.1. GTDB lineage: Bacteria > Planctomycetota > Planctomycetia > Pirellulales > UBA1268 > UBA1268. Next base: position 14,976 of record CBFIHW010000039.1, on the reverse strand, counting down.
ATGCCTTCCAAGCCATTTTGTGGCAGCCACAACTCGGGGATCCTTCGCAGATACGCCAGCATATATCATGCTCCGCAGCCCAGAGTATGTCATTGACCCATAACTACGCAAACCACCATTTGGTGTTGTACCCGCCTGACTCTCACCCCCGTTCGCTGGCGTGTAATAAAATCCGCCATCAGGATTTTTATTTGCAACCTCAAGAGTATTGTGAATGCCTTCCAGATTTTGGGATCGCGAGACAAAAATCAATGCACGCTGAATAGCTGGATCGTCTGAACTTGCTCCGACACCTTTCAATGCATCGATGAGAAATGCTGTATTGGATAGATCAGGTCGCTCGTGGCGGCCGTATCCAGCTCCACCGTACTCAGGATCAGCATACGTATTCCCTTCACTTTCATCCCATTGAATCACAGCGAGAAATCGCTTGGCTTTTTGAATTATCTCATCATATCGCCCGGAAGCATTGCACTCATGAAGAGCAAGTATGGCAATTGATGTTTCATAATTCGCAACCGCTGATTCACGCTGGTAGATTCCACCATCTGATTGTTGAAACGTAAGAAGGTATTGAACACCACGAAGCACCATCGGACTGTCAGCGGATGTTCCGGTTCGAACAAGTGCTGTGACTGCCAGCGCAGTAATTGCAGGGCCACTTTGGGGTGAAAAACTTCCATCTGGCTCTTGACCATACTCTTGCAAATAAAGCGACGCTTTCGTCATTGCGTCTTTGATTGTTTCAGGTGTTGTTGCGGTGAGCTTTTCGTCGAAAGCAAAAAAAACCACAAACGAACAAATCAAAGGCATGGAAAACATTCTGCAAGAAATCATGGCAAACCTCATTGAACATCGTGGACCCTTCGGCACGATACACACAATCGCCGGCACAGGCTACGGCATAGAAATTTGGAGATGCCATATTGTATAGGCAATAAGAACGTGAGCAAAAATCGGTCCAGCACGCAATATTTAGACCGGTGCGGATGGCATCGCTCGAGGATATGGTGGAATTTCACGAGGTGGGAGATCAATGCCGTATTCGACCTCCCACTCACTGCGCTCAGCGTTGTCGGCGTAGTATGTAAGCCAAATCAATGAATCCACAACAGGTTCGGGGTACCAATCACCAGACGAACATTCAGGAGCCCGACCGGCAACGCTGCAATCCCAGTGGAAATAATTATCTGGCAGATCAACACGTTTGACGGACGTTGGAAGGATGTCTCTTCGGATGAGGTTGTACAGATCACGATCTGACAGATGGTCTGTGAAATCGAGGATAATTCGACCCTCATAGAGTCTTTCGATCACACCCCACAACTCTTCACGAAGTTGTTCCTCGCTCAGGTTACAAGCCGGTTGCAACACAAGTGAGGGATTAAACCAACGGCCAACAGGCAAAACCGGTGCCTGCTCCCAAGCCAACATGGATTCGAGATAACGATTCTCTACTTCCGTAGGCATTTCAAAAAAATCGATATCACCGAATGTCTCATCCTCTAGAAATGGCTCGATGGCATCACGCAATGCTGCATTATGCAACAGGCATGAAATTTCTTCAGGAGTCGGTGTATTTGTGAAATTCATGGTGTGCAACCTGTAAGAAGGCGGCGGTTCCAGTTACTCGTTGGGAAGACAACTCAACGGCATGTTTTTCCCTACCCACGACATTACCAACGTGATTTGGTGACGCAACAAATTGGAAGGCAATTTTGCTGAGAAAATCTGTCTGTGTTTCGGCATGATCGTTACGACATGACAAGTCTTCGCCGGCCTTCAAAATCAGCACATTTCACCGACGTTACCACGAGCAGCATTCAGTCGGCAGTTTTTAGGCAGATTTTGAGGGTTACCAGAGTTTCTAAACACTCCGCTGACCACATGCCGTTGCCTCGAGAGCAGAAATCTTGCTCAATCGCCGTTCATGACGACCACCCTCAAAATCCGTGTTGAGCCAGATTTCTGTCATTTTTTCCTGCTGTTCCGCACCTACCATTTCTGCAGCCAAGCACAGAACATTCAGATCGTTGTGGCGTCGGCTCATCTCAGCTGCAACCTCATCATGGCACGTGGCAGCCCGAACACCCGGAACCTTATTTGCAGCAATTGCCATCCCAACGCCAGTACAGCAGAGTAAAATTCCTCTATCCACTGAGCCATTGGCAACTTGACGGGAAACATCAGCAGCTACATCTGGATAATCAACTGCGGTTTCATCATGGCTTCCACAGTCCTCTACAGAATGACCGTGACGCTCCAGGAATCCGATCAAACGACGGCGGGCCTCAACACCTCGATGATCGCTTCCAATCGCAATTTTCATTCATTCAATCCAGGCTGCAGGCCATGGCTCCCGCACAGAAACATCGTTTCAAATGGCGGATTCGACTGATTCGAATTCCACTACTTACTTTTCTGATGAACTTCCGAGCTCAAGTATATCCATTCGAGCGTCAAGATGCTCACAGATTTGCTGAGCACACTGGTTATAGGCTTCTGCGGTCCCTCCAAACGGGTCCAACACATCTTGATTTTTAGGTGAAAGCATGTGTACTCGGTCAGCAAATTTCGGAAACTGAGCAAGTATTGCTGCTCGATGGGCGGCTGTCATCGTCCACACAATGCCGGCTTTTTGAAGCAATTCCTCTGTCACTATTTGGCTTGTGTGACCACTCAAATCAATACCTGATTGCTTCATTGTATGAAGCGCTTTTTCACTGGCCCGACTACCGCCCCAGCCAGATAGACCAGCACTCTTGACTTCGATGCCATGTTTTTGGATTTCGTTGGCTGAGCAATTCAATTTCTCAGCTATTCGTTTGCGCAACAACGCTTCGGCCATTGGACTACGACAGGTGTTCCCCGTACAAACGAAAAGTACCGTTAACCTTCCGATATCTTGAAGTTCTTCCTTACAAAAAGTATTGCCACGAATGATATGAAAGCCTGTATTTTGTATTTCAATTGTTGAAACTGATTCGTGAATTGATTGCATCCCATCGTCTATGAAAAGCATTGACTTCTCATTTTGCTCACACCGCTCCATGAGATCTGCAACCGTCTTTGGAGGCTTTGTGCTTCCACCAGGCTCTGCAAGAACAACTGGACCGGCGAAAAGCCGCATGCAGTCCTGGAGCATTCTATGTTCTGGTGCCCGTAATCGAATTCGGTCATCACACAAAACATGTCGTTGAATAGAAACCGGTAGTCGACGAACCAAGCCATCTGGATGATTATCATGGAGCACCATCGCCAACGGACCTGGCCAGCACTGTCTTGCAAACCGCAGAGCAAGTGGTGTCATTGCTGGCGCCCAGTCAGATGCTTCATCACTACTCTTGATAGCAATTGTCAATCGGGGTTCATGTTTCGGTACATCAGCGAACGCACACACTCTCTCAACAGCTGTCTCATGAGTACCCGCCGCGGCTATGCAATAGTTTGATTCGGTCGGAACACCGACGATATTGCCTTCAGCAAGCGCTTGTACCACGCGATGCACCACATCACGTAGATCTTCAGACTCCTTCAGATTGATGACGGTCGGTGACATTAATTCCATCTTGGAGCATGTATACCCGTAGCCTGTGAGCAAACTCCTCGTTTACTCCTCTAGCCCTTCGGCAGACTTCAGAGGCTACACCAACCAGTTAAGCATCGCAGACTAGGTAAGACCACTTCAACCGATGTCAGTGGGAACAAGTCCTTTATTCCATAAAAATAACTCGCTGTTTCCTACTCTGGCAACTTTTCGCCTTGTGGAGACAAGAGTTTCTTCGGTATTTCTCAGCGGCTTGCTGTAGAAGGCCTCCGTCCGCTTGGCTTGATACTTCATGCCTATGACTGATTAATTGATTGAGCCATATCACCTATGCCGAACACCCATAAACCCAAAGAGCACACCCTCTGGGCTTGTCTTATCACCACGTTCATGGTGATTGGTCGCCTGCTTTGCATTACTGGGTTACTGACCTTTCTCGTAATTTCAGAAGATGCTTGTGCTCAATCTGCAGTTGTCGAACAACTTCCTCCAATTGGTGATGAGTCAGAGCAAGAAGAACGAATTGTTGAAGTTCGAATCGAAGGAAATGAGACTGTTGAAATCTCAAAATTGCCACAACTCAATACCCGGGCTGGGCAAATTTTTGATCCACAAGCTATCGAAGAAGATGTGCGGACGCTCCATCGCACACGGAAATTTATTGACGTCTTGCCTAAGTATGTACGCGTACGCCAAGGGGTTGTCGTTGTCTTTACTGTGGTAGAGCGTCCCACGTTACGTTATGTGAAATTTGTTGGTAATCAGCGTGTAACAACTCGAACATTACGGAAGAAGGCCGAGATTGATGTCGGTGATTCCATTGATAGCTATGTGGTTGAAGAAGCCCGTCGACGACTTGAAAGTTACTACCATGAGAAAGGTTATGACGCAGCTCGTGTAACAACTGTTGAGGGAACAAAACCTGGTGACAAAGGAGCCGTCTTTCTTGTGGATGAAGGTCGTAGTCGCAAATCTTTTTGGACAACCTTTGTTGGTAACACGATTGCAACCGATGCTCGATTACTCACACAAATCAAATCCAAACCGGGATTTTTCTGGTTCCTAGGCGGCGACGTTGACCATGAAAAAATTGATGCTGATGTTGATACGCTCACTGCCTACTACCGCAGCCTTGGGTTTTTTCAGGCGCGCGTTGGTCGCGAGGTGCAGGTTATACATGGTCTCGGCCGGGACTGGGCACTGCTTACCTTTGTCATCAATGAAGGACCACGTTATCGGGTCCGAAATGTTTCGTTTCTCGGCAACAGCCGTTTCAAGGGAGAATTCCTCGAACGTGATCTGAAGCTAAAAAGTGGTGAATTCTTCCATCAAGATCATATGGACACCGACTTGAATCTGATTCGTGATATTTATGGCGGTCGTGGGTTTGTATTCGCTGACATCCAAGCAGACCCCCGATTTCTTGAAGAGCCTGGTGAACTCGATCTGGTGTACAAAGTTGCCGAGGGACAGCGATATCGGGTTGGAAAAATTAACGTCCGTATCGGTGGAGAAAACCCGCATACTCGCCATAGCGTTATATTGAATCGGCTCTCCCTACGGCCCGGTGACATTCTTGACATCCGAAAACTACGATCCGACGAACGACGGATTGCATCGAGTGGTCTCTTCCTCAATGAACCTGCGAGAGGAGAAGGACCACGAATTGTTTTTAGTAAACCTGATCCGTCTGAACAATTAATGGCTCGTGAACCAAATCAGAAAGGTTTTCGGGGTCAGAGCCCTGACGATAGTGACGCCGTACTTGACCTCGTGCTCAAAGGTGAATTAGCTCCATCACCATCCGAGCAAGAATCTGCAGATACCACTGGTGGGCACACTCCAAGTAATAAAAACTCAGTAAAACCCGTTGATATACGCGAGCAGCCACAATGGCGGGGACAAAGTCCGGCATACGGATATCAACCACCGACCACCACCACACCGGCAACTGCAACAAGTCCGCCGCCGTATAGACAGTCCTTTCCTCAGCAGGCTGCACCTGCTCGCCCAGCGAGTGTCCCCGGTCCATCAACAACCCAGAACACCAACGCTGCTGCATGGGGTGGCTCTGCAATAGCAGCAACAAGCCCCGGGGCTGTTGACTACGGACGGATTCCACCCGCCTCTCCAACAGCAACACCGATGGTTTCCCAGCAGCCTATCGCTCAACCTCAAGCTGCTCCAACCACACCCTCGGGCTATGCTCAGTCAGGTTTTGGACAACCTGGTTTTTCAGATCCTTCTGGCTTTGATCCACTTCCAAATGTTCCTGGATTTAGTCAACCAGGTCTTCCACCACAAGGTTTCGCTCAGCCTCCAGTCCAAGTGTTTCCAGGAAATGAACCGTACGTCGTTGTTGATGTGAACGCTGAAGAAACACAGACCGGCCGGCTCATGATCGGAGCAGGGGTCAACTCCAACGCAGGCCTCGTTGGAAACATTGTTATTGATGAACAGAATTTTGATATCACTCGGCTTCCAACAAGTTGGGATGACATACGAAACGGAACTGCCTTTCGTGGTGCTGGCCAGAGGTTTCGACTTGAAGCAGCACCCGGTACAGAGTTACAGCGATACACAGCAACTTTTCAAGAACCGTATCTATTTGATACTCGTATCGGACTCTCAACGAGTGCCTCGTACTTCACTCGTTACTTTTTTGATTGGGCTGAAGGTCGCGTAGGGGGCCGTGTTGGTCTTGGGTATCAGTTTGTCTTTGCCCCAGATTTCTCGGTGAATGCTGGGTTCCGTGGTGAAAGCGTTGATGTCTTCAACCCTCGTGTTCCAGGTGTACCTGACATCGATAACATGCTTGGAACAAACTCGGTGTACGGTTTCAGTGGCGGACTTATTCATGACACTCGAGACAGCCCTTTTCTGCCAACAGAAGGCCATCTTGCAACGGTCGAATTTGAACAGGTGATAGGTACCTTCATCTATCCACGAGGCGTCTTTGAAGCACGACAATACTTCCTTCTTAATCAGCGACCTGATGGTTCAGGCCGGCATGTCTTGTCGATGGGCACCATACTCGGATTCTCTGGTCCTAATACGCCGTCGTATGACAACTTTTATGCTGGTGGATACAACACGCTGCGAGGTTTTGTTTTTCGTGGAGCAAGTCCACGGCAGCGAAGCACAACCACAGGCCAGGAAGCAATTGTTGGTGGACCATTTGAATGGTTAAACACTGTTGAATATATGTTTCCCATTACTGCTGATGACTCCCTACGTGGGGTTGTCTTTACTGATTTTGGTACGGTTGAACAAAACGTAACTATTAAAGACTTTCGAGTAGCACCAGGGTTCGGCCTCCGAATCACCATGCCTGCACTTGGACCAGCTCCGATCGCACTCGATTTTGCAGTGCCTGTTTCATACGCTGAGTTTGACAGCCAGCAACTCTTCAGCTTCTTCGTTGGGTTTGCACGATAACAACTCTTTCTATCGAGCGTTGCCTTCGATAACTGACTGTGCAACTGCAGAACCTGCTACATAGCCACTCGACCAGGCCCACTGAAAATTAAAGCCTCCGATTCGACCATCTACATCAAGGACTTCACCGGCAAGGTAAAGACCTGGACACTTTCTACTTTCCATAGTTTCGAGTTTTACCTCTTCAAGAGGAACGCCACCGGCCGTTGCTTCTGCTATCGAAAAACCTCGATCACCAGTGACAGGTAATGGTGTTTCCACAATACTTTGAGTCAGCTTTTTCCGGTTGTTTCTCGTTAAGTCACCAACAAGTGGAGCCTCAGACTCAATACAGATTTGTCGAGCCAACCTATCTGGAAGCCATTGTCGCAATACTCCAAACACTCCGGTGCGATGAGATTGAAGTAGCTCATCGACTGTCTCTGCACTCTGCCCTGGCAACCAGTTGATACTCAACTGAACCTCTGAATCTGTAGTCCGTGCAATGAGCCAGTGACGACTGATATCAAGAACAGCCGGACCTGAAAGACCAAGATGTGTACAGAGTGTACTGCCAGAGCAGGAAAAAATTCGTTTCCCTGATGCTTTGGAAAGCGTGACAGTTGTTGGAACGGTCACTCCTGACAGCTCTCTAATCCAATGACTTTTTTGCAAAACAAGTGGGACGAGGGCAGGAACTAGAGGCTCTGCAATTGAATGGCCTAGTTTTTCCACCAATTGGTAACCACTGCCATCTGAACCACTTTTCGGCAAAGACTTTCCACCCGTACACACGATGACATGGCGGGCCAGCACTGTACCGTCTTCTAAAACCAGCCGGAACCGTGGCTCTTGCGTCACATTGCGTGCCGTACCACTAACTGGAAGTTGTTCGATATCAAGCACACGTGCAGGATGTTCAAGCGACGCACGACTTTCTTTGGACTGATCAATGAGTGCATTGAGAATTGTCCTTGCTGAGTCAGTCACCGGAAATAATTTGCCCGTCTCTTCTTCCTTGAGTTCAACGCCTGCATCAGAAAAGAACTGAATTGTCTGTGCGACTGTAAACCGACGTAACACTTTACGAATCGCTGCAGGACTACTGCCTGCGAAATCATGTTCTGTTACAAGACAGTGGGTCACATTACAGCGACCACCACCAGCTACAAGAATCTTTGCACCTAGTTTTTTTGCGCTATCGAAGACCGCCATTTGAATTGGATGGCCTTCTAAATTTCTTCCTACCCATATCGCAGCAAAGAGTCCCGCAGCTCCTGCACCAACAATTGCTACATCAACATGCTCTTCTTGGTACCTGTGTGACATTTTTTTGTATTAATCCTATATCACACTGTTAGTTTTTTTCGCACTCTGTAACAGTGTTTCATTGAATAACCTGGTTCATGTGGACGAGGACTGCGATTGTCCGGTGCCGAGTTGGCTACCTCAGCAGGATATTCAGCAGTATTATGAATGTGCCGCACTGTCATAGTGTGCATCCAGATTGCCTTACCGCAAAGTATTCAAACTGTCTGCTATCAACTTCTACTCATATCGTTCTTTTCTTCATAACCACTGATTTGAGAAATCGTATGTCAAAGGAAGGCACCAAAGAGCTACAAAGAAAACCATCTTCTTTTTGTCAAAGTTGGTGTTTTTTTGCTCTCCTGCTCAGTGGTATTGCGATCGCATCTGACGACATCACTCTTCAAACACTCGAATTTAATCGAGATATTCGCCCGATCCTCGCTGAAAACTGTTTCTCCTGTCACGGGCCAGACCCAAACAAACGAGAAGCCGATCTCCGCCTCGATCAACGACAATCAGCATGGAATGCTGGTGCGATTGATCCTTCAGAAAGCTTGATCATCGACCGCATCCATTCGGATGACAGCAAACTGCTCATGCCACCACCAGACTCGAATCATCACCTTTCTGAGCATGACAAAAAAATACTTACTCAATGGATTCAAGAAGGGGCCACGTATCAAACACACTGGGCATTTGTCACTCCTGTTCAGAAAAATCCGCCATTTATTGACACTCCAACGCTTCAGCATTGGCCAAACAATCCTATCGACAATTTTATTCTTGCTGAACTTGAAAACGTCGGTCTTGCACCCTCGCCTGAGGCGAACCGGGAGACATTAATTCGGCGTCTTTATGCTGACCTTATTGGCCTGCCTCCATCACCGAAAAAAGTAGATGAGTTTCTCGCCAACCAATCACCTGACGCCTATGAACAGTTGGTCAATTCATTGCTTGCGAGTCAACACTATGGCGAACGTATGGCAATCGCTTGGCTCGATGCTGCTCGCTTTGCAGATAGCAATGGTTTTCAACAGGATGGCGACACATGGCAATGGATCTGGCGAGATTGGGTGATCGATGCTCTGAATGACGACATGCCTTTTGATCAGTTTTCAATTGAGCAGCTTGCAGGAGATCTCTTGCCGGACGCAACACAACAGCAACAAATTGCCACTGCCTTCAACCGCAATCATCTTTTGAATGGTGAAGGAGGTGCAATTGCTGAAGAACAGCGATTCAACAATCTGTTTGATCGCGTCGATACGACAAGCACTACGTGGCTTGGTCTTACCATGGCATGCGCTCAGTGCCATGACCATAAGTATGATCCGTTGACACAGTCTGATTATTACCAATTGCTCCACGTCTTCAATCAGGTTTCAGAGACCGGACGTCCCGGTCGGCAGTCATCTCGTATCCGTGTTGCCACACCTTTTTTGGAAGTAGCAACTACTGATCAAAAAAAACAGCTCTCACAGTTAAACCAGAACATGAGACTCCTTGAGAGAGATGCAAAGCCAATAATTGACGTTGCATATGCCGCATGGAAAGCAGGCTTGTTCTCTGACGGTCAGGCGGCAGACGGAAAAGACCTTCCGCGGTCACTCACACCATTACTTCGAAAGCCACAAGATACTCAATCGGAAGCTGAAAAGAAAAAAATTGAAAGTGGTCTGCGAAGTTTTTTTAATAGTAAAGTGAAGCGTTCAGTCACAAAAGATGTGGCAGTCGTTACTGAGTATGACAAAGCCAAGCAGGCTCATGATGCGTTTAACGGTGATGAGATTCCACGAGTGATGGTTATGAATGACGACAAGCCACGGGAAACACGTGTGCTTGATCGAGGTGACTATCTCTCGCCACTCGGTGATGCTCTTACTTTTGCACCGCCGGCAAACCTGCCGCCCTTACCTGACAGTTTTCCAAAAAATCGACTCGGGTTAGCCAAATGGTTATTCCTACCAAATCATCCCCTTACTGCCCGCGTTCAAGTCAATCGAATGTGGCAACGTTTTTTTGGAACAGGTCTTGTCAAAACGACAGAAGACATGGGCGTACAAAGTGAATATCCAAGGCACCTTGCTCTCCTTGATTGGCTCGCGATTGAATTCCAGAAACAAGGGTGGAGCCAGAAATCCATGCACAAACTGATGGTTATGAGTGCTACCTATCGGCAAACAAGCAAGATAAATGCCGACCAATTGGAGAAGGATCCAGAAAATCGACTCCATGGGCGTGCAAGTCGTTTTCGAATGCCTGCAATGGTTTTACGTGATTGGGCACTTGACTGTAGTGGTCTGCTCGACCGAACCATAGGGGGGCGTCCGGTGTATCCATACCAGCCAGACCAGATCTGGGAATCCTTGGCAATTACAAAAGAACGAGATTTCACCTACCCACAATCAACAGGATCCGACCTGTACCGCCGAAGCATTTACACTTTTTGGCGACGAACTGTGGCACCAGCGAACATGTTTGACTCTGCCAACCGTCGTACGTGCTCCGTTCGGGCCAACCGAACATGTACACCGCTGCATGCACTGACGACTCTTAATGATCCAACATGGGTTGAGGCAGCCTGTTCTCTTGCTGAGCGGTGTATGGCAAGCAGGGATACTCTGGAGGAACAAATTATTCTTGCATTTCGAACTATTGTGAGCCGACAGCCCACCTCTTCAGAACGTGCTGTTCTTGTAAATATGTTCACACACCAACATTCTCTCATAACTCTTGAGTCAGCACTTACATTCCTCGGTAAGGACACGCATTCAACAGAAAAACCTCACGACCCGATGACACTCGCTGCATTGGCGAACGTCTGTCTAGCAATTCTTAATCTTGATGAAGCACTCACTCGTGAATAAATGCTGTAAAAATCGTACCTGTCTTTGTGTAGTCAGAATGTGAATAAAAAAGCTGTAGTTATGCATGAATTATTTAACGAAAATATAAAGCTGGTTACTCGCCGTCAACTTTTTGGATCAGCCAGACAGGGAATCGGACTTGCTGCTTTGGCATCGCTCTTACACCGTGACAGCGATTGCCAAGGCAGCATGCCAGGACTCGTTGATCTTCCACACCACGCTCCACGAGCAAAACGAATGGTGATGCTCTGGCAAGGAGGAGGGCCTTCTCATGTGGATCTCTTCGATCCGAAGAATGCACTCATTACGCGTTCTGGTGAGGATATTCCTGAGAGCATTCGAGGAACAACGCGACTTTCAACAATGTCGAGCGGATATTCCACATGGCCGGTTGTTGCACCAATTAAAAAATTTCGTCGGTATGGTCAGTGTGGCATGGAACTGAGTGAAATGCTTCCAGCGATTGGCGAGATTGCTGATGATCTATGTCTCGTTCGCAGTCTTCACACCGAGGCTGTCAACCATGCGCCTGGTGTCACATTTTTTCTCACTGGCAGTCAGGTTCCCGGACGTCCAAGTCTCGGTGCATGGCTTTCATATGGCCTTGGATGCGAGACCGAAGAGCTGCCGGCGTTTGTTGTTATGACATCATCTGACAAAGCAAAGAGTTGTGGACAGCTCTTTTTTGATTACTACTGGGGTTCTGGTTTTCTTCCAAGTCGCTATCAAGGAGTAAAATTTCGGAACACGGGAGAGCCTGTTCCATATCTTGCTAATCCACCTGGTGTCAGCAGAGCAGCCCGACGGGCCTTACTGGATGATCTCGCCGTCATGAATGCCAAGCACCGAGCAGACTACGGTGATCCGGAGATTGATACTCGAATCGCCTCCTATGAGATGGCATTTCAAATGCAATCGAGTGTGCCAGATCTCATTGACTTCTCAGATGAACCACAACATGTGCTCGACCGGTACGGACCTGATGTACATGTAAAGGGATCATTCGCCTTTAATTGTCTCGTTGCAAGAAGACTGTTGGAACGTGGTACCCGATTTGTCCAATTAATGCACGCTGGCTGGGACCAACACAGTAATTTACATACTCAACTAGAAATTCAGTGTCGTGACACAGAAGGACCATCTGCTGCGCTAGTTCAGGATCTTAAAGATCACGGGCTACTAGAAGATACACTCGTAGCGTGGGGTGGTGAATTTGGTCGTACACCATTCGGGCAAGGTGACCCAGTGAACCCAAAGGGCCGTGACCATTTTGGGAAAGCCTTTTCGTGGTGGCTAGCAGGTGGCGGAGTAAAAAGTGGATATGTCCACGGCACAACCGATGACTATGCCTGGAATATTACTTCTGATCCCATTCACGTTCACGACATGCAAGCCACGATTATGCATCTGCTCGGCATCGATCACACCCGCCTGACGTACCGGTATCAGGGTCGACAATTCCGACTCACGGACGTTCATGGCAAGATTGCGTCGGGCATTCTTCGTGAGTAGCAGTGAACCGCATTGTGGTGAATGATCTACGTTTTTGTTTGGTTGAAGAATTTTCAGTCGACAGATTCTCTGAATCACTCCTATCGGATTCACTCTTATCGATAGATGCCACGGCTCCAAAGAGTCCAAAATATAAGATGCTGGTGTCTAGGGTTTTGTCCCACGAAAAAAACTGAATGCATACCCACTTTGGAGGGGTGTCAGTATGGATAAACACGCGTGATTTGCTACAAACCCCCTAGACTATGATTTTTTCTACCAAATAGTTTTCTCTTTTTTAGGCCAACTCAAAGTGCTTGACTACGACCGATTCTCCCTATACCTTTACGCATGGTGAAGTTGTAACTGTACGGAACAGTTGTTCTTCAGATGATTCAAAATACGTTATTTAATCATCAGGGACTGGCACAGCAACAAGGGGTACGTGCCTGTTCTTCCGACCTTTTGGGATTTATTTTTTTCTCTCATTTGCCCGTTAGGGTGGAGGAATCTTATGACTGTTAATTCACGTCGAGGGTTTACCCTCATCGAACTTCTGGTGGTTATTGCCATCATTGGTGTTCTGGTTGGTCTTCTATTGCCAGCAGTGCAACAGGCTCGTGAAGCTGCCCGTCGCAGTTCATGTGGAAATAATATGAAGCAGATTGGTCTTGGGTTGCACCTGCGAACTGACAAGAACCAGAAGCGGGGTGATAACTATTTCTCAGAAGCTGTCCTTCTGCGAAATAATGCTGGCAACCCAAATTACACATTGACCGACAGCATGGAAGCCGCGAACCTTGAACCGTGGTCATATATGCTGGAGATTCTTCCTGGCATGGAGGGCGGCAATGTTTTTGACCAGCTATTGCCTTTAACTAAAACTGGTGCCAACAACAGTGCTTACTCACGGGGCTGTAACCATACCAGTGTAACGGGTCAGACAGCTTTGACCTCTGACGTGAAATTGCCCTGGGCAGTTTGTCCCAGTAATGCCGACTCAAATTTGGGTGACGGAACAGGTAAAGCCACGTATCGCTGTAACGGAGGGGTACCAAGTGCTAGCTTAACTGCCGATCAAAATAATGGTGGTCTCAGTTTCACTGAGGAGAATGGTTTCTCATCCTATGTCGATGGCACCTCAAAAACCATCATGATGAGCGAATCGAAAGGACCAGTTGATTGGTGGAGAGGTTCTGAGTGTTACAATTTTGCTAATACCGATGGCGGTAATGGCGCACTGGTAGGAAAAACGGATTCAGTAACCATGACGCAACCAGCAGATGCTGGCAATCATGATTATGGCACTGCGAGTTACCATTCCGGTGACGTGGTTGCAGTGTTGTATGCAGACGGCCACAACGGCTTTGTGTTCCCCAATATCTCTCCGCAAGTATTTCTTGCACTGAGCACCAAAAATGGTGGAGAAACATTGCCGAGTGACTACTAATAGTGACAGAGATCAATCTGGTGCACTAGCACAATCAGTTCGAAGGGCGGGAGTTGGCTTTTGCCAACTCCCGCTTTTTTATTGGAGGACAGGGGAGCGATATATGAGACAACACAATGATTGCCCACATATTTGTTGTTTTCGGTAGAAAGGCTGCCGGTGCTAGCAGTCTTGACCGGCCTGATATTCTTTGCCGAGGCGGGTAATCTGCTAGAGGTGTTCTCTATTGAGTCAGAAAAGTTGTTTGTACCGTCGCTAGTTCTTGTCGGACCTAGTCACGATGGCCTTGGCTGTAGCAAGAGGCTTTCCTGTCTAGCATTCTTACAATAGCCAACACAAAACACGACGTGCAATAGTAATGAATTTAATCCAGCTGATACACGTTGTGCGTCGTTCAGTAACAAGCCTGAGTGCATTGAAAGAAGGAATGTTGTGAACCAGTGCGATTTTTAGTCATCTCAAGTACGACCTGATTTTGTTACTCTAACGTTGATGAAGGAAACCCACCCGACTCTTTCCAAATGGCCTCCTGGCACAGTCGTTGTACAAATAGCCACCTATAATGAAGTTGCCTCGATTCGGCAGCTATTACATTTAATCCATACTTCTCTTCCGACTGCGCAGATACTTGTTATTGATGACAACTCGCCCGACGGTACGGCGGAAATTGTTACTCAGCAAGCAGATGAACATAGTCATATCCACCTCCTCCTCCGAGTAGATCGCCGAGGCCTTGGAACAGCAACGCTGGAAGGTCTTACGTTTGCACATCAAAGGGGTGCCGATATTGTGATTCATCTCGATGGCGACTTAAGCCATGACCCAGCTGATCTTCCACGACTGCTTGAAGCCCTCACGCCAGCGAACGAAGAACCGTTTGATATCGCTATTGG
>CBFIHW010000038.1:0-21853 GCA_965662325.1 uncultured Pirellulales bacterium | reverse complement strand
TTTTCATGCTCAGTGGATTGTGCCACTGAATACTGCTGCACCTATCGGAAACTACAAAACACTGGCCCAAAAAAATGAGGTCGTGATGCAACTCGCCAGACAGACACGTCTTGATAAAAACATCTGGCCAAAAAAATTACGGGGGAAAAAGATCGTTGATGTCACACCAAAAAAACGAGCTTCGCAAGATACGAATAAAGAACGGCTCTGATCGCAATATTGTTTTATTACCGTCGGAAATATTTCGATTGTGTTAGTGATTTCTTACGAATCTGAGAAAACTCGAAAATTCAAAGCCGGTAATTCTTAAAAACAATCACTTTTCTCACAGAATTCTCATTTCTTTTGAAAGACTAATTAGGCGAAGATGTGTGAGTCCGAATCCTACCCTCACCTACCTCGCCCCACCCTTCGAGGAACACATGTTGGTTCAAAAGAATCACGACGGAGAGATGAATCATCACTTTCCGAGTTTAGAAAATAGAGGATTTACCCTTATTGAACTTCTTGTGACCCTTTCAATAATGGCCCTCCTTTTTGCTCTTTTGTTTCCCGCTCTACAAATAGCACGCGAAGTTGCACGCCGAACGGAGTGTGCAAATAACATGCGACAATTTGCGCTTGGAATGCAGTCTCACTCCCAAACCAGTCAGCAACTTATGGGCTGGAGAAATGAGATTGAGAGCTATTCAACAGAAAAACGTAAATCAGAGCCTGAGGACGCTCTTGTGTCTTGGACAGTCATGATGATGCCGTATATTGAGGAACTTGTGAAGCATGACTGGTATTTAGGGTATCGTTCTGAAAATGAACATGTGGCTGATCCCCGATTATCTCGGATGAAAATTTTTAGCTGTCCATCACAAGACCTGAGTAAGGACGATACCCCTTACCTTGCATATGCTGCAAATGGTGGCACTGGTTGTGAGTATCTCTCTGGAACTGGCAAAACACAGACTCAGTACACAGGCGATGGTGCGTTAACGGATGCTGTCGGCAATTTAGCTACTAGCCCGTATTATTTTAGTACTCGGCCAAAATATCGACCCGCTCAGGGAGAATTGAAAAATTTTTTAGACGGCACAACACAAACAATTCTCTTTACTGAACGAGCCGGTCCTCACGTTCCTGGTGAGGTGGCATGGTGGGCGAATCCCAAACCTGCAAAACCGGGACGGGGTGCCGTTCTTTCGAATCATATTATTCTTCATCCTCTGCCACCAGGAGATACTGAAAGAAGAGAGACATTTTACATCAATCCGAAACCTGAAAAATACGTTGATGGTTGGACCGGTCATTTTCAACCCGATTCTCCTGACTCTGATATTAACACTGATGACTGGCCCCTGCGGTATCCTTCCTCCTATCACTGCATGTTGGTGAATATGGCTTTTGCCGACGGGCATATTGATAAAATTCATGAAGAATTAGACCCTTGGGTCTATTGTCAACTGCTGTCTTCGTCTGTAAAAGTATCGGATCACGTCCGGAACTGGCAGCAGGATTATAGCGATGCGGGTGATCTCTACCCGTACACGTTCAATGCTAATGATCTCAAGTAGCCCTCACGTAATCCCGTCCCAAAAGAGTGAAACCGGCTGCAATCTCCTGAATGCCTCAAACGCCTTTTCTTTTTCTGATGGAATCATGAAACTGAAGGCAGTCCAACGTTGGCTCTCTTTTGGGGATTCGCCAAATTATGTTTCCTGATTTTTCCTATCTGTACAAAAATAAAACTGGCCTGGAGGCATATTTTACGTATTTCTGCCTTTGCTTATGGTGGCTATTATTCTGGGTGGCAATTATTGCTGGTGTGATCCTTCTGATTGTTCTTTTGATGTCTCCCATTCTTATTTTCTATTTTGGAATCGATATTTTTAAATTTAAGAAAAGAAAAGAAAACTTTCTTAAGCGAAAGAAAGAGCTAGCAAAGCACAAAGATTCAAAGGCTAACTCGTATATGACTCAACTGGACATGAGGCTGAAAAAAAAGTGATTGACTCATTTCTTTTCTGATTGTTCTCTCAATTACGAATTCAATTATTTGTGGAAAGTAATGAGTTGTCTCAAGCCGCTAGCAGAACATGCCTGCTCATAGCTATTTGTATCGGGAGCATCTTACTCTTTCCACTCGTAGACAACCGGTTGAAAGCAATTCGGTTGTCTTCAAGCCCCTCTCAGTATCCCTGTGATCGTTGCTCGTGGTGGTTTACAAAGAAGCATGATTCCACCTTCGATGTTTCTCAGCCTCTTTCGATTGGGGCTATCTGTTCAGACACACGTGGCAATCAGACCGAGCTTGTCATCACAAAATATGAAGGAAAGTCAAACTTCTCAATCCGTCTTGAAACACATCAGCTCGCTGGCATTCTTTCTGATGGATTGAATTCGAGGGGAATAACTGTTGTTCTCCTACGGTCGGATGAGATGCCCAATGAAAGAATTTTTGTAGTGCACGGCAAGGCAACAGGATGGTACGGCACATGGGTCGCTCATGGAATTAGAGAACGTCAAATCCGCTATCTTCTGCACGGAAACTGCATTTCTCTTACCATACAAAACTCAAAAAAGACCTACCAAATTAATTTCAATGCACCTGGTATGAATGGGTTTCGTGAGGCCGTCGATGAGTTCCTTGAACTGATCTAAAATCTTTTTTAAATCATATAAATTGTATCTGATTATCTAACGATTCTCTGAAATTTTAACATGTGACGCATTATTCGATAACACCACCGACACGTCTGGTACCGCACAATAAACTTTACTACTTTGCGTCATCTTTTCGTATCAAAAGATTGACAACAACGTTGACGAGCGGAGACACAATAATAATTGTTGGCCAGGCAATAATCCATGAGAGCCCCCACGCCTTGAGCCAATCAATAACAACTCCGGGTCGGATACCAACATGGAGAAGCGTTATCACCAATGACATAAGGGCAGACATCAGAACAGACATCACAAAAGAGAACACAAGCCCATAAAACTTTTTTGGAAACATACGCCCGCCCAGAGAACTGATTTGGATGACTCAATAAAGCCTAATTGGAATTTTTCTAACGATAACAAGGGGACGATGAATAACCACTACGTTCCACAAAACGTACAGTAAGGCTGGCTTCCGGGTAACGCCCCTTTTTGATACGGCTCATTTTCTTTTGTTTTTGAAAAAGGTGATTTGAATGCTTCCAGTAGGCGATGCGTTGGCTCAAGGTCTCCTGACTCTGCCGCGACAAGGGCTTCTTCAACTTTCAAATTTCTCGGGATAATGACCGGATTTACTGTTTGCATTCGTTTTGCAACATCATGTATAGAACCAGGCTCTCGAGCGAACCGTTGAGACCATCGCTCGATCCAATCACTCAATCCGGCGACCTTGGAAAACTTTGGATCTACCTCAGATTGCTCGAGGCCATCAGCTAATATGACGAATGTTTCCGTGAAATCTAATTGGGACTCTTCCATGATTTTGAGTAAGTCGCTGTAGATTGCAGAGTCTTCTTTCTCCAGAGTCGTAAGGCCAAGCTTTGCATTTGCACCAATCTGAAAGTACTTTTCGTAACACGAGGGAAACGTTTCCAGAATTTCAACAAACTTTCCAACCGCATCCTCTGGATTTCCTGGCACGACCTGCACAAGACTCTCTGCTAACCGTGCCAGGTTCCACTGGGTAATCGTTGGCTGGTTCCGGAAAGCATATCGACCTTGATGATCAATTGAGCTAAAGACCGTTTCCGAATGATACGTATCAAGAAATGCACAAGGTCCATAATCGATCGTTTCACCAGCAATAGAAACGTTATCTGTATTCATTACACCATGCACAAAACCGACAAGCATCCACCGCGAAACCAGATCTGCTTGTCGATCGAGTACCGCCTGAAAAAATGCAAAGGGCAAATCATCTGAGTTCTGCAACTCTGGATAATGCCGATCAACTGTGTAAGCAAGCAGTTGTGAGAGATTCTCTTTATCGCCCAATGCAGCAGCATATTGGAATGTGCCGACACGAATATGGCTCTTTGCTATCCGTGTCAGAATTGCTCCTGGCAATGGAGTACTTCTCAACACGCTTTCACCAGTAGCTGTAACCGACAAACTTCGTGTCGTCGGAATGCCTAACGACTCCATGCCTTCACTAATTATATATTCTCGTATCATTGGACCGAGTGCTGCTCGACCATCACCACTACGCGAATAAGGTGTACGGCCCGATCCCTTGAGTTGAATATCTACTCGTTGCTTGTCAGGTGTCAGATGCTCACCGAGCAGAATGGCTCGGCCATCACCGAGATTCGTAAAGTGACCGAACTGATGCCCGGCATATGCTTGGGCTATTGGCATAGCCCCGGATGGCATTTCATTGCCTGCAAAGACCTGCGGACCATCTACTCGAAGAATCTCAATATTGAGGCCAAGGTTCTCGGCCAACGTTTCGTTCAAAAGAATCTGCCCAGCATGTCGTACCGGCTCAGGCTTTATAGGGGAAAAAAAAACGTCTGGAAGGTGCATAAAGGAATTATCGAAGCACCATCCTGCATCAGAATTTTTCTTTATTGTCACAATATTTTCTTTAAACAGTGAGTCGCTAAAAAAGCGAATAACTCTCACTCATCAGGAGTTGAGGAATCAGGTGGAGTTTGGAACTTCTGTAGCATCAGTCAGAACTATAAGGGATCGTAAGATTCACTCGTTCGATTATTCATCCAAAAACTCAAAACGGGCCTTGTACTCACCAGATATCTCAACCGTTTCCAAAAACATTGCCAAGGGTCGAACCCAGAGCCCTTGATCTCCATAATCGGCTCGATATACAACAAGTTTTTCAAGAGTTTCACTATGCGAAGCAACACCAAGTACGACGTAGTTATTGCCCTTGTAGTGTCGATACCGGCCACATTTCAAGTCATACATTTCCTACACCAACCTTACACTAAACTTCGAACGAGAGGAGCACACTTGACTGAATTCAAGTGGAAGACATACTCCAGAAAACACCACTCTAAGCGACTTTTTTCTACCACAGAGAGTCAGAGGGCATTGGTTTGCTCTGCAGAAACATTCGATTCAATGAAGTCCCAATATGAGTACATCCGCCTCAGGTAGTCAAAGTGTTCTTTTCATTTGATACAAGATGACACCTCAATACCTTTTTGTTTACGGGACACTTCGGCCGCATTTAGCACGTGGTGAAGCACAGGCTCTTATTGCCACTCTTGAAATTGTTGGACCGGCTACTGTTCAAGGCAAGTTATATGACTTTGGTGCTTTTCCTGGGGCCACAAATGAGAAGGGAATTGTGTTTGGAGACCTCCTTCGTCTTAGGAGCCCAGAACAATTACACCCATTGGATGACTATGAGGAGTGCAACGGCAACTCGCCCCTCTTTAACCGTTCAATTACCACTGCGCATCTAACGGCTGGCACGTCAATTGTTGCTTGGATCTACCTGTTTTGTGGTCGAGCAGAGCCCGGCGTTTTGATTGCGAGTGGTGACTACCAAAAGTACATGCGAAGCCGATTCAACAACTGATTTCATCCAAGTCCTCACAGAACAAGATGAGATTTGCCATCTTTTTCAGCAATGGCCTCAAGGAATGCCAGCTTTTCGGGCGTCTAGCACAGGTGAGTTGCAGAAGGAAGCCCAGTTTTTAAGAATATGAATAGATGGTTCCGGATGGCATGTCATTTGCTGCCTTCATCGATGTGGTCTGTGACTATTTTCGACACCGAACAGGCGGCTGCATTCAAACGGAACTCCTCGGCTATTCTCGGCCCTGCCGGAGATGCAGATCGATGTCGCGTCGTCCTGCAGTCGACAGGCTTCAATGTTACTCATCCCCCTCAAAACTTAGGACGAACTTCAGTTATGAGCACGAAATCCAAACTGGAATACATCTGGCTTGATGGTTACAAGCCAACACAAAGCCTTCGATCAAAGACTCGAATCGAGTCAGATTTTGGTGGGACTCTTGAAGAGTGCCCAATGTGGTCTTTTGATGGCAGTAGTACCGAACAGGCAACTGGTGGTGATTCCGACTGTCTTCTTAAACCAGTAGCCGTTTTTCCAGATCCAGGCCGCAAGAATGGATACCTCGTGATGACCGAGGTTCTCAATGCCGATGGTTCACCTCATGAATCCAATGGTCGGGCAACCATTGAAGATGACGACGAAGACTTCTGGTTTGGTTTCGAGCAGGAGTATTTCTTGTGGTGTACCGCTAATAACAACCCACCCGGGTTTCCACTCGGTGGTTATCCAGCTCCGCAGGGGCCGTACTACTGTTCCGTCGGTGCATCAAATGCCCACGGCCGAGACTGTGTCGATGAACATCTTGACGCCTGTCTGGAAGCAGGAATCAACGTTGAAGGAATCAACGCTGAGGTAGCTGCCGGTCAGTGGGAATTCCAAGTTTTTGCCAAAGGTGCGAAACGTGCTGGTGATGAGATATGGGTTGCTCGCTACCTGCTCGAACGCATTGGTGAAAAATATGGCTATGCAATTGATTGGCATCCAAAGCCACTTGGCAAAACTGACTGGAATGGGTCTGGCATGCATGCCAACTTCTCAAATGAATTAATGCGTACATGTGGTGATAAAGAAGTCTTCACCAGTATTTGTGAAGGTTTTGGTGGTGTTGTTGAAAGGCATATCTCCGTTTATGGTGCCGACAATGACCAACGCTTGACTGGTCAACACGAGACGCAAAGCATTGACCAATTTAGTTACGGTGTTTCTGACCGTGGTGCATCCATTCGTATTCCCGTTGGCACGATTGATGACGGCTGGAAAGGCCGGCTTGAAGATCGCCGACCTGCTTCGAATGCTGACCCATATAAGGTCGCTGCTGCAATTATCAAGACTGTCAAAGGTGCTGCAGGAGCTGCAGTCTGATTCCCAAGAAACATTTTGTTTCACACGAAAACAAGGGTCTCCCGGAACGTTATTTCGGGAGACCCTTTCTTTTACTGATCCTGATTTTCAAGCTTACGAAGCACCTGAAGTGTGTATGCTGAGTCAAGAAGTCGCACTGCATCAAGCATCTCCTGCATTGTTTGAAATCGGTCTGCAGGTTTTTTCTCAAGCGCTTTCATGACAATGTCATCAAGTTCTTTTGGGATATTTTTTTCAGGAGCGAGCGTTGATGGCGGGCACGGGTCATTATGAATAATATTTTCAAATGTTTCTTGAATCACACGACCACGAAATGGCTCCCTAAGAGCAATTGCCTCGTATAGCACAACACCCATGCTGAAAATATCACTCCGTTCATCAATTGTTGCCCGATTCGAATTCACTTGTTCAGGTGACATATAAAGTGGCGTACCCGGTCGGTCTCCTGCCATTGTGAGGGACTGGTCTGCCACCTCGTGCTGAATGACTTGTGGACGAGCAGGTCCATCATCTGGCTGACCCCATACTTTAGCTACACCCCAATCAAGTAATATGACCTCACCAAAGTTACCCACCCAGATATTTTCTGGCTTCACATCCCGGTGAATGACTCCTCTGGCGTGAGCATAGAGAAGAGCAAGTCCAGCGGTCATAACAATCTCTACTCGCCGGCGCAGATCAAATTCTGCAACTGTTATGGGGTCTTTCTGAGCAACGCGCGACAGTATCTCAAACAGGTTTTCCCCAGAAATACGTTTCATCGTAAAATAAAGACCCTGACGGTGATCCCGCCCAATGTCATAGACAGGAACAGTATTTGGGTGCTGGAGTTGAGCTGTTATCCGTGCTTCTCGAAGGAGTCGCTGATTTTCTTGCTTATCAAGAAGATACTTCGTGAGTAACGACTTCATCACAACGGTTCGACCAGTCATTTGATCAAAGCAGGTTCTCAAAATAGCGCATCCACCTCTGGCCATCTCTCGATACCCGGTGTATTTATCAACACCCTCGGGAATAACTTTCGGAAGCGCATAGTCGGTTGCCGAAAGAAAAATTGGGCCTTGACCATCTACTTCTGATGGCATCTTTAACTCCTTCCGAGGTAAAATCGTGGTGGTGCTTAAAAACTGTCATTCTATCAATGCACATACTTATACTATTCAAAAGTGTTCAGAAAGTATTTGTCGGTCCTTTTTTATTTTACTTCTAGCTTCCTCTCAGTTTGTGAATGCAGACGTGACTCCACCACAAAGCCTTATCACTGGACATAGAGGAGCTTCTTCTGTAGCTCCCGAAAACACCCTGTCAGCATTTCGGACTGCATGGGAAATAGGATGTGACGCTATCGAAGGTGATTTCAGACTCACGCGTGACGGCATAATTGTCTGCATACATGATTCCAATACACAACGGACTACTGGTATTCACAAAGAAATTTCAGAAGTCTCATTTAGCTCGTTGCAGGAACTTGATTTCGGTGCTTGGAAGGACACCCGTTTTGTTGGAGAAGCCTGCCCAACCATTGATGAAGTACTCGCAACTGTCCCACCCCACCGACATATCTTTATTGAACTGAAGACAGGACCCGAAATCATACAGCCACTGAAGACGTCTCTACACAAATCATCTCTACTAAAAGAACAAATTATTCTAATCACATTCAATAGAGAGACTGCGAAACAATGTAAGCGTTTTCTTCCCGAATATCGGCTCCACTGGCTTACCAAGTTCCAACGTCTTGAAAACAAACCAGACTCTTGGTTTCCATCTGTCAAAGAACTTGCTTCCACTGCTCATGATATTGGTGCGGATGGTGTTGGCCTTCAAGCGAATCGTCATGTTGTTACGAAACAGTTCCTCCAGCAATTGAAGGCTGCCGGAATATCTGAATTTCATGTCTGGACCGTGGATGATCCAGAAGATGCAATATTTTTTATTCGCGAAGGTGCTTTTGCCGTGGCAACGAATACCCCTGCTCGATTAAGGGACCACATACAGATTCCTTAACAAATTCATTGTCCTATCGTGCACACATTGGACCTGCAAATTAAAGAATAGCTCTTTCCACTTCCACGAAACAATGACTGCGTTATGAATACATGCACGGGTCCTGTTTTTACAACGACTTACGTAAAAATGCTTTGATCTTTGCTACCCTACTCCCCCCCAAAGAGTCCGTTGTCTATACTAGGGTCTAACAGATTTCTTGGGACTGCCTTCAAACAGTTCTTACTCGTAATAAGGAAACTCTCATGTTCTACCGATCACTCGGTATCATTTTGGCGGTCACCTGTGCCCTAGTAGGCTCTCGTGCTGCAACAGCTGGCTGTGGCACCTGTGACAAAACAGTTGTTGAGAATGCTGTAAATAACGAAAGTTTTAGCACCCTCGTTGCAGCGGTGAAGGCCGCTGGACTCGTTGAAACTCTCTCTGGTAGTGGTCCATTTACAGTTTTTGCACCAACCAATGCAGCATTTGAAAAATTACCTGCTGGCACTGTTGAAAATCTTTTAAAGCCAGAAAATAAAGATCAACTTGTAAAGGTTTTGACATACCATGTCGTCCCTGGAAAGGTTATGGCAAAGGACGTTGTCAAACTCAATAAAGCAAAAACAGTCGAAGGATCAGAAGTTGCAATCGCCGTAAATGGTGGTGTAGTGACGGTTGATAATGCAAAGGTAATTAAGACTGATGTCAATTCCAGCAATGGAGTCATCCACGTTATCGATACAGTAATCCTTCCAAAGAATTAACTGATTCTGGATGATTGGTCACAAAGTTGAAAAGGTTGCCAGCGAAAGCTGGCAACCTTTTTCTTTTAGTTCTCAATCATAAAATTCATATTTTGAAATACATTGCATGACCTTTGTAGATGCCTGGCACGAAAGAGAATGCACTCCAAAATCATCAACAATACTTTTTTTTGGCTCTCCCTGATCGATCTCTTTCTTCTCTAGATACACATATGGTTTGGCATCCAAAGGCGGAACTGATCGTTCAAAGTGATGCCGGTACTCAACAGGGAGAAAGATTTTTTTGATCCCAAAATTACTTTTGGAAGACTCTTCGAATACATCTCGAACTTCGTATACGACCATGAACTCCTCACCTTCTGGAGGCCCGTCACGTAATAATTTTCCCGGGAGGAAGATCGATCGCACCGGCCCAACCGTTAATTCGACAGGGCTTGATTCTTTCGTAAGCCAGACCTTGACCCGATACAGGCTAGACGTTTCATCAGGAGAAGCTAGAGCGTATCCCACAAGACAGTTATCGCTTGCGACTGACAAGCCAAGCTGGGTAGGTCCATTTAGTGATTGTGTTCTAAGACGACCGGTTCGAGCATTACCTAACGTAATAGAGTGCTCTACTGGCTTCTTGACTGACTCAACGCGTACGACATTGTACCTTTGTTCAAAAGTAACACCCCGCACCTCTGTGGCCCCGAGAAAGCCGATACTGACTGCAGCATAGAGAAAAGTATTCTGTAATTTCTTTTGAGATATTTTTTTTGTTTGCATGAACAATCCTTCCAGAGCACTCCGTCTTTCTCGTGCTATTCCCTACGCGGAACAAAAAGACTTTTTAAGAGTGGACCCAATATCACATATGCGAGAATCATTGCGACTATGCGAACGGCATACATAGTTATAAGATTTGGGGGACCTCCTGACAGGGCCATCTGAATCATGAAAAGTCCGAGGTAATGTCCCGCCAGTGGACAGAGAACAAAATAAATCAGCACAAGAAGAAGTACACGCATTGCGGAAACCAGCTGAAAGTGGAAACTGAGAGCTACGAGTATTTTGATTCTACGGTTTCCTGTAATAATGTCCTTGGAAAAATTTCTGATGAAAATACGGGCTCATGGGTTTTTTACAGAGGCGTGGACTTGATGGAGCATGGAAACCTGGATCGTCTTGAAAGACTCATTCACATTCCGGTTAGCACGCGACCAGACTGGCTTAAAAATGCTCGGGAGGACGCTGAAGAACTTCTCTGGCTTGCCTGTCGCGCAGGTGCAAATCAAGACCTTGCTTCACTCGAAGAACTGGATCGAGAAGCAGGCATCATGGCTGAAAGAATTCAGTACCGTATGGACAACAAACCCTATAAAAGAAAAACAGTTTCCCCAGACCGATAAAAGCTGAAGAAACTGTTATCTCTTGTGTTGCCAACGATTCTGAAATAATTCGATCAATCTCTTGTTCGAACTACATGAGGCTCTCCGCAACGATCCCAGCGTATTGTTGCACTGAAATCACAGCAACAGTAATCAACATGCGTTACACCACTGCCAATCAGAGCACATCGAGTCGATACGTCTGGTACCTCACAGACACAGCACTCAGGTACACAGAGTGTGACCGGTACTGGGCAGCCGTCGCATGGACTACAAATCATCAGGCAGATTTCAACCTTAGGTGGCGGTGGACAACGGTCTTTTCCACAACAACCAAAAAGCCCGGCATCAGCATGACTGGAACCCAAAACGACAACAAGCATCGCTGCTACTATTGAGAATGTTTTCCACGTTTTCACGTTGAAACTCCTTCGATATATCGAGTGAATTGAAACTGATAACAATAGTACCAACGATAAAACTCGAAATCGAGTTTTTACATTCTTTTTTCAAAAAACATCTAAAACACGCCGAACAGAGCTTTATGGCAACTCCCAACCTTTACGATAGGCCCGGCTCACAAATTGGTTTACTTCAGCAACATTTGGGCTCTTCAGTTGTTCAGCATCCCACTGAATTCGTGTTCCCTCGCCAGCCCGTAGTGCGAGGTTCCCAATGAGTATCGTTTCTGTGAGTCGACCTGCGTAGCCAAAATTGGACATCGTTCCAGGTTCATACTCTCCCTTGATCGAACTCACAAACTCCCATTTCTGACGCTGATCACCGCTTCCCTTAAATGGAATTCGTGGCAACGTTTCGGCTGGTGGCTTGAAGTCCGCGAAATCTTCTTCCGGAAGAAGAAAATAACGTGCTCCATACGAATCTGGTGAGAACAGAAGGCCCTTGCTGCCAACTACAATCGCACCACTCGTTTTCCTACCACCTTCTTTCTGTTTATTTACTCTCTGTTGAAACGATTCGGGCAACTGTTTGATAATTGCTTCTGGTGGCAGTTCACCTCCGTCGTACCAATGAAACTGGCACGGTGGCAGGCCATCCCGCTTGCCGAACTCAAAGAGAATATGGGAACTTCCCGGGAATGTCTCGCCCTCGAAAATACCAGGGTTTTTCACCGCAGTCACCGCATCAGCATCAAAAAGCTTCAGTGCCATGATAGGCATATTAGTCGTGTGACAGGCCATGTCGCCAAGAGCTCCAGTTCCAAAATCGACCCATCCACGCCAGTTGAAGGAGTGGTAAACACCTTCTTTAAATGGACGCATTGGTGCTGGGCCTATCCAGGCATCCCAGTTGAGGTTTTCGGGAATCGGATCTTCCCCGGCGGGTCTGCCTTTTCCTTGTGGCCAGACAGGTCGATTGGTCCAAATGTGTACCTCCGCTACATCTCCGATTGCACCACTCCGAATGACTTCAACTGCCTCACGTAAGCCATTCTCGCTGGTACCCTGATTTCCCATCTGAGTCACGACACCCATTTGCTCCGCTGTCTCACGCATTAAGCGAGCTTCATGGATGGACCAGGTCAGTGGCTTTTGACAATACACATGTTTCTTCATCTGCATTGCCTTTAATGCAGCAACGGCATGCGTGTGATCAGGCGTACTGACTGTCACGATGTCAATCTTGTCTCCAAGTTTCTCAAGCATTTCACGGAAGTCAGCGTACTTTCCTGCATCAGGAAACTCTCGCGACTTTTTATCGACCGTTCCTCCATCAACATCACACAAACCAACAATATTCACTCCTTGTTCCGCGATGTGGCTGGTATCACTACTGCCCTTACCACCAACGCCAATACATGCAGCCGAGAGTCCTTGAAGCGCTGATTCATTCGCTCGTAAAGATGGACTCACGCCGGACCAGACTCCGAAGCCGGCACCTATCGCAGCGGTATGACCAAGAAACTGTCGGCGCGATGTGGATGAACTCATATGTACTATTCCTTTATTATGAAAACTAACTTTTTCTTGCATGTCTTCTTATTGATAATCTGCTCATGCCTGGGAGTCTTTGATTCGAGTACGACATCATATTAGGTAATATTATTCCCGTCCCATGCAACAATTCGTATCCCTTGTTTACACTACTCACCAACCAAAGAACAGCCTTATGCTCGCCCTCAGGCTGAGTTACAAACACATAATGTGTAATGAGTTTATTTCTTACACATTATGATTGACGCAACGTTCAACACCATTTATCCAAGGTGAAAACCTGTGCCTACAATTCCTTATCAATTGCTTCCTATCCGCTTTTCTCTTCTCCTAATCCTTGCATGGTTCTCCAGCATCGCCATAGCAACTCCACCAAAGATTATTCTTCAGACAGGCGGCGTCATAAAAGAAAACAGTGATGGAGCTATTGTCGACATTGACCTCAGCGATCGTCCCCTGAACGATCAACTCATAGAAGCACTTGCTTCACTTCCAGAACTTTCAGTACTACGGCTACGAAGAACATCGATTAGTGATGAACAACTTGGCCAACTGACTTCACTCAAGCTACGAATGATCGACTTGAGAAACACAAATATCACAGATGCTGGACTCACTCACCTTGCTCAAATTCAATCCCTCGTTGACATACAGCTTGAAAAAAGCAAGGTCACAGACGTTGGCATTCAGAAGCTAGCTGATCTTGACCTTAAAAGCTTTAATGCGAACTACTGCACCAGTATAAGCAATCGTTCATTGGCTGTTCTTGCCGCCATGCCATCACTCGAACAAATCCAGCTTGATTACACAAAAATAAACGATGAGGGTATGGCTGTACTCGCCGCAACAAGCCGATTAAAACGTCTGCGTATTCGTGGTGTTGATGTCACTGGTGCTGGGCTGATTCATATTGCACAACTAAAGGGGTTAAGCCGAATCAATCTACGTGACACGTCGCTTGATGATGCTGGCCTCTCAGTGATCGCTGCATTGCCAGCACTTGACTGGCTTGATATCAGCGAATGCCGGCTCGCCACACCAACCGGACTGGCCCAGCTAGGAAACGCATTCACGCTTACCTACCTTGACCTTTGGGAAACAAAAACAAATGACACTGTTCTTGCCGCTTTCAGTGGATTAACAAATCTCAAGGTCTTGAATCTGAAGGCAACAGCGACGACTGATGAATCACTACCGACAATCATGAAGATGGCCCAACTTACTGACCTTAATGTTGCTGGGACCCAACTCACTGACAAGAGTTTTCTCGCGTTTGGAAAACTACCGTTACTCAAAAGACTCAATGTAGCGAATACGGATATTGGATTTGATACGATCGATATACTTCTGGAATCTCGTGATGATCTCGAGGTTATCGAATTTGAAAACTAATCCATCAGAAAAAATGTATTGCCTGATCAACTTGTTAGCTGACAGGTCTTATTGATTCTCTTGCATTTTTTTCTGACCACGACAACGGCTAGAGCAATACCGCACATTCTCCCAACACCTTTCCCATTTTTTTCGCCATGAAAAAAACCGTCCGCATGCAACACATTTCTTCTTCAAATCCTTGTTGTTCATATGTTTGAAGTTGTTTCTAATCATACGTGAACGGAAGCACCGTCTGCTCTTCAGTATGACTCGTTTCACTTTGTTGATTTGCGGACTTTTTTATTCGTAAGCGTTTTCGCTCTGGATCTTGACGCATTGCGCCACGTCGGTCACGACGACTACCATGACGGACTGCAACGGCACTTGCGGCATCGCGTGCTTTTTTGGCCTGACGTACCACGGTGAATCGGGACTTTGCCTGTCTCATGGCTAGTGCGTGGTCTACGATTGGCTTTGGGTAAACAGAACCAATTTCACAGCCAGATGATTGTTGAATATGAGCAGGCATCATCCATGGAGTGTGGATAAAGACATCGGGTACAGACATCAATTCAGGAAGCCATTTTCGAATGAAGTGTCCCTGCGGATCTTGCTCTTTAGCCTGCTTCGTTGGATTGTAAATCCGCAAAGTATTGATCCCGGTCGTACCACTCTGCATCTGCATCTGAGACCAGTGAATGCCTGGTTCAAAATCAAGAAAACAAGTTGCAAGGTGAAGGCCTGTAGGTCGCCAATGAAGCCACAGAGAATAACTTGCGAACGATACAACGAGTGCTCGCATTCGAAAAGGAAGCCAGCCTGTGACATTCAGGCTTCGCATACATGCATCAACCAGAGGATACCCCGTACGGCCGTTTTTCCATGCAAGAAAAAATCCATCAGAAAACTCATTTTCACGAAGACCGTCTGCTGCTGACCACATATTTCTATGTTCTATCTCCGGCTCATCTTCGAGTTTTTGCATAAAATGACAATGCCAGTGCAATCGGGACTGCATTGATTGAATACTTTTTTGCCATCTTTGAAATTGTTTCCGAGCTGCCTGATTTATTTCTGTCATCGCAAAGCCTCTGACCTCAGTACGCTTCTGCTCTGTTGCCTGCCAGACTCGCCGAATTGAAATCGCACCAAAGGCAAGATGTGCTGATAGTCGAGAACAGGACTTTGGTGCCGTAACTGGCGACGAAATACGCCCCGAGTAGAACTGACCACGATGATCAACAAAGTCTTGAAGAATCATTCCAGCGTTGTGTTCTCCTCCAGGCTGGCAATCCACCTGTTTTTTTTCATAACCAAGATCACTCGGCTGAAGAAGACCTGCCGACGGCAATTCAATCACCCTCTTATTGACACAGTGCCTCGGTAGTGGATGAACAGTAGCTTGGGGCTGGTTCATCTTCGATTCCCAAATTCGATTCCATCCATCTCGAGAATTCAAACCACGCACAACACCATTCTGAGAAAACTCCTCAAACCGAACACCAACAGTCTGTGCCCAATGACGAACTCTTTTGTCCCTTGCGTAGCTAATTGCTGTGCCCGTCTCCTCATGAGCAAAAAGCTTAGAAAAACCTGTTTCTCTTCGCAGCTGCTCGAGAACTGCAACTGCATCACCTTGCCTTGTTATCAGTCGAATCCGAAGTTGTTGCAGTGACTTTTCAAGATCAATCAGGCACTCTCTCTGAAATGTGAGGTGCCGCGAATGTATTTCTGGCTGGCCGAAAATTTCTGGCTCATACACAAATACACAAAAAACGTCGCCGCCTTGAGCCCTCTCTATGGCAGCACTCAGAGCTGCATGATCCACAACACGCAGATCACGCTTCAGCCAGACACAAAGAGGTGAGACAATTTGAGACACCGTAAATCCATACATCCAATATCTACTGAAATATAGGCTTCCCACCAATCTCCGTCTTTTTGCAAGAGGTGAAAACATGGCATACCTCGTGGCTCGCATCTCTTGCGCCTCTAGACTGTTTCAAAAAACAGTGTTCTTGCCAGCACCAATGAGAACTTCGTATTCTGATCAGTTGGGGATTCGCTACTACTCACGAAAATTTGTCATGTCACCCAACTCCTTAAAATCGATCCTCTTTTTCAGTTGCCTCATCCTAGTTACTGGCTTGACCCTTACATCCTTTGCTCAGGCTCAGGACTCTGGTGAGACAGTCGTCAATCAATCTGATATTTCTGAAAACGAAGAAACTGCAACCCCGTCTCTTTCTGAATCTATCGATGCACGGTTTGGTTTTATCGTTGAAAACATGGCAAAGGTTCTCTTCTGGGTGCCGGTAGAGGCTGTTCCCATCCCGTTGATCGTGCTGATTCTCTTTTGTGGGTCTCTTTTCTTTACGATCTACCACAAATGGCTCAACATCCGTGGCTTCAAACATGCCATCGACATCACACGTGGAAGATACGACAACCCAGATGATCCTGGGGAGATCTCACACTTCCAAGCTCTTACCTCCGCTCTGAGTGCAACGGTGGGGCTCGGTAATATTGCTGGTGTCGCTGTTGCCATTCACGCTGGCGGTCCCGGCGCTGTTATCTGGATGATATTGATTGGCCTCCTTGGTATGACTGCAAAATTCAATGAATGCACCCTCGCGATGGTCTACCGAAAGGTTCGTCCTGATGGCACGGTCGATGGGGGACCGATGCACTATCTTGAAATTGGTCTTCAGGAACATGGCTTTCCTTTTCCTGTGGCGAAGGCTTTCGGTCTTGTCTTTGCTCTTTTCTGCATCGGCGGCTCTTTTGGTGGTGGAAACATGTTTCAGGCAAACCAAGCCACCTCGGCGGTCCGTGGAATGCTAGGTGATGTAGCAGGAATTAATTGGGTTTTTGGTAGCGTTCTCGCCTTTCTCGTTGGCCTTGTCATTATTGGTGGCATTAAACGCATTGGTCAGGTGACTGAAAAAATTATTCCTCTCATGTGCGGCATTTATGTCCTGGCTGGGCTTGTCATTCTCGCGATTCACATCAAGCAAGTTCCCGATGCCGCTGTTCTCATTGTGCGATCCTGCGTGTCACCAGAGGCCGCATACGGCGGCTTTATTGGCGTCCTTGTGCAAGGCATTCGGCGAGCAGTGTTCTCGAATGAAGCCGGGGTCGGATCTGCTGCGATTGCTCATGCAGCAGCAAAAACAGACGAACCGGTCCGTGAAGGACTCGTGGCTATGCTTGGACCGTTCATTGACACGGTTGTTATCTGCACAATGACGGCACTCGTTGTCATTGTGAGTGGGGCCTATAACACACCAGAAGCTGGTCAAGGAGTTGAAATGACTCGTTGGGCATTCTCTGAGACACTTAGCTGGTTTCCCACAGTTCTCAATATATCCGTATTTCTATTTGCATACTCAACCATGATCAGCTGGTCATACTACGGAGAGAAGGCTTGGCAATATATCTTCGGAACAACACGAACAGCCATTATTGTTTATCGTTTTATCTTTCTCGGATTTATCATACTTGGAGCTGTTGCGTCCTTAGATAATGTTATCGAGTTTTCTGATCTCATGTTTCTGTCTATGGCTGTCGCAAATATCATCGGGGGAAGCATTCTTGCACCCCGCGTCAAGGCTCTCTTGAAAGACTATTGGCGACGATATAAAGACAATGAATTTACCGTATATGACTAATCCTCCGAAGAAGGTGTTTTATGCCACTTCATGTTTCTACTGTCGTTGTACCAATTGATTTCTCAGTTGCATCAACTGGTGCAATAGAAACTGCTCTTGAGATTGTTGACAGTCCTTCACAAATTCATCTGATTCATGTCATGCTGCCACTTGAAACAATGTCACCAGGTGTCCTGCTCGGTGATATCACTGACGTCTCTCGAACTGAAAAAGTAACAACTGCACTCAAAAAACTTGCAGATGACCACGATGCAGACGGTGTTCATCTTGCCGTAATGATTGGAACACCTGGTCTTGAAATCGCTGACTATGCAAAACGACATAAGGCTGATCTCATTCTTATCCCATCGCACGGATACCACGGCATGAAGCGACTCTTCCTAGGCAGTGTGGCTGAACGAGTCTTACGTCACGCCCCGTGTCGGGTTCTTGTACTCAGACGAACAGATAATGAATAAATCTACGTGGTTTGCAACAACTACTCAAATGTTATCAGTTCTTCGATAGCATCTTCGTCTTCGAAAGGATCAAAACAGCCGTCCAGCGGTCCGTAGTCAGATGCAGTAATGACGCGACTTGTAAATATCTGGAACGTATCATTCATTAGTTTGACCTCTTGCCACATGATGATACCTCACGAGTATTTGATACTGAAAGCCATCATTGAGGGTAATCCCAGCATCCTGCTTGGATTTCTTCCGGGAAAATTTTATCTTCGGTAATTCAAATATACGCTGAGTCCTTAAATTTCCACACGGATAATTCCCCTCCTGACAGAAAGATCGACATGTCGACTGCAAGTCCCACGAGCCCACCTACGAATGACCCTTGGTTTCAGGACCGATTTGCAGAACGAATTGGTGGGGCCGGTTATGGAAAAGGTACAGAAGTCTATAAATTTGAGCTTATCAAGCGGGCCAAACGCCTCGCACTTGCTGAACATCCTGAACGAAAAATGCTCGACTTTGGCATTGGCGAAAATGATGAAATGGCACCCGAAAGTGTTCGGGATATCATGAAGCAAGAAATTGATCGACCGGAAAATCGTGGATACGCCGACAACGGCATTCTGGAGTTCAAAGAAGCTGTTGCCGCTTTCATGGAAAGAGAATTTCGTGTTGTCCTTGATCCTACAAGAGAAATTAACCACTGCATCGGATCAAAGACGGCTTATGCAATGCTTCCTGCTGCTTTTATAAATCCAGGAGATGTTACTCTCATGACTGTGCCGGGCTACCCTGTCGCTGGCACCGCAACTCAGTGGTTTGGTGGTGACGTCTATAAGCTTCCGCTTGTACCGGAAAATAACTTTTTCCCTGACCTCGATGGTATTCCTGCAGACATTCTCGCTCGGAGCAAGATTCTCGTGCTCTGTTATCCGAATAGTCCGACCGGTCAAACGGCGACTGAAGATTTCTACAAAAAGGTTGTTGCGTTTGCAAAGAAGAATCGAATCATTGTTATTCAAGACGCAGCACACATGATGCTTTCGTATGAAACCGAACCCCTCTCATTTTTGTCAATCGAGGGCGCAAAAGATGTTGGTGTTGAAGTCCACTCGATGTCAAAAGGCTTCCATATGATCGGCTGGCGACTTGGTTGGGTTTGCGGTCATGAAAAAATCGTGCAGGCTTTTGCAGATGTAAAAGACAATTGTGATTCTGGTCAATTTATTGCCATTCAAAAAGCTGCTGCGGCTGCTCTCGCAGACCATACTATTCCCAATCAGGTCCGAGAAAAATATCGTCGGCGACTCGAGAAGCTTGTTGGTGTTCTTCGAAGCGTTGGCTTCGAATGCGAAATGCCGGGAGGCACCTACTTCCTGTACACAAAAAGCCCCAAATCCGCCGGTGAACTCACCTTTTCGAATGCTTCTGAAGCAGGTCAGTTCCTGATAAAGGAACTCTCAATTTCAACTGTGCCGTGGGATGACTGTGGCGCTTTCACTAGATTTTCTGTCACATATGAAGCTCATGATGAAGCTGCTGAAGATGAACTTATGGCGGAACTTCATAGTCGATTATCACAAGCACAGCTGACATTTTAAGCACACGATCAAAGTACACATTACGAAGGACGAGCACACATGCCTATTCGCATCGTCCACACTGCAGACAATCACATTGGAATGCCGTTTCGACAGCATGATGATGAGGCTCGCAACCAACTTCTTGAAGAACGCTTTGAAGCCCTCGAACGTCTTATCGAGACCGCAAACGATAATCATGCTGATTTCTTTGTCATAAGTGGTGACCTCTTTGATTCCACACGAGTGAAAACACCGTATATCGAGCGAACTGTTGGCATACTTGCTAAATTTAACGGTACTTCGGTTCTTGTTCTTCCTGGCAACCATGACTTCTTCGCTGGTGAGGACACTGAAGTCTGGAAACGTTTTCAAAAGGTTTCCTGTGAATACTCGAATATCGAACTGCTTACGACAACATCCGTCGTTACTTTTGAAGTGAGTGGAGAGACTGTTCAGTTTTTCCCATGCCCCTGCCCATCAAAAACCGGGAAGGATCCTGTCATTTCATGGATCGACGATGTCGAGAAAACCCTATCGTCTCTCCGTATCGGAATTGCTCATGGCAATGTCACCGGCCTGGGAATGGATGCCAATGATAATTATTTCACGATGACGATGCCTGATCTTGAGGCAATTGGTCTAACCACATGGCTACTGGGACACATCCATGTTCCATTTCCAACAACGTCCTCAGGATCTAAGTCACAACTTTTTATGGCCGGAACCCACACACCGGACTCAGTCCGGTGCAAGCACTCTGGATCGGCATGGCTTCTTGATTTTGAAGATTCCCAATTAACAAAATACAAAAGATTAAGCCCTGGAAAACTTCAGTTTGTACGACTTGATCGAAGTCTGCATGACCTCAACGATATTTCCGAGCTTCAGAGAACATGTGATTCACTTGATTCACATACCGTACTACTGGACCTCAAACTTTCTGGTCAATTATCGACTGATGAGCAGAAAGAATTGCACAAATCCATAGAAACCATCCAAAATCGATTTCGAACATGCACTGTCGATCTTGATATCAAAAATAAAATTGATTCCGGTACTATTGCAACTCTTTACCCACAGGGAACACTTGCTGAGCGTCTTCTCTCAACACTTCTAGCCGACAGCCAACATCCGAATGATGTCACGCTAGCTCATGATTTGATCCAGGAGATTTCAAACTCATGAGGCTGACTTCGATTAGGCTCCATCCATTTGGTACGTTTCGAGACACGTCATGGGATCTCTCAAGCCAAATCGTAGTTATAAGTGGACCGAATGAGACTGGAAAGTCGACTCTAAGACAGGCGATTTTTCATAGTCTCTTTACGCCAACTGATCTGACTCCCGCACGGCTACGTGATTTAATCTCACCATGGTTTCCTCTTCCGGGTGGTGACTACGCATCAATCACAGTCGGTATTGAGCACAATGGAAATCACTATCAACTTCAGAAAAGATGGGGATCGCAGCCCGCTTCGAGCCTCACTACTCCTGATGGATCAGAGCTTGGTGATACAAAAACTATCGCGGCAATTCTTGAGCAACTATGTGGTCATAATGAGGCAACATTTCGGCATGTCTTCTTCACTGGGCATGATGAACTAGAGAGTACGATCGCCAAACTCGATGCAAATGCATACGACCTGCGAGATATTCGTAGCCTCGCTCAAAGTGGAAAAGAAACTGCAGGTGACGTTGATCAAAGAAGACTCGAACAAGTACTCGAAGATCGCATCAAGAGCTATTTCAGTCGCTGGGATGATACGCTACAGCGACCAATTCGACAGAATGGCCAGGAAAAGG